>CAZSCC010000718.1:0-21701 GCA_964604905.1 uncultured Planctomycetales bacterium
GAAGTCCACTGTGCCCGCTGCGATTCGCACCTCGGCCACCTCTTCGACGACGGCCCCCGCCCGACGGGGCTCCGCTACTGCATCAACGGCATCTCGCTTAAGTTCGTCGAGGGCAAGTAGGGTCCGTGACCCCCTACGAGACGGCCTGCGCCGCGATCGATCGTGCGAACGCCCAGGATCCGCGGAACCACGAACTCCCCTACTCGCAGCGGATGGTCGAGTGGACCCAGAGGCTCGCGCCGGGGGCGAGCGAAGAACTCCTGCTGGCCGTCCGCGCCCAGCACGTCCGCCGCTGGGAGACTCCCCGCACGGCGTACCCGGAAGGCCGCGCCGGCTACCTCCGGTGGCGGGAGGCCCTCAAGAAGTTCCACGCCGACGTCCTGGCCGCGATCATGAAGGAGGCGGAGTACGCCGAGCGTTCCGTCGCGAAGGCCGCCGGCCTCATGCTCAAGAAGAACCTCGCCGCCGACCCCGAGGGGCAGACGCTCGAGGACGCCGCGTGCCTCGTCTTCCTCCAGCACGAGTTTGCCGAGTTTGCGGCGAAAACGGAGGAGGACAAGGTCGTGGGGATCCTCCGTAAGTCGTGGGGGAAGATGTCGCCGGCCGCCCGCGAGGCGGCCCTGGGGTTGGCGCTGGAGCCGCGCGAGGCCGGCCTCGTGAATCGGGCGCTGCGGGGCCCTTCGGCAGGGTAGAATCCCCTATCGCTTTCAGGAGGAATAATCATGAAGACCACCGGGATTTTCCTGGTTCTCGCCGGGGCCAGCAGTTTCATCTTCCACGCCATGAGCATGCAATCCAAGATCATGGGGATTTTCGGCGAGCATGAGAAGATCGCCGCAGGAGTCGCCCTCGGGGTCGGGGCCGTCCTCCTCGTGCTGGGCCTGAGGAAGAAAAAGCAGGAGAAGAAGTAGCCCGGCTACTTCAGCTCCGCGTCGATCGTCACCGACTTCGCCCGCGCGCGGAGGCGCTCGAAGAGGTCGGCGGGCAGGCAGCCCGAGAGCGTCCCCGGCTGCCCCACATGGCTCGTCGAGTAGATCCCGAAGTGGATCGCCCGGTACTCCGGATCGTCCCACAGGATCACCTTCTCGACGCTCTTCCCCTCGTGGGTGAACGTCAGGTGGGCGGCGAGGGATGCCTCGAGCCGGTACATGCCGTCGGCGCCGGCTTTCGTCCGCGAGACCTCCTTCCCCCAGGCGCTCACGACGATCTCGGCGGGAACTCCCTTGCCCTCGCGGGTCGCCTTCCCTGACACCGTGGCCTTGAGCGGCTCGGGGGCCTTCCCGAAGTAGACCGGATTGGTGATCGCGACCGCGCCCTTGTTCCGGCAGAGCACCTTCACGAGCGCCCACTTCGTCGCCGAGACGGGCACGCTCCCCCGCCACTCCCGCTTTCCGCTCGCGGCGTCCACCGCGGCGGCCTTGCCGTCGGCGATCAGCTCCAGCCGGTCGATGGCGTCCTTCGGATCGGCCGAGGCCCACGCGCGGATCGAGAGCGCGCCCTTTTCGAGGGTCGCGATGCAGAACGCGCCCGAGGACATGAAGCTGCGGCCCGCGCCGAGCGCGTCGACGATCTTCCCGAGGTCGATCGTCGGGCCCATGTCCGGCACGTGGGCGTAGGTCGCGTGGGGTCCCGCCCTGAGATCGGCGGCGCCGAAGACCGTGTCGTTTTCGGCGAAGCCCGGGACGCGGTAGCCTTCGTTCAGCGCGGCGAACCAGAGCGCCTGGTCCTCCCGGTGGTCGGGATGGTCGCCCATGACGGCGAGACCGCCGACGGGAGCGCCGGCCAGGAGATCGAAGGGAAACTCGGCCGCGATGTTGCTCACGCGGTTCTTCCCGATCATGAAGGTCCGCGTGGGGTGGGCGTAGATCGAGAGGATCCCGCGGTCGCGCCAGCTCTTGACGCAGTCGAAGACGGGCGGGTTGTCCCACTGGCTCGACTTGTAGGGGCCGAGCGGCTTCGTCTTGTCGCCGGTCTGCCACGGGTCCCAGCTGTCGTCGTAGAAGGACCACCACGCGTCGCCCGGCTTCTCGGTGTACGGGAGCGTGAGGCCCTCCATCTTCGCGCCCAAGACCCAGACGTGCCCGTACCGGCCCTTGATCGCCTCGTTGTTCCATCCGAGCCGGAGTTGGGCGCCGTACTTCCGGTTCCACGCCTCGGCGGCCGCCTCGGTGCGGCGTCCCCCGTGCATCGGCTGGCCGCCGTCCACCACCCACGGGCCACCGCCGCCCGCGGAGTAGTAGCTCCATCCGCGCGAGGCGTGCAGGCTGGCGGCGAACTCCATCGTGACCTGCGTCTTGCCGTAATTCTTGTCGGCGGCCCCCTCGCGGTTCAGGTGGTTGTGGTCGCCCCCGGCGTACCAGCCCTCCTTGCGGAGGTCGACCCACCGTTTCAATTCGATCCTCTTCTCCGCCGCGCCGTCGAACGTCCACTCCTCGTCGAGCGCGAAGAACTCGAAGCCGGCGTCGGCGTGGATCGAATACTTTCCCTTCGGGAGCGCGACCTTCCAGCCGTCGGGAGGGACGAAGTGTCCGCTGAGGGTGCGATAGCCCGTGCCGCCGACGATCTCGCCCGCGGCGTTCTTCAGGACCACGCGCGCGAAGATGGGCTTCCCGGAGTCAGCGACCGTGATCGTGACGGTCGGGTCCTGGAGGGCGAGCACGAAAGCCAGTGCGATCATGCTGAAGACTACGGCGTGGGAGGGGGTAAAATTGAAGGTTCAGGCGAACGTCTCCTGAGGCTTCCCAGGTTGTCCGCCCGGTTCAGGTTCTTGTAAGCGTTGTCGATCCAGGTGGGGAACTCGTGCACGAAGAGGCGGCCGAGCACGGCCAGCTGGAAGAGCATCATCCCGACTGACACCGCCACGATATGCTCCCCGATGAGGGGCGCGAGCGTCCGCGACTCCGCCGCGCGCTCGAGGATCGTGCTGGCGAAGGTCCCGATCAGCCAGGCCGAGAGGAACATCCCTCCGAAGCTGTAGGTGCCGAGCAGGTTCTCGAAGAGGCCGACGGCGCCGGAACAGAAGCGGCGGATCGCGCCGCCGGACTGCCGCTCGAACGGGACCGTCGTCTTTCCGCGTTTCACGACGAGCCGCGCGACGGGGCGCCTCCGCCACGTGAGCCCTTTCGACGCCGCGTACTCCGCGACCTCGCGGTTCAGTCGCTCCTCGTTGCCCCACTCGAAGACGTCGTCCACGTCGAGCGTCTGCGACGCCTCGTCGAAGCGGCCGGCGCAGAGGATGTTGACGTTGCGGCGGTTGGGCTCGACGGCGTCTTTCAGCGCCGCGACGACGCGGCCGTCGGAGAGGTCGTAGAGCCGCGCGTAGTGGCAGTCGTCGATCGTGCGGGGCGCGCCGGGTCGCTTCCCGGACTCGAAGCGCTCGAAGAAGTCGTCGAGGATGACGAGCGTCTCCTTGAGCGGCTCGGGGTAGACGCGGTCGGCGGTGTCGTTCTTCGTGTGGATCTTCCCGCCGACGATGAAGGCGCTCGCCTTGCCGGGCTTCATGGCGACGATCGCGGAGGCGGGGATGGTGAAGGGCGGCTCGAACTTCTTCCCCGAGAGCGCGCAGCCGATCCGGTGGAAGAAGTCGGCGATCACGCGGGGAAGCGAGCGGTTGACCTCGAGGAACGAGAGGTGGTCGGTCGTGCCGCCGGCCAGGTAGGTGTTGTAGCGGATCCCGTGGCCGTGGGCGATCTCGCGGAGGATGTCGTCGAGCCGGTCGCTCCCCTTGAAGGGCAGGACGGCGCGGATGAAATTGGCTCCGAGCGTGGTGACGGGAAAGTAGAGCTTGCCCTCGCCGACCGAGTCCACGGAGACGACGGCGCGTAGGCGTTCGAGGTCGGCCTTCGGGAGCGTGCGCACGTAGTGGCGCGAGCCGGAGACGCCGAAGCGGTAGGTGAGGAGGGGTCCGAGGACGATCGCGATCGCGGCGGCCAGGTAGTGGCGGGTGGTGAGCGCGATCGAGACGGCCCAGAAGAAGGCGGCGAGCAGGAGCTGGGACATGAGCCCGATCAGGCCGCACTCCTCCGAGCCCGCGAGGAAGTAGACCCGGGTGAATTCGGGGGGGCGAGAGTTTTCGAGGTCGGCCAGGAGGTACTGCTTGAGGATCTCCTCGCCGGTCGTGTTGTCGTCGGCGCCGGGGCCGCCCCAGGTGTCGTAGTGGGCGACGAGGAGGAGGGCGTCGGGCTTCCTCCCGGGGACCTCGAAGACGTAGTTCATCCGGGTGGTTCGCCGGGCGAGCCAGGGGAGCTCCTGGCGGATCACCTTGACGCGCGCGCCGTTCGGGTGGGTCGCCAGCGAGCGGATGAAGTCCTCGACCTTGTTCTCGTTGAGCTCGTTGGGCTTCTTCGTGCCGCGGGGGATCTCGCCCGCGCGGATGCGTTCCAGGAGTTCGGAGACCCGTTCGTCGACGGAGCGCATGTCGATAGGATGAAGTAAGCGGCTTACTTCATCCTATTACCCCTCCTCGAAGATCCGGATGACCACCGGGGTGCCGGCAAGGACCGGGAGGCGGGTGATCTCCCCGATCGCCTTCCGGAGCTCCGACTCGCGACAGCGGTGGGCGAGGATCTTGACGTGGCCGCTGCCGGGCTTGCCCTCGACCAGCGTCGCCGAGGCGTGCGAGATCGAGACGCCGCGGTTCCCGAGCGCGGTCGCGATGAGGCCGATCACGCCGGGCACGTCGCGGATGGGGAAGCGGAGGTAGTACTTCGACTCGAGGTCGGCCGCGATCGGGCGGTGCGAGATCTCGGGAAGGTGCCACACCGCCTCCGCGTGACCGTGGCCGTTCTTCGAGATGTCGATGATGTCCGAGAGGACTGCGCTCGCCGTCGGGAGCGACCCCGCGCCCTTGCCCGTGAAGATCATCTCGTCCACCGCGTCGCCGCGCAGGAGGACGCTGTTGAACTCGTTCCGGACGTGGGCGAGCGGGTGGACGTTCGGAAGCAGCGCCGGGTGGGACCGCAGGTCGAGCGTATCGCCCAGGTCCTTCCCGACCACGATGTGCTTGAGCACGTACCCCAGCTCGGCCGCGCTCCGGATGTCCTCGTCCTCGATCAGGCGGATGCCCTCCACGGGGAAGGTCACCCGGTCGAGCTCGGCTCCGAAGGCGAGCTCGGAGAGGATCTGGAGCTTCTGCGCCGCGTCGTGGCCGTCGATGTCGAGCGAGGGGTCGGCCCCGGCGAACCCGAGCTTCTGCGCCTCGGCCAGCGCCGCCGCGAAGCTGCACTTCTCCTCGGTCATCTTCGTGAGGATGTAATTGCAGGTGCCGTTCACGATCCCGACCAGGGTCGAGATCCGGTTGCCGACCAGGCCCGCCGTGATCGCGCGGATGATCGGGATGCCGCCGCAGACGGAGGCCTCGAAGCCGATCCGCACGCGGCGGTCGGCCGCGCGGCGGAAGAGCTCCGCTCCCGATTGCGCCAGCAGCGCCTTGTTCGCGGTGACGACGTTCTTTCCGGCCTCGATCGCGCGCGAGAGGTAGGCCTTGGCCGGCTCGATCCCGCCGATCAGCTCGACGACGATGTCGACGTCCTTCGCGTCGAGGATGGCGCCCGCGTCGGTGGTGAGGAGCGAGCGCTCGACGGGGCGCTCCTTCTTCGGGTCGCGGATGAGGATGCGCTGGACCTCGAGCTCGACGCCCGTGCGGTCGGCCACGACCGCGCGGTTGCGGCGGATGAGCTCGACCAGGCCGCTTCCGACCGTGCCGCAGCCGAGGAGCCCGATCCGGACCTTCTTCACGCGACGCCCACGCCGCTCGAGACCTTGACCTTCTCGAGGGCCTGTTCGAGGTCGCGGATGAGGTCGCGGACGTCCTCGAGCCCGATCGACAGGCGGATGAGGCCGTCGGCGATGCCGACCTGCCGGCGCATGGCCGGGTCGACCGAGGCGTGGGTCATCGTGGCGGGCTGGCAGAGGAGCGACTTCACGCCGCCCAGGCTCTCGGCGAGGGTCCAGAGCTCGGGGTACGAGGTGAACTTCTTCGTCTCCTCGAGATCGGCCTTGAGCTCGATCGAGACCATGGCGCCGAAGTCCTTCATCTGCCGCTTCGCGATGTCGTGACCGGGGTGCGTGGGCAGCCCGGGGAAATAGACTTTCGCGATCTTGGGGTGCTTGACGAAGTACTCGGCGATCTTCTTCGCGTTCTCGCAGTGGCGGTCCATCCGGATGGCGAGGGTCTTGACGCCCCTCAGCGTGAGGAAGCAGTCCATGGGGGCGGGCACCGCGCCGACGGCATTCTGGAAGAACTTGAGCGGGTCGTGGATCTCCTGCTGGGCGGTCACGATCGCGCCGCCCAGGACGTCGGAGTGGCCGTTGATGTACTTCGTGGTCGAGTGGATGACGATGTCGGTCCCCAGCTTGAGAGGCGACTGGAGATAGGGCGAGGCGAAGGTGTTGTCGCAGACCACGAGGGCGCCGCGCTTCTTCGCGATCGCGGCCGCGCCGGCCAGGTCGATGATGCGGAGGAGCGGGTTGGAGGGCGTCTCGAGCCAGAGGAGCTTCGTCTGGGGGGTGAAGGCCTTCTCGATCTCCGGGAGCTTCGTCGCGTCGACGAAGGTGAATGTGACGCCGAACTTCTCGTAGAGCTTGGTGAAGATGCGGTAGGCGCCGCCGTAGAGGTCCTGGCAGGTGACGACGTGGTCGCCCGACTTCAGGGTATTCAGGACGTTGTTGATGGCGGCCATGCCGCTCGAGAAGGCGAGGCCGAACTTGCCGCCGTCCTCGAGGGAGGCGATGCACTCCTCGAGCGCGGTGCGGATGGGGTTCCCGGTGCGGGCGTAGACGTAGCCCTTGTGGACGCCGGGAGTCTCCTGGCCGAACGTGGAGGTCTGGTAGATGGGGACGTTGACGGCGCCGGTGCCCTCGTCGTTGGGCTGGCCGTTGTGGATCGAGCGGGTCGAGAATTCGTAGGGCATCGCGGGCCTCCTGAGTAAGGAGGTAAATATAACGACATGTAGATACGTTGTCAAGAACCCACGGCGGGGAATCAAGAGGAGGCGGTCGGGTGAACTTCGGGGGAGGGGAGCCGTTCCTAAGGCTCATGAGAGTCCTGGGGCTGGCGTTCGTGGCGGGAGTCGCGTTCGGGTGCGGGGCCGGGTCCACGCGCATCCGGCTGGAGGAGGACGGGACGCTGTTCGTGGGAGGGCGTCCGGCGCACCTCGAGGACCTGCGCTCCCTCAAGCGTCCCGGCGTACGGCACGATCTGGACTCGGTGGTCCTCGATCTGCCTCCATCGCTGACCTTCAGGCGCGCCGGCGACCTGCTTACGGCCATGATCGCGGGCGCGGGGAAGATCAATATCGCTCTGCGGGTCGGCAGCTCCGAGGCGACGCTGCCCCTGCCGATGGACCACGGATGTGCCTGTCTTTCCTTCTTCGACGGGGCGTTGCGGTACGACGAACATGCGAAGAAGGGCTGGGAGCTGGATCATCTCTGGCTCCGGGTGGGCGTGGGTCCCGGAGGCGCGTTCCGGGTCGTCTCGATCGACGTGGGATTCTACGAGATGGAGGTCGCGGCCCCGCTCGTTCCCGATCCGCCGGACGTCAGGGAGCAGCGGCGCTGGAAAGGGGAGCATCCTCCCCTCGGCTCATGGAGCCTGGAGACCCTCCGTGGATTCCTGGGAGACCCCCGCATCGCCGCGCAGTCGCCTTTCATCGACCTGGCGATCGGACCGGACGATACGGTGGGGGATGCGCTCGCGTGCCTCATCGCTCTCAAGTCGGCGAGCGCCGGCCGCGTCGTGGTCAGTCTGAGGGTCGGACCGTGAATTCGGCGGAGGCGGCAAGCGGGCCGGCGAAGCAGCGGTTCCACGGGGCTCGCGGGTCGTCGTGGGAGGGGCAGGACTTGGGACAGAGGCGGAGGTAGGCGGCGCGGTCGTACTCATACCGGACGCTGACGCGGTATCGGCCCGCGAGTGTCGGCGTGAGCATGGAGATCTCGGGGTACCGTTCCAGGATTTCGCGGGCAAAGCCCAGCCCCTTCTTCTCGCGAAGCTCCGGGAGGGCGATCCGCTGCGATCCTCCCTGAACGAGGCTCACGAAGTCCGATTCCTCGAGCGCGCAGTGGGTGCTGAACCGGCCGTACCCGCTGAGGCTGTCGCGCCGGCCCTCCTGGGGCGGTTTCTCGTGGAGCTCCAGAACTTCGACCCTCACGCGGAATCCCCTGGACAGGAACGCGGCGTCCCCTCCCGTGGAATTCTCGAGGAGGAGCGCGGCGGGGATCGGCTCGCCCTTCCGGAACGAGCTCCGGGAGCCGTCGCCGGGCAGGATCCGCAGGGGCTCGATCTTGGCCAGGAGCTGGCGGGCGCGCGCCGCGATCTCGGGGTCGGCCGACCCGCAGGCCGCGCGGAGGAAGGGAAGCGCCTCCTTGCCGAGTCCGGTCAGCCGGGCTTCGGCCCGGGCGCGGACCTCCACGTCGTCGTCGCCCAGCCGCGAGAGGAGGGCGTCGATCTCCGATCGCGGCTCGTCCGCCGCCGCGAGGCACGAGGACAGGAGCAGGACGGCGGCCGAGCGGAAGATCATCGGAGAGTGAATTCGGCGGAGGCGTCGAGCGGGCGAGTGAAGGCGCGGTTCCAGGGCATCGCGGGGTCGTCGTGCGAGGGGCAGTTCTTCGCGCAGCGCCTCTTGTAGGCCGCGCGGTCGAAGCGGTAGGAATACTCCAGGCGGTAGCGGCCCGCGAGACCCACGGCTTTCATCTCGAGCTCGGGGTGCCGCGCCAGGAGCGGCGGATCGATCTCCATCCCGCAGCCGCGGAGATCGTCGATCCGGAGCTCGTGCCGTTCGCCGATCCAGACCGTCATGAAATCCGCTTCGTCCAGCGGGCAGTCCAGGCGTCTACGGCCGCCCCCGCGCCAGCCCAGCCGCGCCCCATCCGGATCCTCGTACAGCTCCAGAAGCAGGGTCCGTCTCCGGAATCCCGGGACGAAGTAGATCTCCTCCTCCGCCGTGAGGTTCTTCAGGGACCAGGTCACGGAGGGACGGCCGTCCTTCGAGACCTCCACGGAGATCCGCATCGGGCCGGTGGCGCTGAGGATCGATTGCGCGCGGGAGGCGAGTTCGGGGTCGTCGGAGGAGGCGGCGCGCTCGAGGTCGGGATGGGCGAGCTCTCCGACGCGGATCAACTCCTGGGTGGCCCGCTCGCGCACGTCGACGTCGTCGTCGGCGAGCCGGGACACGAGGTCGACGAGGCCGGAGGACTGGAGCGCGGCGAGGAGGAGGAGCGGGGCCATCGTGAGGAACCAACGGCCGCGGCGCGCGAAGGTTCAGACCGCGGGATCGTACCCGGAGCCTCCCCAGGGGGAACAGCGCCAGAGGCGCGAGACCGCCCGGGCGATCCCGGGGAGCGTGCCGTAGTGGGAGATCGCGTCCATGGCATAGCGCGAGCAGGTGGGCTCGTAGCGGCAGCGGAGGCCGATCGCCCGCGCGGCGGGGGAGCCGACCGCCTGGTATCCGTGGATGAGCGCGATGGAGAGGCGCGCCGAGGGTTGCCAGGCGGGCGGGAGGAAGGCCTCGGCCGCGAGGTAGACGCAGAGGCCCAGGAGCGTCCGGAGCACGATGCGTTTCCACCGGCGCGGGGGCGGCTTCTCGACGCCTTCCATGGCGGCCATTCTCGTGCCTCCGTGGGAGCCGAGTCAAGGGCGCGGGCGGGCCTGGAGCCCGATCGCCAGGGCGATGAGCGCGTAGAGGCCGTCGACGGCGAGCGTCTGCATCCGGCCGCCCAGGAAATCGAGGAGGGCGAGCAGGGCGGAGGACGCGGCGGCGGCGAGCACGAGAAGCCAAGCCCCGCGGCGGGGGCGCCAGAGGGCCCAGCCGGCCGCGACGAAGAGGATCGCCTGAACCAGCGAATACGTCCCGATAAAGCGGGAGCCGTGGAGGCCCGCCCCCCGGGACGCCGTCATCCACAGGCTCCATCCCACCAAGGCGCTGAAGAACCCGTAGAGGTGGCTCACCGCCGAGAGCGAGCGGCGGAGGGTGAGCCGGTTTCGCTCCTCGTGGCTGGGCGGTCCGGTCACTTCACTATGATAGGGGCCGCGAACCGAATCCGGCCTATTCTTCCTCGCTGAAGAGGATCTCGGTGGCGCCGATCCGGATGACGTCGCCGGGCTTGAGCGGGACGCGCTTGGCGACCCGCTCGCCGTTGAGGAACGTGCCGTTGGCGCTGGCGAGGTCCTCGACGAGGGCCTTGCCCTCCTCGAGCGTGATCCAGCAGTGGTAGCGCGAGACGGCCGGGTCCTCGAAGGAGACCTCGTTGTAGGGGTGGCGTCCGAGACGCAGCGCGCTCCGGACGTCGTACACCTTCCCCGCGTTCGGACCCGTGCGGAGACGAAGGATCGGAGTGGCCAGCAACATCGACATTCTTCCCCCTCTTCCCTAAACTCCAGTTGCTCAAATTGTAACTTATGAAATGTAAAAAGCAAGGGGCGCCCCGGAATATTTCCCCACCCGTCCCCTCCTCCCGGGCGATCCCATGCTTTAATACATGAAACTTGTAACGCGACTTTCGGCTGCCGTTATCAAGGACGGCAAGGGGAGAAAACGATGGACGAACAGACGCTGATCCAGCACGTGCAGGAAGGGAAACTGGAGGCCTTCGGGCAACTGATGGACCTCCACGTCCGCCGCCTGCGCGCGGTCATCGCGCTCAACGCGCCGGTGCCGCACCTCGTGGACGAGATCGCCCACGAGACCTTCGTCTTCGCGTACAACAACATCCAGCAGTTCCAGCGCGGGACGAGCTTCTTCGCGTGGATCAAGTCGATCGCCTGGAACCTCCTCCGCGCCGAGGTCCAGCGATTCAGCCGCGAGCAGGCCAATCAGCTCAAGTACGCCGAGAAGCGCGTCGTCGAGGCCTTCCCCCAGAGGGGCCTCGAGCAGGCGCCCAAGGAGCTCGACGGCCTGGAGAAGTGCCTCGACCGCGTTCCCCCGCGCCTCAAGCAGCTCCTCCAGATGCGCTACCACCTGTCGTTCTCCACCCAGGAGATCGCCGACAAGGTCGACCAGTCGGCCGCGTGGGTCCGCACCACGCTCTGCCGCCTGCGCCGCCAGCTCCGGGACTGCGTCAACGACAAGCTCTCCACGGAGAAGCCGTCATGACCGACAAGGACCTGATCGACCTTTTCCTCAACGCCGAGCTCACCGACGCGGAGCGCGCTCAGCTCGACGCCGAGATCGAGAAGAACCCCGAACTGCTCCACGAGATCGTCGACGAGCAGCAGATCGACCTCGCCCTCCGCGTCCTCATGGGCGACGAGACCGCCGACCAGCAGGTCGCCGTCAGCGTCCTCTCGGTCCTCCGCGGCGCCCCGATCGACGACTTCAAGAGCCGCCTGATGGCCGACGTGAAGGCGGTCGAGCAGCAGAAGCAGAAGGACGAGGCCGCCGTCCGCGTGCCGCCCCAGGTGGAGGCGGAGGAGGCGGTCCAGCCCGCCCCGACTCCCGCCCGGTCCGCCGCGCCCCGGCGCTCCGGCTGGAGCTGGGGCCTCCCGATCGGCGCCGCGGCCGCCGCCGCGGTCCTGATCAGCGTCCTCATGAACCGCACCGAAACGCTCGACGCCGGGAAGTCCCGCGCTTTCCTCCTCTCCGCGACGCCCGACGTCCGCGTCCAGCGCGGCAACTCGTCGTTCGCCGCCAGCGTCGACATGACGCTGGAACCGGGCGACCGGATCACGACGGGCGAGGGTGGCGCGGCCAAGATCGGCTTCGCCGACGACCCGACCCGCGTCGACCTCAAGGCCCAGGCCCAGCTCCACTTCACCCGCGGGGGCAAGGCCAAGCGCCTCGAGCTCCTCAAGGGGGAGATCGCGGCCGCGGTGCCGCCCCAGACCGAGGGCGAGCCGCTCCTGGTGACCACGCTCCACGCCGAACTCCGCGTCCGCGAGGCCGAGTTCCGGCTCCTCGATGGCGCCGACTTCTCGCGCCTCGAAGTGCGGAAGGGCTCGGCCGACTTCACCCGCCGCAGCGACGGCCGCCGGATCTCGGTCGAGGCTGCCCACTTCGCGGTCGCCGGGAGGGACGTGGAATTCGCGGCCCGCCTGCTCGGCCCCTCCGCCGCGCCGGGCGCGAGCCCTTCGGCGATCGCCGTCGTCCGCCGCGTGCAGGGCGATGCGTTCGTCTTCAACCAGTCTCCCGCCGAGCGCCTTCCGCTCAAGGCGGGACAGCCGGTCCTCGAGGACCAGGGGATCGTGACGGAAGGGACGCGGAGCCTGGTCGTGCTGGACTACTCCGACACGACCCGGCTCGAAGTCGGCGGCGACACGGTGCTCCGCCGCCTCTCCGACCTGAAGGACAAGACGCTCAAGCGCGTCGCCCTCGAGGCCGGATCGGTCGTCGCCGACGTCACGAAGCAGCCCGCGGGGCGGCCGATGATCCTGGTCACCGCCCACGCCGACGCCCGCGTCCTCGGGACGCGCTTCCAGCTCTCCGTCGAGGCGGGCCAGACGCGCCTCCAGGTGGAGGAGGGCGCCGTCCAGTTCACCCAGAGCCGCGAGCGCGAATCCATCGTGGTCCGCTCGGGCTACTATGCGGTCGCCGCGCCGGGCCGGCCCTTCGAGGC
This sequence comes from uncultured Planctomycetales bacterium, assembly GCA_964604905.1. Taxonomy (GTDB): domain Bacteria; phylum Planctomycetota; class MHYJ01; order MHYJ01; family JACPRB01; genus JACQFK01. Next base: position 12,547 of record CAZSCC010000718.1, read on the forward strand.
GATCCCCGTCCCGGGGGCCGTGACGTACCTGGCGATCGATCCCGCCTCCGGCGTGTCGGACGGCGACGGCGAGTGGAGCGTCGAGAACCGCTCCGTCCGGCAGGGCAAGGTCTCGCGCCGGTCCGACGGCCCCTCGGGCTCGCCCGCCTCGAGCCTGATGTACAAGGTCGAGGAGGGCGGGAGCGTGCTCCTCGAGGCGACCGCCGAGGTGAACCAGGTGACGCCCGACGTCTCGCAAGGCCTGGGCGCCTGGGGTTTCGGCCTCGCGGCGAGCTTCCGGAACCAGAACGTGATCCTCCGCTCGGTGCAGGGCGGCGAAGGCGGCTCGGTCTTCGAGTTCAAGGACGTGAAGTCGATCCCCTTTGAGCACGGGCGCGAGGGTACCTACCGGCTCAAGCTGCGCCTCGAGCGGCGCCCCGACCAGCGGGCGATCCTGCGCGGCAAGCTCTGGCAGGGCGACCGCGAGCCCGACGGCTGGATGATCGAGGACGAGCTCGCGCTCGACGGCGCGATGACCCACGTCGGGTTCCAGACGGTGCGCTGCGCCTGCACGTTCACGTCGTTCCGCGTCAGGGTCCTCAAGGAAGAGCCGCGATAAGAAAGCCGTCCGCTTTCAGCCGTCAGCGATCAGGAAGAGGCGCGGAGCTGAGAGCTTAGAGCTGAAAGCTGAGAGCTGATCGCTTGACAGGAGGTTGCCTCATGGCCGACGCGCCGAAATTCCAGACGATCCAGGAAGGGTCGACCGCTCCCGCGGTCGCCGCGAAGCCGTCCTCGGAGGACCAGGAGCGCGCCCGGAAACTGGTCGAGTCGTACAAGAAGATCACCGCCGAGGTCTCGAAGCTCATCGTGGGCCAGGACAAGGTGATCGAGCAGCTGCTCATCGCCGTCCTCGCGCGCGGCCACTGCCTCCTGGAAGGCGTGCCCGGCCTGGCCAAGACCCTGATGGTCCGCGGCCTCTCGCAGGTCATGAACCTCTCGTTCCGGCGCATCCAGTTCACGCCGGACCTCATGCCCGCGGACATCACGGGCACTGACATCATCCAGGAGGACCCGACGAACGGCCGCCGCGAGCTCGTCTTTCAGAAGGGCCCGATCTTCGCGCAGATGATCCTGGCCGACGAGATCAACCGCACCCCGCCGAAGACCCAGGCCGCGCTCCTCGAGGCCATGCAGGAGCACTCGGTCACGGTGGGCGGGAAGACCTACACGCTCGAGGAGCCCTTCTTCGTCCTCGCGACCCAGAACCCCATCGAGCAGGAAGGGACCTATCCGCTCCCCGAGGCGCAGAAGGACCGCTTCATGTTCCACGTCCGCGTGGACTACCCCCAGCGCGAGGAGGAGCGCGAGATCGTCTCCCGCACGACGGGGGCCTCGAGCGCGAAGCTCTCGCCGATCATCAGCGGCCCCGAGATCATCCAGTGCCAGGAGACGGTCCGCAAGGTGCTCGTCCCCGACCACGTGATGGACTTCATCCTGGACGCGGTCCGCAAGACCCGGCCGAAGGAGGCCGGAGCCCCCGCCTTCGTGAAGGAGCTCGTCGAATGGGGCGCCGGCCCGCGCGCCTGCCAGCAGTGGGTGCTGGGCGGAAAGGTCCGCGCGGTCCTCAAGGGGCGGTTCCACGTCACGCTCGACGACATGGAGGCGCTGGCCTACCCGGTGCTGCGCCACCGCATCGTTCCGACGTTCAACGCCGAGGCGGAGGGCATCACGGTCGAGGAGATCATCAAGAAGGTCCTCGACTCGGTCCCGCGCGGCGAGGGCAAGAAGATCCTCTGAGCGAGAGCCCAGAGAGGACCCGATGGATTGGCCACAGAGGCACAGAGGCACGGAGCCGATCCCCTTCGATTGGAATTCATTCAAAGAAGGTCTGCGCTGTGCCTCTGTGTCTCTGTGGCCAATCTCCTGAACCGACATGGCCCAGATCAGCGAGCTCCTGACCCCGGGCGACCTGAAGAAGATCTCCAACCTCCAGGTGCTGGCGCGCCTGGTCGTGGAGGGCTTCTGCACCGGACTCCACCGCTCGCCCCACAAGGGCTTCAGCGTCGAGTTCAAGCAGCACCGCCCGTACGTCCACGGCGACGAGATCCGCCACCTCGACTGGCGCATCTTCGGAAAGACCGACCGCTTCTACATCCGGGAGTACGAGGAGGAGACCAACCTCCGCGCGACGATCCTCCTCGACGCGAGCGGGTCGATGGCCTACGGCGGGCCAGACAACTCCAAGCTCACCTACGCCACCCGCCTGGCCTCCTGTCTCTCCTACCTCATGCTCCAGCAGCAGGACAGCGTGGGACTCGTGACGTTCGACACCCAGGTCCGCCGCTACATCCCGCCCCGGGCGCAGACGAGCCACCTCAAGGTGCTGGTCGACGAGCTCCAGTCGACGAAGACGGGGGGCGAGACCGAGCTCGGAAAGGTCTTCCACGACCTCGTGCCCCGCATCAACCGGCGCGGGCTCGTGATCATCCTGTCCGACTGCTTCGGCGACGTCCAGAACCTCCTCAGCGCGCTCGCCCACCTCCGCCACGCGCGCCACGAGATCCTGATCTTCCAGATCTGGGACAAGGACGAGCTCAGCTTCCCGTTCCGCCAGTGGACGCGGTTCGACTGCCTCGAGGTGGACGGCAAGAAGCACCTGATCGACCCGAACCACCTGCGGGCCGCCTACCTCGAGAATCTCGAGCGGTTCCGCGCCGACCTCAAGCAGGGCTGCCACCGCCATCGGATCGACCTCGTGCCCATGACAACCGACCGGCCCTACTCGGAGGCGCTGGCCGAGTACCTCACCGTCCGGATGAGGCACTAGGATGGAGTTCCTCAACGCCGTCCTGCTCGCCGGCATGGCCGCGGTCTCGATCCCCATCGTGATCCACCTGTTCCACAAGAGCCGCTTCCGGGTCGTCTCGTGGGGCGCGATGCACCTCCTCGAGGCGGTGCTCCGGAAGAACACGCGGCGCCTCCGGCTGGAGCAGCTGATCCTCCTCCTCCTGCGCTGCGCGATCCCGGTCTTCCTCGCCATCTGCATGGCGCGGCCGGTGATCACCGGCCTGGAGCCGCTCCTCGGGGACGCCAAGAGCTCGACGGTCCTCGTCCTCGACAACAGCTATTCGATGGAGGCCGGCGGGCCCAACCGCTCGAACTTCCAGCAGGCCCGCGAGGCCGCGCGGCAGATCGTCGACCACCAGGTCAAGGGCTCCGACGTCGCGGTCGTCGAGATGGCGGGCGGAGCCGCGGCCCTCGTCGGCGAACCCCTCTACGATCTCGATCGCGTGCGCGGCGAGCTCGCGCGGAGCCGCTCCGGGTTCGGCGCGGCCGAGCCGGCCCGCGCGCTCGACGCGGCCCGCTCGACGGCCGCCCGGATGACCGAGGCGCACCGCGAGATCGTGGTCCTCTCCGACTTCCAGAAGGTGAGCTGGGGCGAGGAGGGCGGGCTGCCCGGCGCCAAGCGCGCGCACCTCGCCGACCTCCTGGCCCGGGGCCCCATCAAGCCCGCGGTCACGTTCTTCAAGGTGGGCCGCGAAGTCACCGACAACGTGAGCCTCGAGAAGCTCGACTTCTCCCGCATGATCCTGGGCGTCGGACAGCAGCTCCGCGTCCGGGCCACGCTCCAGAACCACGGGGAGAACGCCTACCCGGACCTGCGCGTCCTCCTCCGTGTCGACGGGAAGGAGCGCGACGTCCGGCAGACCTCGCTCGACGCGCACGCCCAGGCCCAGGTCCTCTTCACCCACACCTTCGACACGTCGGGTTCGCACGTGGTCGAGGTCTTCGCCGACGCCGACACGCTGACGGCCGACAACAGCTGGATGGCCTCGATCCCCGTCTGGGACCGCGTCCCGGTGCTCCTGGTGAGCGGCGATTCGAACCCCGAGCCGCTCCGCGGCGAGACCGACTTCATCGAGATCGCGCTGCGGCCCTACGGGGCGGCGAAGGTCGAGCTGGCGGACCTGATCAAGACGACCACGATCGAGGCGCGCGACCTGGACGCGAAGCGGCTGGCAGAGGCCCGCGTCGTGCTCCTCGCGAACGTCCCCCAGCTCAACGAAGGCCAGCTCAAGGCGCTGGACGGCTTCGTCCGCGAGGGCGGCGGGCTCCTCATCTTTCCCGGCAACCGGATCAACAGCCAGTGGTACAACACGACGCTCTCGGCCGACGGCCGCGGGCTCCTCCCGCTCCCGGTCGTCTCGCTCGCCGGGAGCATGAACCAGGCCGGCACGCAGGCGTCGATCGTCTCCCAGCACTTCGAGCACTCCGCGCTCGAGATGTTCAACGACCCGCGCAACGGGAACCTGGCCGACGCGCAGGTCTGGCTCTGGTACAAGATGCGGGCGGACGCGTCGCGGAACGCCGACCCGACGCTCAACGTGCTGGCGCGGCTCGACACGGGCGACCCGTTCCTGGTCGAGAAACAGTACGGCGAGGGGCGCGTGATCCAATGCGCCGTGCCGTGCGACGCGGACTGGACCAACCTGCCGATGCGCCCGTTCTACCTGCCCCTCATGCAGCAGCTCACCACCTACCTGGCCTCCAAGGTCTACCCGCCGCGGAACGTCGACGTGGGCCGGCCGCTCGTGGCGTTCCTCCCGGTGGCCGACGCCGGGAAGAAGGCGCTCCTCACGGACCCCGACGGAAAGGCGATCGAGCTCGCGGTCTCCAACCGGGGGACGCGCGGAGTGGTCGAGTTCGCGCAGACCCAGCGGCCCGGCCTGTACGTCCTGGACGCGCCGGGCGGGGCGAAGATCCACTTCGTCGTCAACACCGACCGGAAGGAGTCGGACCTGCGGCAGCTGGACGAGAAGGAGCTCCAGGCGGTCGCCAAGGCGATGGGGGCGAACGTCGTGACCTCCTGGGCCGAGTACCGCCAGCTCGACCAGCAGCGCCGCTTCGGCCAGGAGGTCTGGCAGATCCTCCTGATCGCGGTCCTGGCGTTCCTTTTCGTGGAGATGCTTCTCGAGCAGTTCTTCGCGAGGAGGGTCCGGTGAGCCTGAAATTCCTCGGCGATCTCAACCCGTGGGTCGGGGCCGCGGTGGCGGCGGGCCTCGCGGCCTTCGCGTGGTCGCTCTACCGCCGCGAGACCCGGACCCATGCGAGCCGCCTCTCGTGGCTCCTGCCGCTCACCCGCATGCTCGTCATCTTCGCGGCCGTCCTCATGCTCACGGGCCCGGTGCTCCACCACCGGAAGGTGATCGGCGAGCGCGGCCGGGTGCTCCTCTTCGTCGACGGCTCCAAGAGCATGACCCTCACCGACGACTCGATGGAGTCATCGCGGAAGCTCCTCTCCCTCCAGCGCCTCGGATGGCTTCCGGGCGGGGCGCTCGACACGACCCTCTCCGACGCGGCCGACGCCCTCGCCCGCGCGCGCCGCGCCGCCGCCGAGGGGGCGGTGGGGAAGGATGCCGCGAAGCGGTTCGCGGCCGGCGTGAAGGAGGCGGCCGGGCTCCTCGCCCAGGTCAAGGCCGAGACGGGCGGGATTTCCCAGGAGAAAAAGGGCGTCGTCCTCCGCGAAGTCTGGACCGGCGTCCCCGGCACGGAGGTCTCCGATCTCCGGAAGCACCCCGACTTCCCGGCCAAGCCGTCCCAGGTCTCGACGCCCGAGGTGTTCGAGGCGCCCTCCGATTTCGGAGACTCCTACGGGACCCGGATGCGCGGCTTCGTGACCCCGCCGGTCACGGGGAACTACACCTTCTGGATCGCCGGCGACGACCGCTGCGAGCTCTGGGTGAGCCCGGATGCGGACCCGGCGCGGAAGGTGCTGGCCGCGAAGGTCTCGACGTGGTCCCCCCCGCGCGGGTGGGACACCGCGGCGGAGCAGAAGTCCGCGCCCGTCCGTCTCGTCGCGGGGCAGAAGGTCTACCTCGAGGCGCTCCATAAGGACTCGACGGGCGGCGACAGCCTCTCCGTCGGCTGGCAGCTCCCCGATCGGACCATGGAGCGGCCGATCCCCGGGACGCGCCTCTCGGCGCCCGTGGACAGCACGGGCGGCGCGCTCGAATCGATGGTCGCGCGGTTCCGCGAGGAGCTGGGCGCGCCCGCCGACGCGCTCGCGTCCGGGAAGCGGGAAAAGGACTCCGCGCTCAACGCGCTGGGCGCGGTCGCTGCGCGCTGGGAGCGCGAGCTCCGCCAGGCGTTCACGAACCACGCCAACCGCGTGGCCGCCTCGCCCGGCCCCGCCGTGCAGGCGGCGCTCCAGAAATTCGACGCCCTCCCGCGCCACAAGCGCGTGGAGGCGCTCCTGACCTCGGGGGCGAAGAGCCTCCTCGAGCAGCTCGCCGAAAAGCACCACGTCGAGGTCCTCTCGCTGTCGGGCCGCGAGGCCGTGCCGGTCTGGAGCACGGGCCGCAGCGACGCCGACGCCGGGAAGGGCGTCCCCCGGGCGCTCCGGCTGGACCCCCAGGGGCGCAGCACGAACCTCAACGACGGGGTGAAGAACCGCGTGGGCGATCGGGACGAGGGCCCCGTGTCGGCGGTCCTCTTCTCCGACGGCCAGCACAACGAGGGCGCCTCGCCGCTCCAGACGGCGAAGATCCTCGGGAACCGGGAGATCCGGATCCACACGGTCGGCGTCGGCAGCGCGGCCCTTCCGGACGACCTTGCGGTCCTCCGGGTGAAGACCCCTTCCCAGGTCTTCTTCAAGGACCGAGTGAAGGGCGAGATCCTCCTCAAGGACGACATGCCTCCCGGGCGGCCTTTCACGGTCAAGGTCGACTGCGCGGGCGTGACGGTCTGGGAGAAGAAACTCTCGACCGAGCAGTCCCACCACCGCACGGTCCCCTTCGACTTCCCGGTCCAGGCGCTCGTCGAGAAGATCGCCTCCCAGCGCGAGAAGGGGGTCGAGGTCCTCAACCAGCCGCTCGCCTTCGTGGCGAGCGTCTCCGCGGTGGACGGCGAGAAGGAGCGGGCGAACAACGACTCGGACTTCAACCTGCACGCGATCATGCAGCGGCGCAAGGTGCTGATCCTCGACGGCCGCGCGCGGTGGGAGACGCGCTACCTGCGCAACCTCTTCGAGCGCGACGAGCAGTGGGAGGTGAACACGCTCCTGGCGGACAAGGGCGGGGACGCGACCGCCTGGGCCCGCGGGGCGGGCGCGGGCAAGTTCCCACCCGACCGCGAGAGCCTCTACGCCTACGACCTGATCGTCTTCGGCGAAGTCCCCCGGCAGTACCTGAGCATGGCGGAGCTGGAATGGGTCCGCGACTTCGTGGGGAAGCGGGGGGGCGGGTTCCTCGTCATCGACGGCCGCCGCGGCCACGTGGCGGGCTACGCCGAGTCGCCGGTCGGCCTCCTCCTCCCGGTGGACTGGAAGGGCGAGACCGGCCGGCCCACGGGGCTCAGGCTCACCGAGAAAGGCGCGCGCTACGCGCCCCTCGCCCTTGCCGCGGAGGCGGACCGGAACGCCGAGATCTGGGCGTCGCTCGCGCCGCCCCACTGGATCGCCCCCGCCCGCCCGCTGCCGGGCTCGGAGACGCTCCTCGAGGCCGCGATCGGCGAGCGCCGCGTGCCGATCCTCGTCGCGCGCCGCTACGGGGCGGGGAAGGTGCTCTACGCGGGCTTCGATGAGTCGTGGCGCTGGCGCTTCGAGGTGGCCGACCTGCACCACCAGCGGTACTGGAACCAGATCGTCCGCGAGGTCATGGAGCCGCCCTTCGCGGTGCGCGATGCGCGCGTGGCGCTGGATGCCGGCAAGCCGGTCTACGCCAACGGCGAGTCCGCCGCGATCCGCGCCCGCCTCCGGGATGCCCAGGGGAAGCCGCTCGACAAGGCCGACGCGGAGGCGTGGATCTATCGCGACGGGAAAAAGGTCGCGTCGATCAAGCTCGCCCCCGACGAGAACATGGGCGGCGCCTTCCACGGCGCGACCGCGCCCCTCGCGCCCGGCCGGTACGAGGTGCGGATCCATGCCACGGGGATCCCCGATCCCGACATCAAGGTGAAGACCGAGTTCGTCGTCCGCACCGCCGAGGCGGGCGAGCTGGCGGTCCTCAACGCCAACGAAGACCTGCTGCGCCAGATCGCCGCCCAGTCGGGGGGCGACTTCTTCCGGGAGGAGGAGATCGCCGACCTCCCGTCTCGGCTGGAGCGCCTGAGCAAGGAGAACGTGATCGAGAGCGACACCGTGCTCTGGCAGAGCTGGTGGTGGTTCGTCCCGATCCTGGGGCTCCTGTCGATCGAATGGGCGCTGCGGAAATGGGCGGGGATGTTGTAAGAAGCCTTCAGCGGTCAGCTCTCAGCGGTCAGCTGAAACGTATGGGGGTCAACGGGTTATTTAGATAGGTGCAGCCCGGGATTACCGGGGCTGATGGCTGAGAGCTGATCGCTGACAGCTTCGTGGAGATTTCATGAGAGGCACCCTCGACCTGACCACCCTGGCGAAGATCGACGCGTTCGCGCGCCGGCGCAAGCGGCTGATCCTCGCCCGCGGAGTCTGTGCCGTCCTCACGATCCTGCTGGCGTCGATGACCGCGCTGGCGGTCGTGGACACCCTCGTCCTCCTGCCGGACGAGGCCCGTTGGAGCCTCAGCATCGTCGCGTATGCCGCCGCGCTCTTCGCCGCCTGGTTCACCTGCGCTCGCCTCATCTGGAACGCCCCCGACGCGCGCAGCCTGGCGCGCTTCATCGAGCAGCTCCGGCCCGAACTCCGGGAGGACCTCCTTTCGGCCGTCGAGCTGGGCGACCCGCGCGGCCGCGAGCAGTGGGACTCCGAGGAGTTCCGAGAGCTTGTCCAGCAGCAGGTGGCGGAGCGCATCAAGACCGTCCAGATCGACTCACTCCTTTCGTACAAGCGGATCGCCCGCTGGGGGTACGCGGCGGGCGGCATCGTCGCCGTCTGCCTCGGCCTCCTCCTCATCCCGGGCCTGCGCTACGACAATCAGCTGCTCCGCGTGCTCCTCCCCGGCGCGAACCTCGAGCGCATCTCGCGCGTGCGCGTCGTAGTCCTCGAGCCCAACCCGCCCGAAGGGGTCGTGCCGCAGGGCGACGCCGTGCCCGTCCGCGTCGAGGTCTCCGACCCCGACGTCACGGAGGCATGGCTGGAGACCTTCGTGCCGGGCAAGAAAGCCGAGAAGTCGGAAATGAAGCCCGCGGGAAAGGGCTTGTTCGACGCGGCCCTCGTGGTCGGGCGCGAGCCCGTCGTCTACCGCGTCCGCGCCGCCGAC
>CAZSCC010000719.1:0-5401 GCA_964604905.1 uncultured Planctomycetales bacterium
CGAACGGCCGGACCGGCGTCAGGCGGCTCTCCGCGATCTTCTCCGCCCCGAACAGGATGCACGAGACCTGGCCGTACCACGCCCAGATTCGAAGCCGCTCTTCGACCCTGTCCGCCGCGTCGCGAACCTCGTCCCGACGCCAGAGCACCTCGCCGCGGACCGAGGCGGGCCCGATCTCCCAGGAGAGATCCATCCCCGCCCGCAACCGCCGGCCGTCCAGGAGCCCGGCCGTGGAGTCGAGGAAGGTGACGGACAACTCCGTCGTGGTCACGTCGAACTCGGTCGCCATGGAGATCTCGTCCGCATCGCCGGCCGAGCCCGTGACGCCCAGCCGCAGCCGGCGCAGGATGAACTCGGGCTCCGCGACGAAGGGCATCGTCGTCACGCGGACGAGCGCCTCCCTCTCGTCGCCGCGGCGGACCCAGAGCGAGGCCTGGTATCCCAGCAGACCCCCCTCCAGCTCACCGGACGCCATCGCACCGGGCTCGAGGCCGGGCACGAAGCGGTTCAGGTTCGAGCGCTCGATGCAATCGGTGAACAGAGTCGAGGTGAGCCCCTCCTGCCCCGCCGGCTGGCGCACCTGACCGACCCGCAGGCCGAACGCATCGGTCCGCTTCCACTCGATGAACGCCTGCTCGAGATCCGAACCGCCCGCGAAATCCCAGGCCGCCTGGAACCGGAATTCGCGGAGGACCGTCCCGTCCAGCTGGAGGAACGCCTCCCGGACCGTGAACGTGTTGGGCTCCGTCCGCCGCCCGCCGGGCCGGCCGGAGATCTGGCGGAACTGCTCGATGAACCGGCCACCCGCGTGGAACTCGAACTCCCCGTCGCCCGACCGGTACCGCAGTCCCTCCGCGGGATCGACGCTCCAGGGGGTCTCCTGGGCCAGGACACAGGCCAGCAGGACGGAGATCATAGGAAAAGAGCCACCCCGGGGTTGCCCCGAGGTGGCTCTCCGATTTCAACGATCGTTTACTGCTCGTCGTACCCCTTGAGCGGCCGGATCCAGATGTTCCGAAACCGCGTCGTGTTGCCGTGGTCCTGGAAGCGGATGGGACCCTTCCCGTCGTACGCGCTCTCCTTCGCCACCTGCCGATGCTGCGTGGGCCCGAGCAGTTCCTTCTTCTCGTGGGTCAGCACCCCGTTGTGGAAGACCGTCACCGTCCCGGGCGTCTCGAGCTTGCCGTCGGCGAATTTCGGCGCGCGGAAGACGATGTCGTACGACTGCCACTCGCCGGGCTTGCGCGCCGCATTGACCAGAGGCGGCCACTGGCCGTAGAGCCCCGACGCCTGGCCGTCCGCGTAGGTCAGGTTGTTGAAGCTGTCGAGCACCTGCACCTCGTAGCGGCCGTGCAGGAAGACGCCGCTGTTCCCGCGGCCCTGGCTCGACCCCTTCGCCTCGGCCGGCGAGGCCCACTCGACGTGCAGCTGGAAGTCGCCGAACTTGTCCTTCGTCTGCAGGTCGCCCGCCTTGGGCACGCACTCGATGTAGCCGTTCTCCACCTTCCACGGCTCCTTGCTCTGCCACTTCGAGAGGTCCTTGCCGTCGAAAAGCACGATCGCGTCCGACGGCGGCGCGCCCGGGGCGTCGCCCGGCGTCACGAGGGGAGGCACCGGCCGGTCCGCGTCGTGCACCTTCCACTTCTGCCCGGTGATCACCGGCGTGTCGGTGTACCCTTCCTTCTTCTTGTCCTGCGCGATGAGCGCCCCCGCCAGGAGGGCCACGGCCGCCACGCCGGCGGTCCACACATTCTTTGTCATGATCGACCCCCTATAAAAGTCCGAGTATAATACGCATGAGGTTCCCATGACGCACCTGATTCTGCTCGCCGCGCTCCTCGCCCAGACCTCCATCACGAAGGACGAGGTCGTCCGCCTCACGAAGGAGGGCGCGACGGAGACCGACCTCGTGGCCAGGATCGCCGGCACGAAGTTCAAGCTCTCCGCCGACGACATCGTCGAGCTCAAGAAGGCGGGCGTCGCCGAAAAAGTCATCGCCCGCATGATCGAGGGCCCGCGCGAGGCGAAAGTGGTCAACCTCGCCCACAAGGCGGTCGTCCTCCGCGTGAGCGGGTCGACGATCGACGTCGGCTGGACCGGCGAGACGGTCGCCCCCGGCACCACCTCCTCGATCCCCGCCTCCGGCGAGTATGCCCTCACGATCCAGGGCCGGCCCACCGCCTGCACGGTCAGGACCCCCGCGACCCTCACCTTCCGCGGCTGCGACCTCGAGGACTTCGAGGTCGTGACGCTCTACGTCGAGGACGCGAAGGGCACGGACAGCTGCCGCGTGGAAACGAGGATCAAGAAGTAGCTACCTCGAGTACTTCGCCAGCCCGTCCGGATTGAGCTTGATCCCGAGGCCCGGCCCCGTCGGCACGCGCAGCAACCCCTCCGCGTCCAGCTTGAACGGCGGGTCGATGATCTCCTCGATGTACGGCACGCCCACCTGGTACTCCACCCACTTCGCGACCGGCAGCGCCGCCGAGAGCGCCAGGTCCGCCGCCACGCCGATCCCCGTGTTCCAGCCGTGCGGGACGAGGAGAACCCCGTGATCGTACGCCATCCATCCCATCCGGCGCCCCTCGCTGAGACCGCCGCACTTGGTCAGGTCCGGCTGGATCACGTCGACCGCCCGCTGGGTGATGAACGGCTGGAACGACTGCCGGCGCGTCAGCACCTCTCCGGTCGCGATCAGCACCGGCGAGCCCTGACGCAGTTCCTTGAAGCCCTCCACGTCGTCGGGCTTGAGCGCCTCCTCGAACCACGTGACCTTGTAGTCGCCCAGCATCCGCGCCGTCTCGCGCGCCCACGAGACCCCGTGCGGCCAGAACTGCTCGCTCCCGCCGGCGTCGACCATCAGCTCGACGTCCTCCCCGACCGTCTCGCGCGCGGTCTTGACCAGCAGCTCGTCCATCTTCCGGCTCACGCGCCCGAAGGGCCTCCAGCCCATCTTGATCGCCCGGAAGCCGCGGGCCAGCTCCTTCTGCAACTTCGCGCGGAGCAGCGGCGGATCGTCGAAGAGCATCGACGCATACGGCTTGATGCGGTCCCGATAGTTCCCGCCCAGCAGTCGAGAGACCGGCTGCCCCAGCGCCTTCCCCATCAGGTCCCAAAGCGCGATGTCCAAGCCGCTGATCGTGTGCTCCACCGATCCGCCGCGGCCCAGCCAGAACGTCGACTGCCGCAGCTTCTCGCTGACTCGTTCCGCCTCGAAGACCGTCTCGCCCACCAGCATCGGCTTGAGGAGCCCGAGCGACGCCTCGACGAAGGCCACTCCGGTGAAGCAGCTGCCGATCCCGGTGAGCCCCTCGTCGGTGCGGATCTCGAGGATCGTGTTCATCTGCTCGTTGGGGTCCGTGCCGCCGGGCCAGCCGGTGTCGTGGGTGGCGCCGCGGAGCGGGACGGTGCGGACGTCGGTGATCTTCATATCAAAGCTCTCAGCAATCAGCTCTCAGCTTTCAGCCCCGGCTGAGAGCGGCCTTCAGCGCGTCCACTCCATCGGCTTCCCGATCTGCGTGATCACCTGACCCTGGATCACGCGCGAATTCCACGCCTGGCAGATGATGTAGCCGTCGTGCGCCGCCACCAGCTCGAGGGGCGCCTCGTCGATCCGGTCGTAGTCGTGCAGCCAGGCCACCCGCTCCCCGCGCTTCACCTTCTGGCCGAGCTCGACGGTGGGCTCGAAGACAGCGTCGTAGGGCGCCAGGAAGTTCGAGGCGGGGTCGGAGGTGTCGACCATCACCTGCTCGGCGGCGGGATAGTTGCGGTCCATGGCCTCGCCGCGGAGCTGGCCGTACTTGATCGCGGCGTTCACCACGCCCTGCCGCGACATCGAGACGCCGCCCGCCTGGACCGCGCGGCCGTATCCCATCTCGGTCCCGACCGTGATCTTGCCCAGGTCCTCGGCCAGGCCCGTGAGCAGCCCGGCGGTCGCGTTCTGATAGACCATGATGAACTTCGTGCCGAACCCGCGCGCGGCCTCTTCCATGGCCTTCCGCTGCGCCGCGTCCTTCATGAGATGGATGTTCGCCGTCGCCGGGAACCGCGCCACCTCGCCGCCCGCGTGGATGTCGAGGCAGACGTGGACCTGCGGGAAGATGAAGCGCGTCACGAAGTCGGCCAGGCGGTAGGTGACGCTCCCCTTCGCGCTCCCCGGGAACGCGCGGTTCAGGTTCACGCCGTCGTCGGGCGTCTCGCGCTGGTTGGCGCGGAAGGCCATCACGTTGAGCACGGGAATGAGGATGATGCGCCCCAGGACGTCCTCGGTCTTCACCTCGCGGAGCAGGTGCTTGATCGCGACCGGCCCCTCCATCTCGTTGCCGTGGGTCGAGCCGATCGCGACGAGGCCCTTCCCGGGCTTCGCGTCGCGGCCGACGATCACGGTGACCGGGATCAGGTGCTGCGCCCAGAGCGTGGTGTGCTCCAGCTTGACGAAGTAGTCGCGCCGGCCGGGCGAGTCGAAGTCGACGGCCTCGGCGCTCACCATCAATCGGGTCATGCGAAGGCCTCCTTGGGTTCCTGGTCGAGCGGCGTCACGGAGTCGAGGAAGATCCAGCAGATCCCCCCCATGAAGTACGCCGCGGCGGAGACGTAGAAGACGACGTTCCAGTTCTGCCCGGTCCATTTCAGGAGGTACGGGGTCAGGAGCGGCGCGAGGCTCCCGCCCAGGCAGCCCAGCATGTTCATGGTCGCCGAGAGTGAGCCGGAGAACCGTCCGCCCATGTCCATCGACGCGGCCCAGCTGGGCGGCATGGCGAGATCGTTCGCGAAGCCCGCCACGCCCAGGACGGCCATCGCGAAGAACGGGTCGGCGATCTGGGGCGAGAGGATCGACATGAGGCCGGACACGCCGAAGCCGAGGCCGGCCATGAGCCGCCGCGCCGCCCTCGCCCCACCCATCCAGCGGGCCAGGCGCGAGAGGAAGAAGCCGGTGAAGAGCGAGGCCAGTCCCGCGAAGAAGAACGGGAAGGCCGAGAGCCACGCCCCGGTCGCCACCGGCACCTTCCGCACTTCCACGAGGTAGGTCGGGAGCCAGGTGATGTAGAACATCGCCCCGTAGGCAAGGAAGAAGTACTGGCCGCAAAGGAGCCAGAGGCTCCGCGACGCGAGGAAGCGCCCCCACGGGACCTTCCCGGCGTCGTGGCCCGACGGCGCCGCCGGCGGCAGCAGCGCCCGCTCCGCCTCGTTCACCGAGGGGTGCGCGCGCGGATCGTCGCGGTACCAGCGGTGGAAGGCGACCGCCCAGATGATCCCGACCCCGCCGAACAGGACGAAGGTCCAGCGCCACGACATGTACTGCAGGAGGAAGACGACCAGGATCGGCGTGAAGGCGCCGGCCCAGCGGGCGCTGAGCCAGAGGATGCCCTGGGCGCGCACACGCTCGTTCGCCGGAAGCCAT
>CAZSCC010000720.1:0-25264 GCA_964604905.1 uncultured Planctomycetales bacterium
CGGTCCGATCGTATCGGACCGGAGGCCCCTCCTTCAAAATCTAACGGGCTTCAGGACAACCTCGGAAATGGTCAAGCTGTCCTCCTGAAGGTCGAAACGGGTTTCGGCTTGCTCATCCCACACGTTAAGAACCGCTATGAGGGGAGTTATGAACTTCTTTATTCGGAAACCGGCAACTTCAAGAAGGATGCCATCTCACTTCAGAAGAAGAGCGGGACGTTTGCGGACATGAAGGCGGAGTTTAAGGGACACCATCTGACCCTTTACGGGGAGTCGGAACAATCGATATGGGTTCAGCTGAACTTTGGAGACAAGAAGATCCTCATTGCCTCCGTGCCTTCAAGTGACCCAAGAAATTTGGACCTTTCCAAGGTCCGCTTTGAGACTACCACCGAGGCGACTCCGGAGGAGTGGAGGAAGCTTCTCCAGGAAAAAGGGATCATTAAGTAGCGAGACCAAACATCCCCCGTTTCAGATCCTCGATGATCCTCAAAGGTTCGAGTTAAAATGCTTAAACGTCGTGAAAGTACCGCCTTGCACACCGGCTAAAAAGACACGACATTCAAGAGACGAAGATCAGGGTGTCGTCCTTCCGGAAACTCCTACCGCTGTTTATCGAATAAACTCAGGCACCCAAATTATCCGCCCCCGCTGATGCCCGCCGAATGACCTGAGACCAGGCCGCCCCTCCCGACTGGAATAGCCATCACCTTAGGCGTGTTATCTGTTGACGCTCAATGTCTTACCACTATATAATGGTAAGACTGATGAAGAAACCTAAGGTGGACAAGGGCAGGCTGCTGAAGGAGAGGTCCAAGGCCGTTGGCAAGGCTCCCCCCCTGAATGAGGTCCTGCGGGGAACGCTCCGGCGCCGATACCTTCGTTGCGGCAAACCCAGCTGCCACTGCAAGAAAGGCCGCGGGCACGGGCCCTTCCTCTACCTCAATGTGACCCTGGGGGTCGGCCGGACCCGGCAGATCACGATCGACCCCGAGGACTGGGCCCTGGCGTTGCGGTACGCCCAGAACTATCACCGGATGCAGGAGGTCCTCGAGGCCGTCTCGACCCTCAATCGGAAGCTCTTCGAGGATCGAATGCTGTCGGCACCCCGGGCAGGTGGGAAAAGGGCTCGGCCGGGGCGGTAGGAGAGGTCGGTTTCGAGGCGTTGGGGCTATGGCGCAGTTCCTTGTCCCTCAACGGTCAATTCTCACCCGGCGGGAGGGCACGCTGGACGAGCATATCCCGCCCAGCCATTTGGTTCGTTTTGTCTGGAGGATCCTCGAATCCTTCGATTTCACGGCCTTGGAGAAGCTCTATCAGTCCACCTACGGGGGCCCTGGTCGGCCACCCTACCACCCCCGGATCCTGGCGGCGCTCTGGATCTACGGGATGGCGGAGGGCTTCCAGACGGCCGCCTCCGTCGCAGAAGCCTGTACGAACCGGGACGATTTCAGGTGGTTGATGAGCAGAGCGCAATTGCCGAATTCGTCAAGGCCGAAGCCGCCAAGCACGACACGCTAATGGTGGAAGCCCAGCGGGCCATCGATGTTCTACAGGAACGCCGCACTGCGTTGATCTCTTCCGCTGTCACCGGCCAGATCGACGTGCGCTCCGTGAACGAGAAGCAGTCCGCATGAACCTGCACAAGGAGGTCAACTTCGAGGTCGAGATCTGCCGCTACCTGGCGGAGCATGGCTGGCTCCATGCCGAGGGCGACGCGGCGGCCTACGACCGGGCACGTGGGTTGTTCCCACCTGACGTGCTTGCCTGGGTCAAGGAATCCGATCCCAAGGCCTGGGAGACCCTCGAGAAGAACCACGGCGCCCAGGCCGGAGAGACGCTCCTTTCCCGTCTTCGCGATCAGTTGAACCAGCGCGGAACGCTCGATGTCCTTCGGCACGGGATCGAGCTCCTGGGCCTGAAGTCTCCACTTCGGTTGGCGGTCTTCAAGCCGGCTCTCGCCATGAACCCCGAGATCCTCGCCCGCTATGCCGCGAACCGGCTACGAGTCGTGCGCCAGGTGCACTACTCCCAGCGCAACGAGAACAGCATCGATCTCGTGCTCTTCCTGAACGGACTCCCCGTGGCGACGGCCGAGCTCAAGACAGACTTCACCCAGAGCATTAGCGACGCCTGCGACCAGTACCGCTTCGACCGACTCCCTCGGGCCAAGGGCCAGGCGCCCGAGCCGCTCCTCTCCTTCCCCCAGGGTGCCCTCGTCCACTTCGCAGTGAGCAATAGCGAAGTCCACATGACGACCCGGCTCGAGGGCCCGGGGACCTCCTTCCTCCCCTTCAACCAGGGGAACGAGGGTGCGGCGGGCAACCCGCCGAACCCGAAAGGCGGCCATCGCACCGCCTACCTCTGGGAAGAGGTCTGGGCGCGCGAAAGTTGGCTAGAGATCCTGGGCCGCTACATGATCTCCCAGCGTGGTGAGAACAAGGAGCTCAAGAGCCTGATCTTCCCCCGCTACCACCAGCTCGACGTCACCCGGGAGCTCCAGGCGGCCGTGCTCCGGGAGGGCCCAGGCGGCAAGTACCTGATCCAGCACTCGGCGGGCTCCGGGAAGACCAACTCCATCGCCTGGACCTCCCATTTCTTCTCTGAGCTCCACGATGCCGCGTCGAAGAAGGTCTTCGACAGCGTCCTTGTGGTCTCCGACCGGACCGTGATCGATTCCCAGCTCCAGGACGCTCTCTTCGACTTCCAACGCACAAGTGGCGTGGTCGCCACCATCAAGGGCTCAGAAGCCAGCAAGAGCCAGGAACTCGCGGAGGCGCTCTCGGGGGCCAAGAAGATCGTCGTCTGCACCATACAGACCTTTCCCTTCGCCTTGGAGAAGGTACGGGAGCTCGCCGCTACGAAAGGTAAGCGCTTCGCCGTGATCGCCGACGAGGCCCACAGCTCGCAGTCGGGTCAGGCGGCGGCACAGCTGAAAGCCGTCCTCACTCCGGCGGAGCTCGCCGAGATGGCCGACGGCGGGGAAGTGAGCACCGAGGATCTCCTTGCGGCTCAGATGGCCAACCGCGCGGCGGATCAAGGCATCACCTTCGTGGCCTACACGGCGACGCCGAAGGCCAAGACGATCGAGCTCTTCGGCACCCGCCCGGACCCCAAGCGAAAGCCGTCAAGCGACAACGTCCCGACCCCGTTCCATGTCTACTCGATGCGCCAGGCCATCGAGGAGAAGTTTATCCTGGATGTCCTCCAGAACTACACCCCCTACAGCCTCGCCTTCAAGCTCGCCCACCAGGGGGAGGAACTGGACGAGAAGGCCGTCGAGCGCAGCGCCGCGCTCAAGGGCATCATGCGTTGGGTGCGCCTCCACCCGTACAACATTTCGCAGAAAGTCGAGATCGTGGTCGAGCACTTCCGGGAGTTCGTGTCTCCTCTCCTCAAGGGCCGGGCGAAGGCCATGGTCGTGGTCGGCAGCCGCGTGGAAGCCGTCCGCTGGCAGCTCGCGATCGAAAAGTACATCGCCTCCCGGGGCTACAAGATCCGGGCCCTCGTCGCCTTCTCAGGCGAGGTGAACGATAAGGAGTCCGGTCCCGACGCCTTCAGCGAGAACAGCAAGTCCCTCAACCCTACGCTCAACGGCCGGGACATCCGGGAAGCCTTCAAGACCGAGGAGTACCAGATCCTCTTGGTTGCGAACAAGTTCCAGACCGGCTTCGATCAACCGCTCCTTTGCGGGATGTACGTGGACAAGCGCCTGGCGGGCATCCAGGCAGTGCAGACGCTCTCGCGTCTCAACCGTGCCCATCCGGGGAAGGACACGACCTACGTGCTCGACTTCGTGAACGACACGGCCGAGATCCTCGCTTCCTTCAAGGCCTACCACACGACGGCGGAGCTCACCACCACGACCGACCCGAACCTCGTCTTCAACCTCCGTGCCAAGCTCGACGCCGCGGGCCACTATGACGACTTCGAGGTGGACCGCGTCGTGGCGGTAGAACTCGACCCCGAGGCCAAGCAGAGCGACTTGGTGAAGGCGCTCGAACCCGTCCAGGACCGCATCCTCAAGCGCTACAAGGCCGCCCAGGAGGCGTTCGCCGCGGCGAACGCAAGATCCGACGCCAAGGCCGCAGAAGCCGCGCAGGCCGAACAGAACGCCCTCATCCTCTTCAAGGCGGACATGGGGGCCTACATCCGGCTCTACACCTTCCTCTCCCAGATTTTCGACTACGGCAATACCCAGATCGAGAAGCGGGCAATCTTCTTCAAACGACTCCTCCCGCTCCTGGAATTCGGGCGTGAGCGGGAAGGCATCGACCTTTCGAAGGTGGTGCTCACCCACCACCACCTCAAGAACCAGGGGAAGCGTACGTTGCCTCTGGCCGGCGGCGAGACGCCGAAGCTGGAGCCCATCACCGAGGCCGGGAGCGGCAGCGTCCAGGAGAAGGAAAAGGCCTTTCTCCGCGAGATCATCGAGAAGGTGAACGACCTCTTCGAAGGGGATCTCAGCGATCAGGACAAGCTGGTCTACGTGAACAACGTGCTCAAGGGGAAGCTCCTCGAGTCGGAAACGCTCCGGAAACAGGCCGGAAGCAACACCAAGGAGCAGTTCGCGAACTCGCCCGACCTGAATTCGGAGCTCCTCAGCGCCATCATGGGCGCTCTCGACGCCCACAACCTCATGAGCACCCAGGCGCTTAACTCGAAGGATGTGCAGCAGGGCCTCAAGGAGATCCTGCTCAACTATGCGGGGCTATACGAGGCGCTGCGGGGAAAGACGTCAGCCTGACGCCGGCAGGACCTCCGCAAATACCCCTTTTTGCACCAGGTCCCACCCCCACCTCGCGAGTAGCTTGATTGCCTCGCACCTCTATGCGATGCGCGTGTTGGGCGGCAGTGCGTCGTAGTTGAGATAGAAGAGTACATCCTTGGCGCTCTGGAAACGTAGGTGTAGCGTTCGACGTAGCAGAGTTGAAATCAGCGTCCGCAGCTTCGGCGAACAATTCATGCGTTCTGCGGCAATTCGAGGGACTGCGTGAAGAATGGCATTATCGATAACTCTGCGGGGCTGCCGCTCGTCAATTGGGCAAACTCCCGTCCGAAGATAGAAGAGAACCAACCCAAGCTGATAGAGATCGCTTTGGCGTCTCGATCCAGCTCCATTCAGCAGTTCCGGGGGGCAATAGGCCGGAGTCCCAATCAGCGTTGTGGTGAATTCGCGCCATGGATCCAATAGTCGGGCGATACCCAGGTCGGCAATCTTGCAGATGCCATCCATGCTTACCAAAATGTTTTGCGGCTTCACATCCCGATGGATGATACCCTTGGCGTGCATATGCTCAAGCGCGCTCAGAAGCCCTTTCGCCACGAAGAGACACGTCTCGTCGTCCTGGGGGCCATCTCGTCTGATATATTCGAGTAGATTCTCCTGCGCCAGCTCATACACGAGGTAACAACCCCCGCCCCCGTCCGTCATCGCATCGTAGAGACGAATGATGTTGGGGTGATTGAGGTTGACCAGAACCGACAGCTCCTTCTGCCAATTGCGCACCTTTTCCGTGCCTGAATTGCCCTGAAGGATTTTCTTGATTGCGACGTTGAATCCTGAACGAGTCATTCCCTTGCGCACAATGCCGAATCCACCTTTGCCGATGTTGGCGCCGGTCTTGTAGCGCTCCCCGGTGGCTCCCTTGAGCGGGAAGAGGGTGGCTCTATACTCGCTACAGTGCTTGCGGACTATGTCGACGTGATAGATGGGAGCGTTGTGCGGTAAACCGCCAGGCAGGTCACCACATCGATCGCAAATCCACCACCGTTGCCCATCGTGGAACCAGTGGAACAATATTCCGGTCGCGGTATCCAGAGTGATACGTTCGCAGTTGCTTGTGACTTCCACCGTTTTCAACATTGTGCATCCCTTCCGAGTCCGATCTGTCCTACCCCCTGGCCGCGCCCGTGACCACTTCCAGGAGGCTCTCCATGTTTCTCACAAAGGGCGTGTCGTCCCGCTTCCATCCGATCACCTTACGAAGCTTCGCTTCTATGTCCTGCCTTTGCCCCGGATCCCGGCGGGTCGCCGCATAGAGGATGAACCCGATGAAGTGCCACGGAGGCCTCGACTTCGACTCTTCATTGGCGAGGATCTCTCGGTGCTCGAGGAACCACCGCTCATCCAGCCAATCGAACCGGCCGGCGCGCGCCAGACCGACACAGACGGATTCGAGGAGACTCACACGGATCGAGTTCTGCGCGAAGGCCTTGAGCGTATCCTGAATCTTTTCCCTTCCCAGGCACTCCGGGGACAGGTACTCGACGATCGCCTTCTTATGCTTGTCGGGCAGGTGCTGATCCCCGAGCCAGCTTATGATCAGTTCCTCGTCGAGGTCATTCGGGGCCGCTTGATGGAGCCCCACGGCAAAGAAGAGATCGTTGAGATCTTCCAGGCCGATCGACTCGAAGAGCTCTTGCTGAAGAGCCATGGTCTCCGGCTTGGAGGAATATCCGGCCTGCCGGCGCCGGAACGGGAAGCCCGGCGGATCAAGATAGGCCCTGACGACCTCAGGGATCTCCTCTTCACGGAACGTCTCCCGAGCCGCGCGCTTCCAGCACGCCGGACAAGCGGCAGGATCGGCGGTTGAGAACGTGGGGAAGGGCACTTCGGCGACTCCGATGAATCTCCCTCCGAAATCCGTCTGAAGAACGGCCCGAGCCTCCGCCCCCGAGCGGTCCACTATCGCGAGAAACGCAAAGTCTTTTAGCCCACGAGCGCTCAGGCTCGCTCGGGTGTGAAGAACCGTCTTGCCGCGGCAGACGCCCGCATCCACAAGCAGGATACGAAGGGGAATGCCTCGACCGGTCTCAGGTCGACCCCGCGCTTTCAGAAGATCGCTGATGCCCACGATGGGCCAATCCTGCCCGTACTCCTTCCTGGCGTATTCCGAGACGAAGGTAGCCACCGGACGGGACGGATCCTTCCGAGGCACACACGCGAGGGTCCACGGCCCCGACTTCGCGAGCTCGGCCAGCCTGGAAGCGATGCGACCCGAGATCCACTCCCTCGCCTGGTCGAACCTGAGAAGCTGAGGAACATTGATTGCCGGCGACACGTGCGTGTCACCGATGATCCGGTGCCGGACCACGGCGTGAGAACGGGCGACCAGCCTCCAGAACTCCCGCTCTTTCCCAAAGAGAGTCGCCAGCTTCTCCTGCGCCGCTGCCGGGGTCAGAGTCGCAGGCTTCCTGTCCGTCGAGAGGCCACGATCGAGCTCGACGTACCTCTTAGCCACTCCGGCTTGACAGAAAGGGCAGGGCTCTAGAGTAGGGGAGTAGGACCTGATCTTCTCATGACAAAGCGAGGACATCAACCTCCGGAACTGCCCCTGATAGACGTCGAAATCGACGACGCACCCGATGCGGATGATCGTCCCGCCTTCCTGCATGATGCGGATCGCCAGGGCCTCAAGCAGCTTTCCCGAGTGGACTGCGTCGAGAAGTACGAGGACCCTCTTACCCCGGAGCTCTCCGTCGTGCCCGAGAAAGTCGGGAACATTCGTGTGGACCGCATGAAGCGTGTGCACGCTCTTCCCACGGCCCGACAGGATCGAAGCGAGCGTGGTGGCCAGGTGAGACATCTCGAACCCATGGGTCACGATGTAGTCGTAGGTCTCCGACTCGGTCGTCGCGATGAATCGCCTCGCGATCAGGTCGACGATCCGCTCGGCCTCGGGGGAGTGCTTGAGCATCCCGAAGGAGTAGAAGCGACCGCAGTGGTAGCCGGCGGGGAAGACGAAGTGGCCGTCCTCCACGATGCCTGCCCGCTCGAGATCGCTCCGCGTGTCGGCCTCGAAAACGGCGGAGCGATGGAGTTCGGCTGTCCGCTTCGCGAAGCCGAGGATGCCGGTCGAGAGCTCCTTGGCCTTGGCATTCGACACCGGGAACGAAGTCTTGTAGATTTCCATGTCACTATTCATCGGCGGCCTCCGTCTGCTGCCTCCGCTTACGGAGCTCGCGCACCCGTTCAACGATCGATTCAATTCGATAGGCTACGGTCCGAGCCGGAATGTCGGTGATGATCGAGATCTCCTCGTACGAAAAGTCATCCACGTATCGAAAGGTGAGGAGCTCCATATCCTCCTCGGGGATGCCCCGGAAGGTGGTTCGAAACTCATCCTCCGTCTGAATCTCCTCTTCCAAGGATCTCGAAATCGCCTTCCGAACATACTCGGCCGCCCACCAGAGGTTGCCTCGCTTGGCGATGGACCTATCCCTCACGCCATTCATCGCCAGGTTCCTGGCAATTTGAAAGAGGAAGGCCCTGACCGAACCCCTTCCACGGCTATACCGGGGGGATAGGGCGTATTCGATGAACTGCTGGAAGGCCGTTTGAAGGAGATCCTGGGCCTCATCGAGGTTTCGAATGATCCTGGCGAGGACGGACCCGAGCTGGACCCAGTACTTGCGGTAGAACGCCGCGAAGGCCTCCTGGTCCCCCGCACGATACTTGTCGATCAGGTCTAGGTCGTCTTCATCCGAATGCATCTCGAACGTCCCCCTGTTTCCCCAGCCTGGATGGGCGACGCCCGCACGCCGCTCGAAACGTCCAACGCATCACCCTCCAACTACTACTACGGAACGAGCCTCCCGGGCGGGTCCTGGTTCTCCCATGAATGTTCACACACTCGGCCTCGATTTCGGCAATGAAAAATGCGCGTTCCCGAAAGAAATTCGGTGGACGTTGGCCGGCTACAGCCCCAGGGGCGGCATGAGGTCTTCCCGGTCCTGATCGTACCAGAGGGTGGTCCTGACGTCCTTGTAGCGAAAATGCCGCTGGACCTGGTGGAGCGGCGCGCCGGCGGCGAGCGCGGCCGTCGTACAGGCGTGCGCTTATGGAGTGGGCGGAGATCGGCCGCTTGACGGTTCCAGCGACTCGCCGCCTCCGGCGCGCCCAAGACCGGTCACGCTCCAAACGGCACCGGCAGCCCCCGACGCGTCAGGATTTCGCGGAGTACCTTGGTGAAGTAGGCCCCGCGGTTCCTGACCTGGCCCGCGTCGGCCGCCTGCTTCGTCTCCGAAAGCGCAATATCGATCCACTGGCGGTCGACCTTCCCGACCACCCGCTTGTAGCAGGGCAGGTTGGCCAAATCGCCCAGCTTCTGGGCCAGTTCATGGGCGCGGAGGTCGAGGTCCGGACTCCCCTGGTCCGCCCGGCGATGCCGGTAGGATGGGGAAGGGGAGAGGTGTAGGATCCATGCCCCGTCGACCTCACGCCAGGCGTAGCCTTCGAGGACAGGTCCACGGAGCTCATCCAAGACCCGGTTCAACACCCCCTTGGCCTTGCTCAAGTGCTTCTGCGGCGTAAGGGGGATGAGCCCCGCCAGCTTCTCGTAGTCGAAGTCGACCACTTCGGCATCTGGGGTTCCACCCAATCTCAGATCCAGAATCTCAAAGAGGCGTCGGGTCGCAGGCCGCTTGAAAGAATTCCAAAGATCCCAGTCGAAGGGCTTCACGTAGCCACTATTCACACTCTCGAGATAGAAGCTCCCGAACCAGACCTGGTTCTGGGAGGCAACGGTCCCATCCGGCAGCTCCTCGTTCCGAAAGACGAGTCGCTCAATCAGGCTGACGACCTCTTCGCGCTCGCTCCTGAGGGCCCGG
Source organism: uncultured Planctomycetales bacterium (assembly GCA_964604905.1). Taxonomy (GTDB): domain Bacteria; phylum Planctomycetota; class MHYJ01; order MHYJ01; family JACPRB01; genus JACQFK01. The sequence goes on from CAZSCC010000720.1 coordinate 9,613, forward strand.
CCACGGGGCGCGCCGGGTCTTGCGGCGAGGCGCTTCCGGATCATCCCCTTGTTGATGAACGTCGCCCCTTTGATGCGTTTCAGGTCGAGGCGGATCTGGTCGTGGTTGGCGCTGTGCTTGGTGAGGTGGAGTTCTCTGCAAATCTCCTGGAAATCGAAGGCCTGGGGATTCTCGAGAGGGGCTCCCCTGCCAACAGTGTGGGCGAGGACGATCTTTTCAAGGGCACGGAAGGCGAAGTAGGCGCTCGGTCCCGGGAGTCCGTACTCGGCGTTTGGGCTCACTCGCCAGGAGCGTCGCTCGACGTCGCCTCCCCGGTAAAAGGCCTCTTCCACCACGATCGAGCTCGTGGCGCCGGAGGATTTCGTGGTCAGAACGGCGAAGGGGAGCCGCTGGACGTTCACCTCCACTAGCGATCGCTTGTGCAAGGCGCCGGCCTCCGCGGCGGCACGTCCGGCCAGGAGGCGTTCGAAGGGGTTCTTTCCGGGGGAAGGGGAGGGCGCCGGGGGCCACGCTTTAGGAACGACCTCTCCTAGAAGATCGCCCAAATTCCTGGCGGGTGGATGCTTCGCCGGTTCGTTCAAGGGTCCCCCTCTCCTACGTCAGTCCTAGTACGAGCCTCTCCAAGCCCGCGGCCAAGACGGCTCCTGCCTACCTCAGCCTGACATCACCGAATGCAGTGCGCGATGGAGTGGGGAAACGCTGTGGAAGCCTAGTCGCCCCTCTCCACCATACGAAGAGAGTTTAGCCATATGCTGCATAAATGTCAAGTTGAAAAGCACAACCAGTAGTGGTTTAGCTGGGAGCCGTCTTTGGGCCAGTCACGTGACTATTTCCACAACGGGACCTCCAGAAGTCACGTGACTATGATATACTGCGAGCGCCACTCAAGCAAGGAAGGAGGAGGGAGATGGTCGAGAAAGGCCCCCCGGCGGGCACCCAGAAGCGCATGCAGACCCGGGGCTACCGGGCGATCACCGTCTATCTGAAGCGTCCCACGGCGAACATCCTGAAGCTCTACTGCAAGACCCAGAAGAAGAGCCAGTCGGATCTCCTTCGGGACCTGGCCGAGGAACGGCTCCGGAAAGAAGGGCTTCTGGAGTAGGGATCACGGGGCAGGGGGTGCCCACTAGAGAGGCGTAAGCTCTTTGACTCCAGTGAGATAGGTCAGGTGACAGGTCTAGTGAAATCCACTGACAGTCCTGGTGCACGGCCGGTGACAGCTCTGGTGCATTTGAGTGACAGGTCTAGTGAAGCAACTTGGGTCCTGGGGGCCTCCCGGACCTCCTAAAACCCGACTTTTCGGTTGCCGTATAGGGTTAACGCTAGAGGGTGTAGGGTGAACGTAATATACGTCCCTCATAGCTACGGCGATTCGCGCGTGTGCCGGATGGACCAGCCATCATGAGCCCGCCGGGGCCTCCAGGGTCGAAAATCCAACACTTCGCGGCCTGGCGAGTCCAATAGGGTGAGATTCCATGGGCGACCGCGACCTGCTCTCCGGGCACCTGCCGATGCTCTATCGGACCGCTTGGATGCTGACGGGGAACGAGGCCGACGCGCAGGACCTGGCCCACGATGCGATCGTGGCCGCGCTGACGTCGCTGGGGCGCTTCCGCGCCGAGGCGCAGGTGTCGACCTGGCTCACGGCGATCCTGATCAACCGGCATCGGAGCTGGCGGCGCGCGGGGGCGGTGCGGGCCGCGTCGGGGCCGGAGGTCGCCGCGCGGTCGAGCAGGTCGGCCCCCGACCCCGGGCAGGAGATCTCGGCCGCCGAGGAGAAAGCGGCCCTCGGGCGCGCCCTGGACCGGCTGACGGACGACGAGCGCCTGCTGGTGGCGCTCTCGATCCACCAAGGGCTCGACTCCACCGAGATCGGCGGCCTCCTCGGGAGGCCGCCCGGCACGATCCGCTACCAGCTGCACGAGGCTCGCGAGAAGCTCCGAGGAATCCTGCTGGAGAAACGCGCCCATGACGAATGATCCGCTCGACGATCTCATCCGCCGCACCGTGGGGCGGGTTCCGGTCCCCGCGGGGTTGGAGGACCGGATCCGCCGCTCCGCGGCGCTCCGCCGGCGCATGCGATGGGTGGCGGCCGGGTTGGCCGCCGGGGCGCTGGTGCTTCTCTGGCCTCGACCGGGCACTGTCGTACCGGCGGGAGCAGGCCCGGTGTTCTCGCTCCGGGAGCCCGCGCCCCCGGCGCTCGATCTGAAGCCGGTCGTGCTCACGGCCGACGTCCGCTCTAGTGGGGAGGGACTTGCATTCCGGTTCACGAAGGGAGGATCCCGTGATGAATAGCCTCGTGATGGTCCTGGCGCTCCTCGTCCAGGAGGAAGCGACCGTCAAGCGCGTCCTCGCCGACCTGCCCGCAAACGGCTCGCTCGCGCTGGCGGGTCAAGCGGTCCCCTGGAAGGACGTCGCCGCGTCTCTGAAGAAGCATGTCGAGTCGGGCATCCGCCAGCTCGTCCTCCGCGTGGACGGCACGGTTCCCTTCTCCAGCGTCCAGACGCTGATGATGGCGGCGCGCGAGGCGGGCCTCGAGGGCATCCAGTTCAGCTCCGACAAGCCGGTTGCGCCGGTCCAGTTCTCCGCCGACGCCCATCGCTCGATCCGGATTAAGGTCCGCGAAGGAGGGAAGGGGCTGGAGCTCCTGGTCCTCCAGGAATCGAGCGCAGTCTCGCTCGACGATCTCCGGAGGAAGCTCAAGGCGCTCGAGAAAGGGCCGATCGTGATCGACGCGGAAGTCGAGGTACCCACCGGCGCGGTCCAGCAGATCGTCTCCGCCTGCACGCAGGAGGGATTCGACCGGGTGTCGTTCACGGGAGCGGCGAAGCGCTGAATTTCGCCAACACATGGGTCCTTCGCGCGACCAATGGGCGTGAAGGGACTGATGCTGGCCGCGGCGCTCCTCGCGGGCGACCCCGTCGATGAGCTGATCGAGCAGCTCGGGAGCGACGACCCCTTCGAGCGCGATCGGGCGACCGAGGCGCTCAAGAAGGCGGGGCGGCGCACGATCGCGCTGCTCCAGGCCCTCCGAACGGTGGACGCCGAGGTCGTCTGGCGCCGCGATGAGATCCTGGAGCATCTGGGCTCGCTTCGCGAGTCCCCCCTTCTCATCAGTCTCGTCCAGGTCCGCGAGGATTCGGCGCGCATCCTCCGGGCGGACGGAAGCGGCCTTCTCCTCCCGGGGCTGTTTCTCGAGCTCCAGGGAGAAGAGGAGGAAGGCGTCTGGCTCCGCCTCCAGAGAGAGGGCCGCGGCGACCGTCGCGCGACGCTCCATGGGTGGGACCGGCTCATTCGGCTCGGCGTCCACGATGGATGGGAGACGTTCGTCTGCGCCCAGCGCGACGTGACGTGGCGCGACGGCGACTTCTCGATCCTCGACGACGTGCTCCGCGGGGAGATCGCGCGCCCCTTCGAGATCGGCGCGCCCCCGGTGTTCCGCCTCCTGTCCCGCTGCCGCGCCTTCTCGAGGCTCGTTCCGGAGCTCGCCCACCGGATGAAGACGACGACGGACCCGGCGGTCCGCGAGGCCTGTGTCCACGCCCTCGAAAACCAAAGGAGGACTCCATGAAATGCATCGCCATGATCGCGCTCGGGATGCTGTGCCGCCAAGACTCGTCCACGGACGCCGGAGTCCACCGCTCGGCGCTGCTCCTGCAGAGCCGCCGGCTTCCCCCTCCCGGCGAGGTCCGGGTCTACGACTTCGTCAACTACCATCAACACGCGGAGCTCCCCGAACCGGTCCGGCCCGCACGCGTCGCGCTCGACGCCCGGCTCCTCCGGCCCGCGGTGCCCTCGGGGACGGCGCAGACGTTCCTGCAAGTGGGCGTGCGGACGACGCGCCCGTTCCGCGACCGGGACGCGAGTCCCGTCAACCTGTGCCTCGTGATCGACCGGAGCGGATCGATGGCCGAGGCGAAAAAGATGGAGTACGTGAAGCAGGGGCTGAAGCTCCTGTTCGAGGCGCTCAACGAGGGGGACATCCTCTCCATCGTGACCTTCGACAACGCCGTCGAGGTCCTGCGCCCCGCGCAGGCGGTGAGCGACGCCCAGTCGCTCACGGACCTCGTCGACGGCATCCAGCCGCGGTCCGGCACGAATCTGCACGCCGGCCTCATGCGCGGCTACGAGGAGGTGCTGAAGAACGTCCACTTCCCCGGGAAGGCCCCCAAGGTGATCCTGCTCTCCGACGGCCAGGCCAACGAGGGAGTCACGGACACGGAGCAGATCGTCGCCGCTTCTCGGAAGTACAACGACAAGGGTATCGCGATCTCCACGATCGGCCTCGGACTGGCCTACAACGACCGTCTAATGAGCCAGCTCGCGTCGGCCGGAAAGGGGACCTACCACTTTCTGGACTCCGCCGAAGGCATCCAGCGGACATTCCTCTGCGAGCTCAACAGCCTGCTCGAGAAGGTCGGACGCGACCCCGTCCTGCGGGTCACCCTGGCTCCCGGGGTCACGCTCAAGCGGATCTATGGCTACGAGTTTGCGATGCCCGCGCCCGGAACCTACGAGTTCAAGCTCCTCCACCTGCCGCTGGGGCTCACGCAGATCGTCCCGATGGAGATCGAACTGGCTGCGGGGGCGGAGAAGGTGGCCGACGCCAAACTGACTTACTTCGACGAGGGCACGAAGCGCGAGATCACGATCGATACCTCCCTGAAGACGGAGCGGAAGGACGGAGACTCTCCAGCCGATCCCCGGGTCCAGAAGAACGCGACGATCGTGCGGCTGGCGCAGGGGTTCCGCGATGCCTGCGTGCTCGCCGACGAGAAGGCGACCGGCGACGCCCGGGACCGGCTGAAGGAGGCCCTCACGTCGACCGAGGCGATGTACGGGCCCGCCGACAAGATCGCGGACAAGGACCTGCTGCGGATCGTGTCGCTCGTCTGCGAGGCGCTTGAGATCCTGAGATAGTCTGCTTCGGCCTGCTGACAGGGTAGACGTAAAAAGTGCAAATTGACGGCCGCCTGCGTGACCGGCCGGTAACCTTTCCGACTCTCGGAAACATCCCTTGGGATCCCTATCAGCGCAAATCCATTTGGGCTGATGCTTGGGGGAGGGGATGCCGGCTTCAGGGTCGACGACCGCATCGTCCCGCTGGCCCCGGTCTGGGAGGCGGCCACCCTCAATGAGGCGAAGGCCCTGTCGGACGGCCACATCCGCGTCGCCAAGGGAAGGACGATCGTCGAGACCCGGATCTCTCAAAACCGCTATCTCGAGATCCCTCTCTCCGCCGCGCTGGCGGCCCTGGTGTTGATGCTCTTCCGGTCACTTCTGGATTCCGAGATACGAACCCGCCAATCTTGGGATCCATAGTACGCGCACGGTAGCGGATAGTGCTAGAGGCCTCACTTCTTCATCTGTTTCTGCTGCTCGAAGAACTCGGAGGTCTTGAACTGCATCTGCTGGCGCTCGTCGCGCAACTTCTGGACTTCGTATTTCACGGGATCCAGGGACCGTTCGTAGGTCCTTGAGACGGCATCCAGGTCCCAGGATGTCGCGGTCCGGAGCACGCTCGAGGGATCCGCCCCCAGACTGTTCTGCCCCGTCTTGAGCGTCTTTAGCACCGTGCCGATCTGATCCGCCGAATGCTGGTCCGTGGTCAACTGCGCCGACTCCAGGTACTCCACTTGCTGCTTCAGCCGGTCCCGGAACTTCACGACGGCCTTCTGCTTCTCTTCCTCCGTCGTGGACTTCTCCATGTCCGCCTTGAGCCTGGCGGTCTGCTCGCGGGTGTTTTCGATTGCCGCCGCGGCGGTCGCCGTGCCCCAGGACTTCTGCAGGGCCAGCGCCTCCTCCGCCAGCTTCTTGCGGTCCCAGCGCTCCCACTCGACGAGGAAGCGGCTGACGATGATGCCCTTCTGCGTCGGGCCCAGCGCCCAGGACGTCATCACATCCGCATCGCGATCCCCATGATTGCACTGCAGCAGGCCCCACAAGACTGGCGCCAGTTCAGCACCGCCTTTCTTCATGGAAGGGGTCTCCCATTTGAGCAGCGCCTGCAGGGCATTCCGATGGTACTCGCGGGTGAGATCCGCGTTGGTGTAGGTGGCATTCGACAGCGCCTTCGACGGGTTGGTGGCCCAGGCCCAAGGCATGATCGACGACTGATCGTCCGGCTTGGCGCCCGAATCGATCTCGACGATCAGGAGTCCCCTCCTTCTCAGGAGATTCAGCAGTTGGATGGCCCGGGGCTCCTTGCTCTCCGCTTCGGTCTGAAGACCCTTGATGACGTAGTGCAGGCTGTCGAGGCCTCCGTTGTCGACCACTCCACCGTCCAGGACGCGCAGCGACGGTCCCTTCTCGGGACTGACCTTCGCGATCTGAAAACCCCAGGGGAAATTCGCCGAAAGGCGCACCGCTTCCCCGAGACTCAGATCAAGCCCCGGATCCAGGGCTCCGATCTCGACCGGGACGCGGTCATTCCCGCTCAGCCGCTCGAAATCGCAGCGAACCAGGGCCTTGGGCAAGGGCGGAAACCCGACGATGAGGCGGGTTCCCTTGTCCGCGTCCGTGGCGTTGAAGAGCACGGCGGGATGCGTCGCGGGATCGTACGCGGGACTGCCTCCGTTCGGGCCGTAGCCGCGGAAGCGGCTCGACAGGCCCCATTCGAAGCGGTCCATCCAGAAGACGGTCAGCGCGGTCCCCCGGCTCATCACCGGGGTCAGGGTCCCGCGCAGCACGGGGGCCATGAAATCGGTGCCCATGTCGTCGAAATAGTCGCTGAAGGTCAGGGGGAAGGTGTTCAGGCCGGCCTGAAGCCGGGTCACGAGGGCAGCCATCTCCGGGTCGTTGCCCTCCTTTGCCAGCCAGCGGGTGAAGGCGGCGTCGACCGCTTTCCGCAGGGAGTCTTCCGAGGCGCTGCGCAGAATGGCCGGAGGCCCCGACGGGCTACCCCCGCGATGAACATGGTGGGCGGTGGCGAGGCTGCCCCCCGACACGCTGCTGATCATCAGGACGTGGTCTCCCCAAGTGGCCTTTTCGGCCGGGTGCTCCGGGACGATGCCCGGGCTGAGAATGGCCATGGGTTCTCTGGCCAGTCTGTCCAGCACCAGGGACGTGAAGAGCGCCGCGCGGGAGCCGCCGCCGCTGGCGACGACGATGACCGCGGGGCCGGGAAGATTCTTCCGGGTCATTGCTTCCAGTCGGCCCTGGACGTGGTCGTACCAGCGGGCATCCAGGGTCGCCGGCGACGGGGGAGACGAGGGATGACTGCCGATGGAAAAGAGCGGGGATTGACTGACCCAGAGCACGACCCCGACGACGACCAGGGAGTACAGTCGCGCGGGCTGGCGCAGATGATGGTGCAGATAATCGGCCAGTGAGGCTCCGAGGAGGACGCTGACGGAGAACTGAGCGAAGGCCCAGAGCGTGTAGGACGGGTAGTAGCGGAAGAGGCGGCCGTCGATGAACCAGACAATCTCACTTCCGACCATGCAGAGGATCCACCAGCAGAACACGCGGCAGGCGGCCTGCTTCTCCTGCTTGTAACCCGCCGTATCCAGGTCCGGCTTGAGCCAGGAGGGCGCGAAGAGGAGCAGGGCGCCGATGATGCTGAGGATCAGGGCGAGGTTTTGGAAGGACGTGCCCCAGAGGTTGAACTTGCCGCCGTCAGGCCAGACGGTGGCACCGATGAGCAGGAGAAGGCCCACCAGGGTGCAGGTCAGCCCGGACACCAGGCGTTTCCTGGCCATCTGAGCCATAAGGTATTGGAGGAAGCGGATGGGCTTGTCTGCGAACAAGTAACACTTTTCGAGGAAATTAGCTGGAGCATCCTTGGGAGGGCGGGGCAGCCAGCGGTAGGGCCAGGGGACCACGGCCATCGCGGATCCGAAGAAGAACATCCCTCCGAAGATGACGCAAAGCAGGAAGCCCCAATCCCAGAGACTGCCGCCAGACGATGCGGAATTCAAAGCCTGACTGAAGATGCTTCGGACTTGGGACACTCCTGCGTAGACCAGGGACAGCACGAGCGCCGCGGTCAACATCAGGAGATGGCGCGAGATGAATTTCTTAGTTTGATTGGCGATGTCCATGGACGCTCCCTCCCTGAATAACCCTCGGCTAGAGCCGAGGGGTTTACGTTACGGTTAGAAGCCGGATCGGTCAGTCCTTCGGGCTGACCAAACCTTCGTTACCTCCAGTTACTGCACTCTTGGGTGGCATTCGCCCGGGCGAGGGGTCAAGCGATGATGATGATAGGCGGCGACTGACGTACTGTCCCGTCCGGGGATGGGGCTCAATCCGGGGTAATCTCATCCCCCTCCTGGACGGTACCGTAGGTCACGGTCTGAAGCACGGTGCCATCATCGCGAATGAGCTCGATGGTGTCCCCGGTATTGTTCAAGCTCATGGCCTGGCCCAGCCGCTTGATCGTCTTCGATTCGCCTGGAGCGAAAGTGCCCAGAGTGTTCAGGGACCAGGTCGTGTTGGCCAGATCGCGCAGCTTCCATCCGGCCAGAGGGAACGACGTCGTCGTGGAGGTGTTCTTGAGAGTGACCTCCTCGTTCTGGCCGTCATCGCCAGAGGGATTGGGGAGGAGCCGGATCATCCGAACGCCTCCGGTCGCCGCGGTGGTCGACCACTTGAAGTGGACGACGATGGGGAAGTGGTCGGGGTGCCTCGTCGGGTCATGGAGGTGCGGGATCTCCACGAAGTCTACCTTTGCAGCCAGGTCCTTCGAGAGGAGGAGGTGGTCGATGCTGCTGAGTTCGTTGGGAGGGTCGACCTGGCCATTGCTGTTCTGATCCCAGAAGGCGGTGTAGCGGTTGGGCTTCACGACAAAGGAGGCGGCGTTGACCAAGTCGTCCGTGGCATCCCCCGGGTCCATGGCGCGCGCCGTTTCAAGGACGTGACTGGTCGGCTGACTGTCCTTGTGGTCCCGGCTTCCCGGGTCGCTCTCGTAGTCGTTGAAATCCCCAAGGACGATGACGGAATACCCCTCGCTTCGGAGCGTCAGGGCCCGCTTCCGGATGACCTCCGCCTGGCATTCGCGTTCCTTGACTCGCTGGGCCATCGTGGGGAAGGCGAGGAAATGGAGCCCCACGAGCGCGAGTTTCTGTCCGCTGATCGTGAAGCGCGCATAGTAGTTTTTCGAGACCCCCTTCGTGATGCCATTCTTCGAGGCGGTGGTGTCGTCTCGCTCAATTGCCCCCGTCTCGGTGTCCACGCGGCTGAGCAGGACGACGTCCTGCCCCGTGCTCGTGTCCTTTCCCTTGATGAAGTAGGGTTTGTAGCCCCGCCCGGCCAGGAACTTGGTGTTGAAGGTCGTCAGGGACTCCAGGTTCTCGACTTCGACCAGATTGATGATGTCCGGATTCGCCTGGGTGATGATGGTGGCGACCTGCTGCATGTGCTCTTCAGCCTCGGTCTGCGAGTTCTTCCAGGGAAAGTCGGCCGAGCCTTCTTCCGGCGCGACCCCGTCCCAGAGGAACTCGGCGTTGAACGTCATGACGACGAGTTTCGAGGGGTCAGTCCGCCGGTCCGCTGCATCGGCACGGACGATCCAGGCTTCATTGGTTCTGGTCGCGTCTGGAGAGAGGTAGCTCGCCGACGCCGCACCGCAGGCCTGAAGGAGCGCGGCCAGAAGAAAGAGAGCCGGCCTGAGTGCTGGAAAGCGCATGTTCGACCTCCGAGAATGGGAAGCGGGGCCCGGCTGAATGCACGAAGGAAGCGTCAGCAAAGTGGTAGACCCGGCCAGCTTCTCCAACTTGGATATCGCCCGAACGGAGGAATCCTTTCAGGGGGCGGCTAAACACCAGCTTCCGACCAGGCCAGGTAACGGGCGCCCGCACGCCCTAATGCCCATCGTCATCGCGTTCCTCTATCTGGCTGCTCTCGTCCCGCAGGCCTGTAGTGAACTCCAGCGAACAGATCTGGCAGTAGCCGATTCGGTGCCTTTCCTCTTCGGCGTGATACGGCGAGGGGACGGTGAAGACGGGACGCCCACATCGTGGGCATGAAGTGTAAGCTTGCACAACGACACCTCGAACGGCAAGGTGCAGGGCAAGCAACTGAAGGATAACCGTTCGATGGATGAGAATCAATTGGGACTTGGGTTTCGGTAACTCTGTCGCTGGCCGCCCACCCAAATGACTCTTTGTGACTATTGGTAGCGTGCGCGGTCTATAGCGATTGGAGCTGAAACGCGTTATCGTGCGGGATGTGAGCGAGAAGCCGTTCGTACCTTCGGTTGACTTGAGTGGGTGGATACTGGGAGATCTTCTCGGGGAAGGGGGGCAGGCTCTGGCTTACAAAGCCACGAAGCCAGGGATTCCTGGAACCGCCGTCATCAAGATCCTCAAGCCGTGGGATGCAGATTCGAGCAAGGCGAAATCGGAGAAAGACCAGCGGCTACGCTTTAGAAGAGAAGTCCTTGTCCTCAGGGACTTGGCTGACCTTGGATGCCCGGGGATCGTGCGGATCCTTGAGCCCCGCGAATTGGATTTGAGGGAAGGCGTACAACCGTGGTACGCCATGCCCTGCTACGAGCCGGGGCCCATGTGCCGGCACGATAAGAATGGCAAAGTCAAAGGATGGGCGGAGGGAACCTACCAAGGCAAGCTTGAACGAGTCCTCGAGATCGCCGAGAAGGTTGCGATCACACTCGATTTCATTCATCAAAGAACTCCTATCGTGGTGCACCGGGACATTCATGTTGGCAACATCTTCTTTGCAAGCGCTGGGGGGGAGCCGCTGGTAGGCGACTTCGGCTTGGCCCACTATGAGTTTCCCGGGGATACCCTCCGGACCGGTCAGCGCGAGGAATTCGGCCCCTGGCGGTGGCGGCCGCCGGAGTTAACTGCGGGAAGTCCGAACTATGTGGACGCCAAGTCAGATGTCTATCTCCTAGGCGGGGTTATTTACGAGGCACTCAGTGGAGGTGAGTACATCGAGCAGATCGAGTTTCCCGCTGGCAGATTCAAGCACGATCAGGCAGCGTTTGCGCTGGGCCGGTTCACGAGTGATCCTCGCGTGCCTCATCTCGATGCGCTGCTACGCAATATGTGGAGCTATGATCCGGCCGCTCGTCTTTCTGCAAAGCAGGTCGCGGCCGCCTGCAGGCAGCTGATCGAGTGGAGAACCGGAATGCATTCGCCCATCCCCCCAGAGGATGAACTAAAGAAGGCCGCCTCAGAGTTTCGGACCAAGAGCGAGGAATACAGGAAGTTCCACCTCCGGATGGAGCTCTACCGGACCTGTGAGCGAGTGGTACAGCCGGTTCGTGTCACCGAGTCCTCTCAGCCTTACCAGTTCCACAGAGACGTCGCTCAGGATCTGGGCGATGGATGCGCTGCTTCAATTCAAGGCAAGTACTCCAGTGCGGTGTGGGCGGCGATTCGTGTCCTTGTGCGATTCGAGCCAGGATCGAAGATCTGGCTCACTTCGCATATCGCCCTCATTCGCACAAGAGATAATGAGGAGGTAATCGCGATCGTGGACGAGAACGGAGCTGTCAGGGAACTGGCAAAGTCATTCCCCGGGGATCCGGCCCATGACGGCTTGATGCAGGGTGCAGCCACCAAGGAGTTAGAGCGGCTTCAGATGGTTGCCGTGGAGAAACTGCGAAAGCTCGGTCCATCATGACGAAGCACGCCGACCGCTGCCCAGTGGCAACTCTGCTCTGCACCCGGCCCTTGACCGAGAAGGGCGAGTTGACGCACGCAAATCGGCGTTTGCGCTGATCGGGCTTCACGTCTGGCTTCTAAACGCTCATGACGACAAGTTTCGAAGGGTCCAGTCGCCTCTGAGTCGTCCTGAGTCCTCCCGGAGCCGCGGTTTCGGAGGGGGGAGACTCCGGATCAGCGTTTCAGGGCGTTTTCGAATTCCTCGACGAACAAGGTCATCCGGTCGAGGTTCTGGTCCAGGAAGGCGTCCAGGCGGCGCCGTTGCGCCTCGTTGAGTAGCGGACCGAACCGGACCCGAGCCCGTTCGAGTGCCGCGCGTTCCGTCGTCGCGGCCGCCCGCGCCGACACCAAGTCAGTCAACCCCTGCTCGATATCGGTGGTGCGGGTATGCCCCTCCTCCGTCAGGATGGCGTGGATCCGCTCCGCCTGGGCCGCCGGGATCCTGGCGGCCGCCGCGATCAGGCTCCCCTCCACGCGGTGCCGGTTGGATTCGTTCTCCGTCTTCCAGGCCCGGTACCGATCAAATTGGCCGGACTTGAGAAAGGGGGCCAGGACTTCGGCGCTCATCTGCGAGCCCCAGCCGCCTCCGAACGCCGCGAACGGGTGGGACTCGAAGTACTCGCGGAGCCGCGCCTTGTACCCCTCCAACTGTGCCGGATCCAGGCCGAACCGCTGCTCCGCGAACTTGACGTACGTCCGGAGGTTCACGTCAATATAGGCCCGGGCCAGATAAAGGAGAAACGCGTCGTCGAAGAACGCCGACCCAGGCCCGACGGGAACGCCCAAGGACGCAAGCTCGCGATCGGCCGCTGCGATCCGCTGCCGGAGGTCCGAGATTCTCGCGTCAGCGCCAGCCTCCTCATCTTCCGCCGGGATCGCGGGTGAATCGGGACGGGACATCGCCGGCTTGGAAGGCGCGAGGGGCGAGGAGTTCACTCGGGCGCCGATCGCCAGCGTGGCGCCGAGGGCCAGGGCGAAGGCCACCAGGGCAAGGATGGCCCGGGAGTCCTTCACGGATCCTCCGTCCGAAGCTGTTCCTGGAGGCCGGCCATCTTGAGAGGCGACACCTTCGGTTTGAGGCGTTCGACGGTTCGGTCCAGGAGCGCCTTGCGCCGGCGCTCGTACTCATCGGGCGGCTCGCCCATTTCGGAGTACCGGGTGAAGAGCAGTTTCTCGGCGACGAACCACGTGCGGAGATCGTCCAGGACGGACGCCCGTTCCGAATCGTCCAGCTCCGTGCGACCCAGAAACTCCCGGACGTCCTGGGGCCGGTCCCCCGTCAGGATGTGCCAGTGGGGATCCCAGCGCGTCTGGAATGCCGCCCGTTGATCTTCCGTCAGGACTCCGGCGACTTTCCCGAGGAACGACCGTTCCTCTTCCGCGGCCCGCACCACGCCTTCCGTCTCCAGCTTCTCGGCGTACACCTCGCGCCAGATCGCGGCCGAAGCCCCCAGGATGATCCTCTCGATCCGGACGCGCTGGTTGTCGGTGAGATCGAGGTCCTTCTGGAGACGCCGACATTCGGCTCCCCTCCAGGATTTCAGCGACGCTTCGAGGAAGTGCCGTCCCGCGAGCGGCGCGTTTTCCGCGACGGGGGAGGAGGGCGTTCCGCCGGCTTTCGCTTCACTCAGCCGCCGGAGTTTCGCCTCCAGGTCTTCCTCCAGCGATCGCTGCAGGGCCGACGCCGGCCCGGGGATCGGTGCCCCCTCAGGGCGGGCCTCTCTGGGGGATGGGATCGGCGACTCCGCCCGGTACTGGAGACGCAGGAGGAGGGTCCCCAGCAAGATACCGATGGCGGCCGCGGCCAGCGTGGTACCTGGATGCCGATTCACCATCCTTACTAGAATGATACCGCTTACCTGGGGGGGTGTGGAGGCCCCGTCCTAGTCAAGTGCCCACCTTCGGAAATAGCCGTTTCCGACGATAGGCCCCTCAAGGTCCCGCCCCTTGACATAAGTACGCATACATGTACACTTTAATAAGAAGATGTACATACTCCTTCTCGTGCAGGGCTAGTCCACTCCAAGGAGGTAACGAGCATGCTCCAGGCCAAGAAAAGAGGGCCTTTCAGACTGGTTCGCATGGCGGAGGCCCGGGGACGCCTGAAGGATATGATCTCCACCGTGGAGAACGACGAGCGCGCGGCGGTGGCACTCTGCCGCAGGGACGTGCCCGCAGTTCTTCTGGTGTCACATCCTCGCTATGCGAGATTGGTTCGGGAGCTATCCCGGATGGACCCGAAGGAGGACTCCCGGAAGGGCATCCTGGCATGGTTGGTGACGGATCGATGGTTGGGCCAGGCGCCTTCGCACCTTCGCGAGCCTCAGTTCGAGGAGCTGCAGCGCCTGCCGACAAAGGCCCTTCTTGCACTGTTCATGGCCAACCCAAGCCGACTTTCGCCTGAATCCCTGAACAAAGCAGGGGTCGACCCTCAGACACTCCAACGTCTGAGAAAGCGGCAAGCCGTGGCGAAGGCCATTCAGGATGCCGAGAGCGAAGGACTCTATGACGCGGCAGAGCATGCAACCTCGGAGGTCGAGCTCGACTAGCGTGAGCTCGCAGGGAAACTACGATGGAAGAGGGGTTGTTTCTCATTGCCTATGTTCCGGCAGACCAAGCTGACAAGAAAACCGATTGGCTGACTGACGATGATCACCATCGATATCAGGCGATAGATCCACTTGATCTTCCTGATCAGGTGTTGGACCGGGTCTACGACCTTTACAAGAGGACCTACGCGAAACTGAGTGCTCGGCCCCTCATTGCGAGCCGTGAGGGACTTCTGGCTTACAACCGTTGGGTCTTGTTGATCGACGGGCGAGTCTCTGTCGGGAAGACTCCCGCCCCGAAGCGGATCGTCGGATTCGCAATCTTCAAGGTGAAGGAAGCCGGGCTGAAGGCGGGTCTCACGGCCACCGACGGATCCCAGGCCGCCAAGCGCGCGTTGATCCAGTTTTCCATCCGATGCTACAACACGCGGGGAGTATTTGGGGAAGTGTCGGACCCCTTGGAAACGAGGATCAAGGACTACGTGCCCGTAGTGCGGTTCGGCGATGCGAAGAAGGTCTTGCAACAACTCGGCAAAGCCGATGTCCGAAAAACCAAGGGCGATCACTACAAGCGTAAGATCGGGAGATTGGGCACGGTCGAGAAACTGATGGTGGGCCGGCCAATCCTGCGCTGAGAATGAGCCGAATTCCTTCGGGCCGCCCAGGTCGCAAGGTGGGACTCGACGGCTCGCAGCTCGGTCAGAGGGCCAGGTGGGGGAGGGCTGCCGCGGCGGCTTTGCTCCTGGACTTGCGCTTCCGATCATAGCGGCGGGTCGAGCCGAGATCCGCGTGGGTCAGGACCCCAACATGGGACGAGGGGCCGCTCACGGACTATCTTTCCGCAAATTGCGGACGAGCTCTTTGGGAACCTTGACTGCCGGGTTGATGGGCTCGTCTGGTGTCTGACGTGGCTTGAAGACAAAGTAGGCTTCGGACGTTTCACGAAGGAGCTTGGGCCTGGAACCGACGGTACCCAGGATGTCCTGGACCTCGAGACGCTTCTCGTCCACCCACTCGAAAGTCACGTAAGGCAGCGTGGGATCGGAGGCGAGGCTATGACGCTCTGCGTCCCTCCTACCTTTCCAACCATTGAAGACGAACAAGCCGACCCCGAGGGCAAGAAGAATGGCGAACGTTGCGGCGCGCTTGAGATTGCGTGCCAGTCCGGTATCCGAAGGTTTCTGCTCGGTCATAGCTCTGGCAAAGGGATTCATAGCACCATAGCGGGTACGGGGAGGCATGCTCAACTACTTTCCGTGGCCAACTATTATAGAGCCAGGCGGGGGAGGGCCGCCGCGGCGGCTTTGCTTCTCGACTTTCGCTTCCGATCGTAGCGGCGGGTCGAGCCCAGATCCGCGTGGGTCAGGAGCTCTGCCACTTCCTCGATCGACGCGCCGTGATCGAGCGCGTGCGTGGCGGTCGCATGCCGGATCGAATGGGCGACCACCCGGCGGCTGATGCCGGCCTGCC
>CAZSCC010000721.1:0-2243 GCA_964604905.1 uncultured Planctomycetales bacterium
GTCCAGCAGCGCCGCCCCGCGGCCGTACCCCGAGGAGATGAACAACTTCCCGTCGAAGGCGATCGGATCGGACGCGTTCACGTCGTGCTGGGTCTGCCAGGGATGGGAGAGGAGTTTCTCCCCCGTCGACGCGTCGACGACATAGACGTCCTTTGCGCCGAAGATGGCGACGGCCTCCTTGCCCTTGTGCGTGAACCGAACCGGCGCCGCATAGCCGCCCACGCCGGCCGGGCTCTCCCACACCTTCGCCCCGGTCGTCTTGTCCAGCGCGAGCCCGTGCGTCATCGCGTTGTAGATCACCGAGTTTCCGAAGACCAGGGGCGAGCCCGCGAGCCCCCAGGTGGGGACGCCCGCCTTGTGCTCCCGGGCGAGATGCTTCTGCCATTTCACCTTCCCCGTGGCGGCGTCGAGGCAGAACGCGTGTCCCTCCCGGCTCATCGTGTAGACGGAATCGCCGTCCACCACCGGGGTCGCGCGCGGACCGGGATAGCCGTTGTTGCCGGGGCCGCACGGGTAGGCGTGGCGCCACGTCTCCTTGCCGCTCTCCGCGTCCAGGCCATAGACGATATCGTTGCCGCCCTGGTGACCCGTCGTATAGAGGCTCTTTCCGACGATCGACACCGCCGCATATCCCTGGCCCAGCGCCGCCTTCCACTTCAGCTTCGGCGCCGCCAGGGCCTGCGGCTTCCAGTCCTTTTCCGCGGAGATGCCGCTCCCGTCGGGGCCGCGCCAGCGCGGCCAGTCGGACGCATGGGACACGCAGAGCGCGGCGAGGAGCCAGCCGCAAACGGCGAGCGGGGCGCGTAGGCTCATGGATAATTCCTTATGGACTGATTATACTAACGTCCGTCGCCGGCTCAATGATCCCGGGGAATGGCGCAACGCGTCCGGGGCGGACCCCGTAGAATAGCCGCGCCGGGATGGGACCTGCAGCGAGGATCGTTCTATCAGCACGGGATTCGCGATGGGGACCGAGGAGATCCACTACAAGCGGTCGCGGTTCGCCACCCGGCTGCATGGAGACCGGTCCTACACCGCGGGCCATTCCTGGCTGCGGCGCGAGCAGGACGATCTCTGGAAGATCGGGTTCACCAAGTTCGCGATCCGCATGCTGGGCGAGACGGTGGAGATGGGCTTCGAGGTCGAACGGGGAGCCATGATCGAGACCGGACAGGCGATCGGGTGGATCGAGGGATTCAAGGCGATCACCGACCTCTACGCCCCCTTCTCCGGCCGCTTCGAGGGGGGCAACCCGGACCTCGAGAAGGAGATCAAGCTGATCCAGACCGATCCCGCGGGCCGGGGATGGCTGTACGCCCTCCGCGGGACCCCGGGCGACGGCTGCCTCGACGTACCGGGCTATGTCGCGGTCCTCGACGCGACGATCGACAAGATGCTGGGTCAGCGCCATGAGTCCAAGTGAACCCGTGAAAGCCCGATATCTCATGATCGGCGGCTTTCTGGGAGCCGGGAAGACGACCGCCGTCGCGCGCCTGGCGCGCCATCTCACCGACCAGGGCAAGCGTGTGGGCCTCATCAGCAACGACCAGTCGAGCGGGCTCGTCGACACCGCCCTCCTGCGCTCGAAGGGCTTCGACGTCGAGGAGATCGCCGGCGGCTGCTTCTGCTGCCGCTTCAACTCGCTCGTCGAGGCCGCCGAAAAGTTGACGCGCGCGACGACCCCCGACGTCTTCATCGCCGAGCCCGTGGGGAGCTGCACCGACCTCGTCGCCACCGTCTCCTACCCGCTCCGACGCATCTACGGCGACCGCTTCGAGATCGCCCCGATGAGCGTCCTGGTCGACCCCGTGCGCGCCGCGCGCATCCTCGGACTCGAGTCCGGCCGCGCCTTCTCCGAGAAGGTCGTCTACGTCTACCGCAAGCAGCTTGAGGAGGCGGACGCGATCGTCGTCAACAAGTGCGACTCGATCGACGCGCCGCTCCGCGACCGCCTGGTCGCCGCGATCCGCGACTCCTTCCCGAAAGCGTCGGTCTTCTGCGCCTCCGCGAAGGAGGGCAGCGGCCTCGAGCCCTGGTTCGAATTCGTCCTGGGCCCGGAAGCCGGCGACTCCCGGTCGCTCGACCTGGACTACGACGCCTACGCGGAGGGCGAGGCGCTGCTGGGCTGGCTCAATGCGACGATCAATGTGACATCGCAGGACGAGTTCGACGCGCAGGAACTTCTGGCGTCGCTGGCGGAGACGCTGCAGAAACGGCTGGCCGCCCAGGATGCTGAGATCGCA
>CAZSCC010000722.1:0-10198 GCA_964604905.1 uncultured Planctomycetales bacterium
CGACGATGCGCGAGACGCCCGCCAGCGTCACCCCGCGTCCCACCTGGAAGCGAGGGAGGTCGAGCGCCCGCTGCGCCTGGAGGTCCACGCGCTGGCGCGAGAACCCGGGCGTCGAAGCGTTCGCGATGTTGTGGCCCGTCGTCTGGAGCGCGGCCATCGTGGCCTGGAGCCCCGAGAGCCCGGTGTGAAGCGAGGAGAAGAGCGTCATGAAAGCTCCAAATCCCAACGAAGAAGCCCGGAGAGAGCCTGACGCGACTTGGATTGGGGTGTCGGGTTTTTCATCCTAGATGACCTGGTCGATCATGATCTTCCGGATCTCCGGCCGCTGGCCGGTCCCGCGGCGCGTATAGGTCACTTCGTCCTTCTGGCCGCTCAGGACGAGAAAGAAGCGCTGGACGTGGCCGATCGACTGCTGAGCAAGCTGGGCGTTCGCGGCGTTCACCTGCGAGACGCTGCGGAGCGTGCCGCGCAGCTCGTCGGCCTGGGCGAGCAGTCGCGCGCCCCAGGGCTCGCCGGCGCGCTGGGCCACGCGGGTCACCGAGGCCTCCGCCTCCGGCAGCCCGAGCAGCCGCGCCGCGTCCGACGTCCGGCGCATCCGCCGCTCCGCCGATCCCCCCAGCGCGACGAGCAGGTTGTGCTCCTGCGACGTGGCCTGCTCCACCTCGCGGAGGTCGAGCGCCACCAGCGCGTCGCGCTTCCTCGTCCCCACCTCGAGGAGCGTCCGCTCGAGGCGGATCTCCTCCGACAGGGACTCCTCCAGGACCTTCAGGACCTCAATCATTCTTCTTCACCGTGTCCAGGGTCCGCCCCTTCTGCTCCTCCTGGGCCTTCACGTGCGCGGCGTATTTCTTCACGATCATCTCCGCGATGCCGAGCCCCTTCCCCTTCTTCGAGAGCGCGGCGGAGTAGTTGTCGTCGAGCAGCTCGGAGAAGATCTCCTCCCCGCGGCCCGCGTGGAACAGGGGGGTCTTCTGGACCGTCTTCCGCATCGAGGAGAGCAGCATCTTGGAGAAGACCGTCTCGAATTCCCCGGCGATCTTCCGGAGCTCGGAGGACGTCCGCGCCTCCGCCGGGCGGGAGGGGGCGGCCTGGATCTCTCCGATCATTGCGACCTCACTTCCGCCTTGATAAGCCCGGCGCCGTGGAGCGCCTTGATCGCGTCGACGATCTGCTGGTCGGAGAGGGCCGGGGCGTTCTTCTCCATGAACTCGGAGAGACGCTGCCCGTCCTTCGCGTGGAAGACGCTGGGGCGCCCGCCCTGGGCCGGGGGCGGGAGCATCACGCTTCCCTCGCGGAGCCTCACCTCGCCCGTCCAGGAGACCGCCTTCGTCGCGTCATTGATGATCACCGTCGCCGGTTCGACGGAGGCGAGGCTCACCGGCTTGTTGAGGATCACGTCGAGCCAGCGGACCGGCTCCATCTCGTAGTCCACCGGCGGAAGCGTGCCCGTCACCTCACGCCACTCCTTCTGGGTCGGGATGCGCACCTCGATCGAGCCGCCGTCGATCGACCGCGCGACCGGCAGCGTCTTCTCGAGCGACCGCACCGCGACGGCGTTGATCTGGTAGGTGAGCTGGCTCGCCATCGTCAGGTCGGGCTTCTTGAGCACCAGGGTGAAGGCCTTCCGGGTCTCGAGCTTCTTCCCCGACTCGACGGGCACGTCCTTGATATAAGTGTGGACGAGCTCCTTCTCGACGATCGCCGCCGAGGGGACGGTCGCGGTCGTGGGGTTGGTCTTCCGGGGGTCGCCCTGGAGGATGAGCCGGCCTCCGGCCAGGGCGTAGATGTTCGGATCCTGCCGCCCCAGCGGGCCGCGGAGGTCGGTGATCTGAAGCTCGCCGCCGGAGAGCGACTTGCAGTCGCCCACGGCGGAGACGGTCACGTCGAGCCGCGTCCCTTTCTTCTGGAAGGGGGCGAGCTCGGAGGTCACCATGACGAGCGCGGCGTTCCGCGCGTTGATCTCCAGCACGACCGACTCGGGCGGGATCATGTTCTGGAGCATGTTGCGGAGGACGCGGGCGGACTCGCCCCTGGGGCTGTCGCCGTTCCCCGCCAGGCCGGTCACGATCCCGTAGCCGCGGATCTTGTTGGCCCGGGCCCCGTCGACCTCGACGAAGTCCTTGACGTATTGCGCGAAGGCGGCCGCCGGCAGCGACGCCACCATCACGAGGGCCAGAATCGCCTTGCGGGTTATCACTCTAATCTCCACCCATCTCCCCATCTCCATTTAAGTTCCCGGGAACCGGATGGACGCACGTCCATCCGGCTCCCAGGGCTCCGGAGAGGGGTTATGAAAGAGGCTTCCATCCCTCCGCTCTCGCGGGCCGGGACATCCACCCTATTCAATTAAGGGGGCGCGAGCTCCGTTCCGTGATCCCCCAGGCGGGTCACTCGCGCCGGATTGCCGGTTTCGAAAGATCGACTTCAAGTCAGCCGCAGAGGCCCGGAGGCACCCCGGAGCAGATCGATCGTCTCTGCGTCTCCGCGCCTCTGCGGCTGAAGTTCCTGCACTAGAAGGGCCAGAGCTTCCCGAGCAGCCAGCCCAGGATGCCGGGGTTCGCCTGGTCGCTCACCGACCCGCTCCCCTCGTACACGATGTTCAGGTTCACGAGGCTGTCCGAGCGCACCTTGTCGCCCAGGATCGACTGGGGGGCGACCTCGCCGGTCAGCTTGATCACTTCCTCGTCGGCGTTCACCTTGCGCCGCTTGATCGCCTGGATCACGAGCGTCCCGTTCGGCCGCACGTCCACGACCTCCGCGGCGATGGTGAAGGTCAGGTCGAACTGCCGGCCGGTCCGGCCCTGGTTGTCCATGCGGAACCGGGCGTCCAGGTCGATCTTCGGGTCGATGGTGGGCGTGGTCGCCTGGAGGCGCGGCAGCGACCCCTGGTCGGTCTTGGAGAACCGGACGAAGTCCTGGAGCTCCGTCTCCCAGCGCGAGCGCCGGTCCGTGCGCAACTCGGTCGTGCTCAGGGCGCGCGAGCGCTCCTGGACGAGGATCTGCAGATGGTCGTGCTTCTTGAACGGAAGCCGCTTGGGCGCATCGTAGGGGCCCGCCCCGGGGCTGGCTCCCTGAGAGGGCTGGTCCAGGAGCGACTGCCCCCACGCGCCGCCGGCCGTCCCGAGCAGCGCGACCAGGATCGATAGCGCGCGATTCATTTCACCACCTCCACGACCTCCACGCGGGCCCCGCCGGCAACCTTCGCGCGGAGGCGGTTCTTCGACGTCACGAACTCCAGCGAGATCTCCTGGCCGGGCGCACCGTCCTCGAGCGCACGGGCGTCCACCTCGTAGCTGGAGGAGACCGCGCGGACGACGTCGCCCTTCTTGACCACGGCCTTGAGTCGAAGGTCGTTGAGCGCGATCTTCGCGCCCTTCCGGATGCGGACCGCCGCGGCGGCCCCCACGAGCGTCGCCCATTCGCCCGAGGCGGACTCCTCGTCGGAGCTCTCCACGCGGCGGAACTCGAGGTCCGCGCGCTCGACCGCCTTGCCGGGGTTGATGTCCCGCGCCGCGAAGGCCATCTCGCGCGTCCGGAAGATCCGGATGACCGCCTCGACCTCGATCCGTTTCTTCGCCGGGTCGACGAGGACGATCGTGAAGTCGCTCGCGCCGCGCGGGCGGACCTCGGCGACGTCGCAGTCGGGGGAAACGTTCTCGGGATGGAGGCTGAGCAACCGGACGACCGTCTCGTCGGCGCGGCCGGCGCCCTGTTCCAGCAGGTGCCTCTTGATCTCGAACGCGACGGCGCGGCGGAGGGCGTCGATCGGGCTCTCGCCGCCCGGCGTCACCTCGACCTCGCGGCCCACGAACGTGAAGGACTCGGGGTCGATCCCGCGACGCTCGAGCTCGCGACGGATCTCGTCCAGGGTGATGGTCCGCGTCTGGCCCTCGGAAGGGGCGCGGCCCAGGTAGATCTCGGCGAACTGCGCCCGCGCGGCGTCGCCCGAGCGGTCCGCATCCAGCAGGTCGGCCAGCTTCACGAAGCGACCGCCCACGAGGGCCTTCTCCTTGAGGACGACGGTCTCGCCCATCGCCATCGAAAGGAGCATCAGGACGGAAGCCAGGATCGTCACGCTATCTCCTGAGGTTGTTGATGTTCTGGAGGATTTCGTCGGCGGTCTGGATGCTCTTCGAGTTCACCTCGAAGGCGCGCTGGGCGGTGATGAGGTCGACCAGCTCCTTGATGACGTCGACGTTCGATTCCTCGAGGAAGCCCTGGCGGATCGAGCCCAGGCCCTGCCCCTGCCCGGGCTGGCCGTCGATCCGGTCGCCGGAGGCGGGGGTCTCGCGGTAGAGGTTGTCCCCCACCGCCTCGAGGCCGGAGGGGTTGATGAACCGCGTGATTTCCAGTTGCCCGATCTGATCGAGGTTCTGGGGCTGCTGGGGGTCAAATCCCTGGATGAGGCCGGTGGCATCGATGAAGACGCGCGTGAAGTTCTGGGAGACCGTGATCTGCGGGTCGAGGAGGAGGCCGTCGGAGGTCACGAGGTTTCCCTGGGAGTCGACGTTGAGGTTGCCCGCGCGGGTGAAGGCGATCGTGTTGTCGGGCAGCTGGACGCGGAAGAAGCCCTCGCCGTCGATCGCGAGATCGAGGTCGCGCTCGGTGCGCTGCAGGGTCCCCTGCGAGAAGATCTTCTCGGTCGAGGTGAGCCGCACGCCGGAGCCGAAGAAGGTGCCGGTGGGGCTCTGGGAGCGCGCGGGCTCGCCGAAGCCGGCGCGCTGGACCTGCTGGTAGAAGAGGTCGGCGAAGTTCGCGCGGGACTTCTTGAACGAGGTCGTATTCACGTTCGCGAGGTTGTTCGCGATCGTGTCGATCTTGTTCATGAGCGCGCGGCCGCCCGTGGCGGCGATCGAGAGGGCGCGAAGCGTCATCGCCTACTCCTATCTCTGGGGCCGGCCGAAGTCGTTGACCGCGCGGTCCAGGACGCCGTCCTGGAAGCGGAGCATCTGCAGGTTCGATTCGAGGGCGCGGAGCGCCTTGATCATCTCCACCATCTCGACGACGGGGTTGACCGACGACTGCTCGAGGATGCCCTGGGAGACGCGGAGGCCCTCGGGGGCCGAGGCGGTGGCGCCGGTGTTCTCGAAGAGGTTGTCTCCGCGCTTGCGGAGGCGGCCGTAGTCGTCGAAGTCGACGACGCCCGCCCGGCCGATCTCGACCTCGCCCTGGAAGATCATCCCGTCCTCGCGGACGCGCAGGTCGCCGGTGATGCCGGGGTCGAGCCCGAGCCCGCGCCCGTCGTCGGAGGCGAGCTGGTAGCGCCCGTCGGCGGTGAGGATGCGGCCGTCGCCCGAGAGGGTGAAGTTCCCCGCGCGGGTGTAATAGGCCGTCCCGCTCTGGAGGTCGCGGACGGTGAAGAACCCGTTGCCGACGACCGCCAGGTCGAGCGGCCGGTGGGTCTGCTCGTAGCCGCCACCGAGGCGGTCGAAGGTCACGTGGTCGATGAAGGGGGCGCCGCCGTTCCGATGGACCTGCTCGTTGTAGTACTGGAGGTCGGGACGGTCCTCGAGCGCCTCGACGAGCCGTTCGCGAAAGCTGATGTGATCGCGGCGGTAGCCGTGAGTGGCGACGTTGGCGAGGTTGTTGGAGATCTGGTCGATCTTGAGGGACTGGCCCATCGCGCCCAGGCCCGACGTGTACATCCCGTAGGTCGACATTAGAACGCCCTCCCTGAAAAGAGGGCCGAGGCCAGGCGGACGTACCAGGGCTTCGGGTCGGCGATGCGGGGCGCGGCCTCGTCCACGAGGGCCATCACGGCCGCCAGTTCGCCCCGGAGACATTCCTCGAGTTCCATGCGGGGAGCGTGAAAAGCAACCCGCGTGCCAATCGAGTTTCCCTCTCAGAAAGGGAGGCTGGCGTCGGAAAGGCTGGGAAGGAGTTTCCGAAGGGGCGGCGAAAACTTCCGACGGGGGTCGAGTTTGACTTGGGGCGAGCCGGGTGGGTAAGATCGCCGGGTCGTGACTGAAACGCCGGCCGCTGCGCTTCCCTCCCGGAAGGAGAGGATCCTCTCGCTCATCAGGCCCTTCTCAAGACCCCTCCTGATCATCGCGGCCCACTTCGCCCTTTTCTTCCTGGCCCGACTGGCGCTCCTGATCGTCCATCACAAGGATTTCGCCCCCCTCTCCGGAGGGGAGACTGCCTGGGCCTTCATGCGGGGACTTCGGTTCGACGGGGCGATCCTCTTCCTGATCATCGGCATCCCCGTCTTCCTCCTCCTGCTCCCCTTCCCCCTGACGCGAGGGCGGCTCTGGCAGGGGATCTGGGGATGGTCCTGCTACGCCACCTTCCTGCTCTTCGGGTTCATCCTGGCCGTCGACGTCGTCTACTTCGGCGACGTCCACCGGCACGCGGGGGCCGAGGTGACCCTCCTCGGCGAGGTGCTCGAGACGGTCGCGCTCTCCGCTGTGATCCAGTACCTGCTGCCGCTCCTGGTCTTCCTGGCGGCGGGGATCGGCGTCTTCTTCCTGTGGCGCCGCATGATGAGGGCGGAGGCCCCGCCGGCGACCGACCGGGCCGTGCGGGTCGGGATCGCCCTCATGTGCTTCTGGCTGATGTACCAGGGCGCGCGCGGCACGTTCGGGCCCCATCGCACCAAGGTCGTCCACGCCTTCGACGGCGTGCCGCAGGCGGCGGGCTACCTCGCGCTCAACGGTCCATTCTCCATCCTCCACTCGCTCGACTACGCCCGACCGGTGAAATGCGACTACTACCCCTGGAAGGACGCGGTCCGGACCGTCCGGGAGACGCTCTTCGCGGAGGGCGAATCCTCCGGCGCGGCGGAGTACCCGATCCTTCGCGCCCGGACCGCGAAGGCGGCGGCGAAGCCCAACGTGGTCGTCGTCATGCTCGAAAGCTGGGACGCGTTCTACGCGGACGCGCATCGGCGGGAGCTGGGGCTGGAGCCGCTGGGCCTGACCCCCTGCTACGACGCGATCAGCCGCGAAGGGGTCCTCTTCCCCCGCTTCTACGCCGCGGGGCAGCGGAGCATGGACGGGATGTCCGCGATCCTCTGCGGGTTCCCGACGCTCCCGCGGACGCCCTATCTCGGACGCGGCATGGAGCAGAGCGGGCTCCCCTTCCTCGGCCATCTGGCGCGGCAGGAAGGCTACGAGACCTGGTTCGCCCAGTCCTCCAAGCGCGCCTCGTTCCGCAACGACGCCCTCTCCGCGCTGGCGGGATTCACGAACTACCTGGGAGCGGAGGACATCCCGCCGGTCGCCCCCGCCGCGAGCCGCGCCGTGCTGGCCGGCGCCGCGTGGGATCACGAGATGTTCGAGGAAGCGAATCGCCGGCTCGCGTCCGCGAAGCGCCCCTTCCTCGCGTTCCTCTACACGGGCTCCACGCACGCCCCCTTCGCCTGGCCGGGCAAGGAGTGGGAGAAGCACCCGGGGCGCTACCAGAACAGCCTGGGCTACGGCGACTGGGCGCTGGGGCGGTTCTTCGCCGCCGCAAAGGCCTCCGGATATTTCGACTCGACGATCTTCATCCTCGCATCGGACCACATCGGAGGCGGAGGGGGAGTGACGGCGGGGGACCCGTCGACCCTGCACCACATCCCCGGGCTCGTCATCGCCCCCGGGCTCAAGCCGGGCGTCGACCGCCGCATCGGAAGCCAGCTGGACGCCATTCCCACCATCGCCCACCTCGCGGGGTGGGGCGCGGCCCATTCGGCCCTGGGGCGATCCCTCGTCGCGGAAGTGGGGCCCTACGGCGGGGCCTTCTGTGTCCAAGGAGAGACGATCCTCCTGATCGAGGACGGGGGATCCGTGGCGGTGAACGTGGGCGGTCGGACCGTGAGCCGCGCATTCGCCAGGGGAGCGGATCTGGAGGCCCTGGAGCGGAGGCTGCTCTCCATGCACCAGGTCGCCGCGACCCTGCTGCGGCAGAACAGGCTCTACACGAACGCTACGGGTGCTCGCAAAGAGTGAACCGGAGGTCCTCGGCCTCGACTCCGTCCTTCCCGTAGACCCGCCCCTCGATCTTCGTCCCGGACGCGGTGAACCCGCAGAAGTGGAAGAACTTCCGGGAAAGGTCCCCCTTCTGCCCGAGCGAGGGGTCGACGTTCGCCAGCGGCGCCCCGCCGCCGGCCGTCACGACGTAGCGGACGCCGTCGCGAAGGGTCGAGTAGAACCCGTGCTGGTGGCCGCAGAACGCGGCGCAGAACTTGAGCCGGACCAGGAGCGGGTGGATCTGGGGCCGGATGTCGTCGGCCTGGACCATGCGCTTCGGATAGATCATGAAGGGCGGGTGATGGAAGACGGCGAGCTTGTGCTTCGCCTTCGACGCGGCCGCCGTCTCCTCGATCCACTTCACCTGCTCGGCGTCCTTGAACATCGAGCGCGAGTCGAGGATGAAGACGTGGACGTCGCCGATCCTCCGGTCGAAGTAGGGCTTCTCCAGCTTGAACTCCTTGAAGAAGGTGTCCGACTTCTCCCAGTCGTGGTCGCCGACCGCGCAGAGGTACTCCGATTTCGCACGCAACTCCTTCGCGATGTCCCGGAAGACCTCCCACTCCTTCTCGTTGTCGGGGCGGTCCACGAGGTCCCCGGTGACCAGGACGAACTTGGGGCCCGAGCGGACGAGCTGTCCGGCGATCTCCCGCAGCCTCAAACTTTCTTCCGGCGGTAAATCCGGAATGATCAAGCCTTGCACGCCGGCTTTTGCCGCGGCTTGCGCAAAGGCTTCCGGCCCGAATTGGAGAATCGGATTATAATAGCCCATCAAAATGAGCGGCGCGTGCAGCTTTGATTTCACTGCCGCAGCCATCTCCAAAACTTTTTTCAACGTGACGCCGTTTTGCAAAGCGATTTGCGACGTGCGTTGAATCGTCGGGCCGTCGGCCAGCGGATCGGAAAAAGGAATGCCGAGTTCGATGAGATCGGCGCCGGCCTCGTCGAGCAGTTTGAGCAGCGGCACCGTCGCGTCGATTTGCGGAAAACCGGCGGTCAAAAAGAGCGCGAGGAGTTTTTGATTCTTCTCTTGACGGCGGAGCAAAAATTTTTGCAGAGGCAAGTTCATGTCAACTCGATTCGTCCGGCTTTGAAGTTCGATAAACTGTTCTTGACTTTTGAAATGAAATTAGCTATTTTTATTCACATAATCAATTATTTAACCGGAGTGCATTATGCCAATCATTCGTCCACTTTCTGAGTTTCAAACACGCACAGAGGAACTGCTCAAGTCTTGTCAAGAGCATGACCAGCCGATTTTTTTGACTGAAAATGGTTATGGCAGTGTTGTGCTCATGAGCCAAATGGTTTTTGATCAAATGCAGTTCAAGACGAATCTTTTTAGGAAGCTTGACGAGGCGAAACAGTCAATAGCATCGGGCGATAAAGGAATAACTCGGGCAGAATTACGACGACGCGCCAAAGCTAAAATAGCGCGAGCTCGGCGAAAATGAACAATCATCGGTATCTGGTGCGTGTTTCGCGTCCAGCCCAAATAGACTATTCTCAAATTCTCGACTATCTTATTGAAAGAAGCCCTCGGGCAGCAGAAAACTTCGAAGAAAAATTCGACAAGTTGCTTGAACGGCTTGAGAATTCCCCATTCTTCGGCAAATTGCCCTCTTATTAAGAACTGCGTGGTGAAGGTTATCGCATGGCAATCCTCGACAAGTATCTTGTCTTTTATATTGTGCAAGGCACGGTTGTAGAAGTTCATCGAATTATTCATGGCGCGCGCGATTATCTGAAAATAGTGCGCGGCTATTAGCCGTCTGCGCCACTTCCACGTCTTTATCCCCTCTCCCCGAAAGACAAACCACAATCACCTCATTCATGGTAACAAAGTTTTTCAACTTTTGCAAATACGCCAGCGCGTGCGAGCTTTCCAGCGCCGGGATGATGCCTTCGAGTTTGGCGAGATTTTCAAACGCGGCCAACGCTTCATTGTCGGTTACAGAATCATATTGCACGCGGCCAATTTCTTTGAGAAAACCATGCTCCGGCCCGACGCCGGGATAATCCAATCCGGCGGAAATCGAGTGCGCTTCCTGGATTTGGCCGTCGTCATTTTGCAAAAGATAACTCATGGCGCCGTGCAAAACGCCAACGCGTCCGCGTGAGAGCGTGGCCGCGTGTTTCCCCGAATCGAGGCCGCAGCCTGCGGCTTCGATGCCATGCAATTGCACGTCCGCGTCATTGAGAAAAGAATGAAACATGCCGATCGCATTGCTGCCGCCGCCGACGCA
>CAZSCC010000723.1:0-3213 GCA_964604905.1 uncultured Planctomycetales bacterium
CGGAAACCTGCTTGCCAAGCACGAGGGAGCGCGGACGGCCGAGGGCTTCGAGGCCACGGGAGGAAAGGCCCGGACCTTCGTCGAGCTCAAGGCCAAGGCCGAGAAGGGCGACGCCTCGGTGAAGATCGACCTGATCGTGGCGCAGCTCGAGCTCGGGCACATGAAGGCCGGCGAAGCCGAGGTGAAGATCCGCGAGTCGGGCGTCAAGCCGACGGCCGAGCAGCAGAAGAAGATCGACGGAGTCCTCGCCAACTCCGAGATCGAGACGCTGCTCCGGTCCGTGAAGGATCCCTCGGGGAAGAACGAGCTGGCCAAGAAGCTGTATGACCGCCACAAGGCGGGAAAGGCGATGCCGACGGTCGATCCCTGGCTGCCGGCCTATCTGAACCTGGTCATGGAGCACTCCGAGACGGTGAAGGACGCGGCGACGTTCGAGTCGTCCCTCAAGGCGCTCAAGGAGAAATACGGGGAGATCCCGCAGGCGCAGAAGTACTTCCAGGAGAAGGAAGCGTCGCTCCAGAAGCTGAAGGACGAGAAAAAGTAGCCCGAGCGATCCCGTGGCCGGGGGCGCCGTCGCCCGACGCTGCCCCTGGCCCTTTCATTTGGGGGCGCCGTGGGGTCCGCCTCGAGTCCTTCAGATGGAGCTTCATGGAATCCTCCGTCGTGTTAGAATGCAGGGCGAATCCGTGGGACGAGAGTCGACAACCGGACCTGTTTAT
Source organism: uncultured Planctomycetales bacterium (assembly GCA_964604905.1). Taxonomy (GTDB): domain Bacteria; phylum Planctomycetota; class MHYJ01; order MHYJ01; family JACPRB01; genus JACQFK01. The sequence continues at coordinate 720 of CAZSCC010000723.1, forward strand.
TGGGGTTAAAGGGGTATGAGAATCGCGCTGATCGGCCTGCTGCTCTTCGCCTTCCAGGAGAAGGACCCCGCCTCCACCAAGGAGGCGATGAAGCGCGTCCAGTTCCTGGTCGGAGAGTGGAAGGCCACGTGGTCGCCCGAGGGGAAGGACGCCTGGGAGGAGACGCAGGCCTGGGAGTACAAGATCGACAAGGAGGAGTACGCCCTCCAGGTCGCCGTGAAGGAGGGGAAGCGCTTCAAGGCGGGCCTCCTCGGCTATGACGTGAAGAAGAAGGCGTTCCGCCTCGAGATGACGACGATCGACGACAAGAAGGAGACGTACGAGGGGAAGCTGGCCGGGAAGGAACTCGTCCTCGACCAGGTCGTGGACGAGAAGGCCGCCCAGGAGCGGATCGGATTCAACTTCCTCCGCGACAACCGCTTCCTCGGCGACACGCAGCGGCGCGAGGCGGGGACCAAGGCGTGGGCGTCCACCGCCGCGATCCAGTACACGAAGCAGGGCGTCCCGTTCGTCCGCTCCGAGGGCCCGAAGTGCCTCGTAACGGGCGGTTCGGGCTCCATCGAGGTGGCGTACGGCGGAAAGACCTACTACGTCTGCTGAAACAGCTGCAAGAAGGAATTCCTGGCGTCGCCAGTGAAGACACTCGAGACCGCGAAGAAGGAAGGCTGGATCAAGTAGCCCGGCGCTGCCGCCGCACTTCGGCGAGGAGCACCGCCGCGCTCGAGGCCACGTTGAGGCAGTCCCAGCCCTGCGCCATCGGGATGTAGATCGCCCCCCGGCAGGCCGCGAGCACCGCGTCGCTCGGACCCTTGTCCTCTCCTCCCAGCACGATGCAGCAGTCGCCCCGGAAGTCCGTCTCGGTGTAGGTCCGCAGCTCGCCGTGGATGTGGGCCGCCCACGCGTTGAGCGGACGGAGCGTCGCGGCGAGATCGCGCACGGAGTGGACCGGCACCTGGAGCGCGGCGGCCATCGAGACCCGGACGGAGCGGCGGAGCCACGGCGAGGCGGTCGTCGGGCCGATCAGGACGCCGTCGACCCCGAACGCGGCGCAGGTGCGGAGGATCGCGCCGACGTTCTCGGTGTTGGAGACGTCGTCGAGCGCGACCAGGAGCGATCCGCGGAGCGGGCCCGGCGGCGGGATCCTCCCGAGCGCCATGAGGCCCTGGTGGAGACGGAAGCCGACCAGCCGGTCGAGCCGCTCGCGCGGAGCGGTCAGGATCTCTATGCCTTCGGGCAGGGTCAGCTTCTCGGCCCACTCGGGGGTGCAGAGGAGCCGGGTCACGGCCCCGCGCTCCAGCATCTTCCGGACGACCCGCAGGCCGTCGCCTACGAAATAGCCCGGGGGGCAATGGTTCTCGCGGAGGGAGTCGAAGATCTCGAAATCCTCGTCGGTGGCGGGCCGGGTCAACAGTCGGTCCATGGGAGCGTACGGTATTCTAACGGCCTCCGGTGTCCATTAGAAAGAGGGAAGACCCATGAAGACGCTGCTGCTGCTCCTGCTGTTCGTCGCGCCCCAGTCCGACCCCGTCCTGGAGCGGGTGCTGAGGGAGGGGAAGAGCGACAACCGCGTGATGGAGCATCTCGATCACCTCTCGAACAAGATCGGCCCGCGGCTGACGGGCTCGGCCAACCTGACGAAGGCGTGCGAGTGGACAAAGGCCCAGTTCGAGAGCTGGGGGCTCCGCGCGCGGATGGAGGAGTGGGGCACGTTCCCCGTCGGGTTCGAGCGCGGCCCGTGGTCCGCGAAGATGATCGAACCGGAGGCGAAGGAGCTGACGATCGGGACCCACGCCTGGACCGCCGGGACCGCCGGACCGGTCACCGCGCCCGCGCTCCTGGCCCCCTCGACAGACGACGCGCTCAAGGAGATGAAGGAGAGCCTCAAGGGGGCGTGGGTGATCTCCACCTCGCGGGGTCCCGACAAGTACCAGGTCGCGTACGACGAGGCGGGGATCGCGGGGATCATCAAGTCGGCGCCCGGCGAGCTCATCCTCACGGATGGGAAGTTCCGGATCGAGTGGGAGAAGCTGCCCAAGCGAGTGACGGTCAACATGATCGCGAGCCAGCACAAGGCGATCGTCGAGCACCTCAAGGTGGCCAGGAAGGTGACGCTGACGATCGACATCAGCAACCGGTTCGTACAGGGGCCGGTGAAGCTCTACAACGTGATCGCGGACATCCCCGGGACGGAGAAGCCGGACGAGTGCGTGATCTTCGGCGGCCACATCGACTCGTGGGACGGCGCCACGGGGACGACGGACAACGGCACGGGCATCTCGACGACGATGGAGGCCGCGCGGCTGCTGGCGAAGGCCGGCGCGAAGCCGAAGCGGACGATCCGCTTCATGCTCTGGAGCGGGGAGGAGCAGGGGTTGCTTGGTTCGCGGGCGTACGTGAAGGCCCACTCGGACGAGATGAAGAACATCTCCGCCGTCTTCGTCCACGACATGGGCACGAACTACCTGTCGGGGATCCCCGCCACGGAGGCGATGTT
>CAZSCC010000724.1:0-6850 GCA_964604905.1 uncultured Planctomycetales bacterium
GCTCCGCAGGAGCTCGATCAGTTCCCGCGGGCCTACGACAAACCCGCCCACGCCCCCGGCGGCCTTCGAGAGGTTGCCCGTCTGGATGGCGACCTCGGTGTTCCCCCGGCCGTCCGGCCCGAAGACCCCCAGCCCGTGGACGTCGTCGATCACCACGTCGGCGCCCAACGCGCGCAGGCCGTCCAGGGGCGCGAGGTCCCCGTCCATGCTGAAGACCGTGTCGCTGAGGAGGATCTTCCGCTTCGCCTCCGTCGCGAGGAGTCTCGCCGCGGCGGCGACGTCCCGATGCGGGTAGACCTCGACCCGCGCGCGCGACATCCGGCAGGCGTCGATGAGGCTCGCGTGGTTGAGCTCGTCGGAGACGATGAGGGTCTCCCGGTCGGCGATCGACGTGAGGAGCCCGAGGTTGGCCATGTAGCCCGACGGGAAGAACAGGGCCGCGGGAGCGCGCTTGTGCTCTGCGATCGCCTCCTCGAGCGCGACGTGCCACCGGGTCGTGCCCGAGAGGGCGCGGGAGGAGACGGCGCCCCAGCCGAACTCGCGGGCCGCGCGCGCGGCCGCCTCGGCCAGTCGCGGATCCTGGCCGATCCCGAGGTAGTCGTTCGAGCAGAAGCAGAGGAGCTCCCGGCCGTCGATCGTGACGTAAGGCCCGCGGACGCGGTCGACGACGGGCGGAGTCCGCACGAGGTGGTCGCGGCGCAATTCATCGAGCTCGGCGCGGAGGTGGTCGGCCAGCATGGCGCTACCCGAGCAGGCGCGCGAGGTCCTCGAGGAGGTCGCCGTCGGTGAGGTCACGCCGGAGGGGCGTCACCGTGATGTACCCGCGGGCGATCGCCCAATCGTCGGTGGTCCGGCCGTTCTTCGCGACCGCGCGGGGCGGCGTTCCGCGGAGCCAGAAGTAGGTCCGTCCGCGCGGGTCGGTGCGGCGGTCGTAGTGGTCCTCGTAGGGGGTGAGCTCGGTTGTGGTGACGCGGATCCCCTTGGGCTTCCCCGCCGGGATGTTGATGTTGAACGTGGTGCCCGACTTCCGGTGCTTCATCGCGAGGCGCTCGATCAGATTGACCGCGATCTTCGACTCGGCCCGGTAATCCTCGACCGGCGAGACCTTGCGGGAGACGGCGAAGGAGGTGATGCCCGCCTGGGCGCCTTCCAGGGCGGCGGCGACGGTCCCGGAGTAGAGGACATTCGAGCCGGTGTTGAGGCCGTTGTTGATGCCGCTGACGACGAGGTCGGGGCGGCCGTCGAGGATCTCGTTGAGCGCGAGCTTGACCGCGTCGGCGGGGTTGCCGCTGACGCTCCAGACGTCCTTGCGGAGCTGGTGGACGATGAGGGGCCGGTAGATCGTGAGGGCGCTCGAGGCGCCGCTCTTGGGCTCCTCGGGGGCGCAGACGACGACCCGTCCCAGGGCGCGGAGTTCGTCGGCCAGGTGGTGGAGGCCGGCCGCCTGGACACCGTCGTCGTTGGAAAGAAGGATCTTCACGGGGGAGAGTGTAGCAGAAAGCCGCGGGGGTCGTCGAGAGGGCGTGCCGTGATGGGCCACGGAGGTGCAGAGTCACGGAGCTTCTTTGAAAATCTTCTCGGTGACTCTGTGCCTATGCGGCCAATCCTATTCCGCTTCGCATTCCGCAAGCAGCTTTCGGTACACCCGGCGGGCGTGCTCGTAGGCGGCCACCGCCTCCTCCTTCTCAGCCGGGGCGATCATCCGCTCTTTCTGTGACCAGCACTGGTCCACCGACTTCAGGCACCAGTCGACGCTCCGGCGCGACGCGCGGATCGGCTTCCCGCCCACCAGGACGAACACCGGATTCGTGTGGGAACTGCCCAGGATGCGGAGCGCCACCCAGCTGGAGCGCTCGAGGGGGACTTCGAAGCTCACGTCGCGCATCGCGCCGTCCGCCCGGACGACCTGCGAGGCGACGGCGTAGCCGTTGACGACCACCTCGACCTTCACGTCACGCGACTCCCCGATCCGGGCGCGCTCAACGTGCCAGAAGGGCTTGAGCTCCGCCGCCCAGCGGCTCCCCTTCCCGCCCGCCCGGCCGATCACCTCCGCGTACGGCCGGATCGCGGGGTCGGGCTTCTCCGGGAGCATCGCGGCGACCTTGGCCGTCACGGCCACCTTCCCGGGCGCCGCGAGCCGGAGTTCGCTTCCCTTCGTTCCCACCTCGATGCCGCCGACCGAAAGGTCGATCAGATGGCTCCGGCCGTCCGCGACGTAGCCGCGCCCGAGACGGATCCCCTCGCACCACGAGTCGTACTCGAGCTTTCCGTCGAGCTTGATGTAAGACCGGCCCAGGCCGACCCGCTCGCCGTAGATGCAGGGGAAGTCGGTCTCGCCGCTGATCCGCGTGCGGAAGCCGGCGTTGAGCGTGTGGTACCAGATGTTGTGCTCCCACACATAGGGCGTGTCGCCGTGGGAGAGGAAGTCGACCGCGGGGACGGGCTTCCCGTCCGGGCCGGGCACTTCGTGGGTGACGTCGACGATGTACTCGATCGCGCCGATCGAGTCGAAGGGCGGCACCTCGTAGGTGGGGAGCTGGTCGGTCTGCACCCCGAGCCCCCAGCCGGAGTGGGCGGGACCGCAGACCGCCCCCTGCTTCTTCGCCCACTTGAGGGTGTTCAGGCAGAGCGTGGGCCAGTGGTTCTTCGAGTCGCCCCCCGGGTACATCTGATCCTTCAGGCGCAGGAGACAGAGGTGGCCCGACTGGTGGGAACCGAACCCGGAGACCTCGATGTCGTAGCGGATGAGGTACGGGTAGACCGAGACGCCGTCGGTCTTGCCCGTGAAGAACTGCTTCTGGAAGTCGAACCCGGGGCCCCAGGTGAGCGTGGCGCCGACCTTGAGGTCCTCCCCCATGATGTGCTTGAGCATGTCGGGCGGATAGACGCCCTCCTGCGGCTTCTCGTAGTGGGCGCAGCCGGCCGCGTGGATGTGGTGGTCGCCGGACCACCAGCCGAGCTTCGACGGATCCACCCAACGGCGGAGCGAGAGCTCGACCGAGGCCGGCTCCGCGCCCACGGTCACCTTTCGGCTCTCGGCGTGGTACTCCGGCCCGCGGGTGCACTCGACCGTGTAGGTCCCCCGCGGGAGGCGGATCGATTCGCCGTCCGCCCGGTAGACCTGCGGGTGGAACGCGAAGTCCGGCCTCCGGCGCTTGGCCTGGGAGGGGTAGACGCGGCCCTGCGGGTCGCGGATCACGAATCCCGCGGTCGTCGGCGTCCCGTCGACGTCCTTCACGCGGAACGTGAGCGGAACCGAGGGCGCCGCGTCGAACGTCAGGGTCGCGTCGTTCCGGAACCCGAGGTCCTGGGACCCCTGCCCCACGTCGAACGAGAGGACCGCGGCGCGCTTCCCCGCGTCGCGGCTGTAGATCTGGACGACCCGGTACTCGAGGCGGACCCCGGAGAGCGTCTTCTGGAGCGGCCGGTCGTCGAACATCCGGAGCTCCATCCAGCGGTCTTCGAGCTGCTCCTGGGGCGAGTTGAACATGGAAAGCGCCTGCGGGCTGGAGGCCTTGAGCGGCGTCGTCACGCCCGCCTCGTTATGGACCTTGACCAGGAACTGGCTCCAGCCCTGCTCCACGAGCCGACGGGGGGCCGGACCGGGATCGATCTTGACGCGCGACTCGGGGTTGACGTGTACGCCGACCAGGCAGAGCGGGTCGAGCGCCTCCTGGATCCCGCGGCGCGACTTCGCGGCATCGGTCTCCTTGAGCGCCGCGTCGAGCTTCGCGGCAGTCTCCCCCGTGAGGGGCTGGCCGAGGTATTCCAGCGCTTCGCGGAGGCGGCCGATGTGGACCTTGAGAGGTTGGACCTCCCCTTCGGTCACGATCGGAAGCCGGTCGGAGTCCTGGGCGGCGAGGGCGAGCGTGGCCAAGAGCAGGATCATGCGGTGGGTCCTCCACAGTCTTGAACGTCGACCGGGAGGCAGTAGGGGCAGGGAGTTCCCGCGGCGTGGAACGAGAGCTTCGGAAGCCGCTACCCCTGGATATCGAGGTTCTTGCCGCGGCCCCCGGGGTCGGGTTGCTTCTCCTCGGCGGGCGGCTGTTTTTCCTTCTCCTCCTCTTCCTTCTTGAGCATGAACGAATGGGCGCCGCGGCTCTCGCCCTGGATGGTGGCGCCCCCGACCTCCTCCGTTGCCTTCACCAGTTCGGTGGCGTCCTCCTTGCCTTTGTCCTCGGAGCGGCCGGCGGCGGCCTGGTTCGTGGCGCGCTCCTGCATCTGCGCGATCGAGCGGGCCATCGTGGCCTGCTCGGCCGCCGCCATGTTGACCGGAAGACTGGTCCCATCGACCGGCACTACGCGATCTCCACCTTCTTCGTCTTGAGGTACGCCCGGAGCCGCGAGATCAGCTTCGCGTGCAGCTGGCAGACCCGCGATTCCGACAGATCCAGTATCTGCCCGATCTCCTTGAGAGTCAAGTCCTCGGAATAGTACATCATCAGGATGTACCGCTCCTTGGTGGAAAGCCGCTTCTTGCAGAATTCCAGGAGGTCCTTCCGCTGAGTGGCGAGGAACGGGCCCTCGATCTTCTCGTCCTCCATGATGTCCACGCCGAGCTGGTTGGGATCCTTGGCCAGAGACCGGCGCTGCATCGAAACCAGCGACGCCCCGCTCACTTCGCGGAACAGCTCGTCGAGATGGTCGACCGAGATCTTCAGCTCCCGCGCCAGCTCCACGTCGGTGGGCGTCCGTCCCTTCTCCTTCTCGAGCTTGGCGTAGGCCTCCTCGAGCTTGTTCGCCCGCGCGCGCGTGAGGCGCGGCACCCAGTCCATGTGGCGCAGTTCGTCGAGCATCGAGCCCCGGATGCGGGTCACGCAGTAGGTCTCGAACTTGACCCCGCGTTCGAGGTCGAACTTCTGGATCGCGTCGAAGAGTCCGAACACGCCCGACGAGATCAGGTCCTCGACCTGGACGTTGTGGGGCAGGCGCTCGATCATCTTCTCCGCCACGTACCGGACGATCGGGTAGTACTCCTCCGAGAGGATGTTCTTGATCGCCGGGTCGCGCGTCTTCACCCACTCCTGCCACAGACGCGCCATCTCTTCCTTGGGCCGCTTCGTGACGCTCGCCATGTTCTTCCCCCTCTCCTATTTCCCCTTCGGGCCGTGCGGCGCGCCGGGCGCCGCGGGCTTCGTCTCGGCCGGCGGAGGAGGCTCGGGGGGGACCGTCCCCGCCGCCTCCTTCGCCACCGAGAGCCCCGCCGGTCCGAAGATCAACCTTCCGATCCAGTATCCCAACAGCACGGCCACCGCGGCGCGCCAGAGGCAGTCGCGGACCGGGACCCCCTTCGTGACGCTCAGCGCCACGACCGCGATCCCCGCGCACAGCCCGAGCACGCCGCCGATGATGCGATCCATCGATCTATTTCCCCGTGATGGCCGAGAAGAGCCGCCGGACGAATCCGGGCCGTTCGGTCGCCTCCGGCCTCGCGTTCCGGTACACCAGCCGCTCCGCGATCGACTTCAGGCAAAGGCTCGCCGGCGCCCCCGGGTAGGCCAGCGTGAAGGGCCGCCGCGCGCGGACCGCCTGCTGCACCCGCGGGTCGGTGACGATGTAGCCCAGCTTCTCGACGTAGGCGTTCAGGAGCTTGTTCGCCGTCACGGAGATCCCGTTCGCGAACCGCTCCGCCTCCTCCCGCCCCGTGCACTGGTTGAGGAGGATGTAGAGGTTCCCGCGGTCGGGCTCCTGGCTCAGCATCTTGATGACGGCATACGCGTCCACCACGGCGGTCGGCTCCGGCATGGTCACCACGATCACGTCGTCCGCCGCGGCGAGAAACGCGGTCGTGTTCTTCGAGATCCCCGCGCCCGTGTCGAAGATGATGTAGTCCGCTTCGCGGTGGAGCGACTCGAAACTCGCCAGCAGCGTGTCCCGCTCCACGTCGGAGAGGTTGGCCAGGCGCTCGACGCCGCTCGCGCCGGGCACCACCCTGATGCCCCCCATCGCCGGGAGGGTGATCTCCTCGATCGTCTTCCGCCCCACCAGCACCTGCGAGAGGTTGTAGCGGCACGTCAGATCGAGCAGGATGTCGGCATTGGCCAGGCCCAGATCGAGGTCGACCAGGACCACCTTCTTCCGCATCGCGGCGATCGCGATCGCGAGGTTGACCGAGACGTTCGTCTTCCCCACGCCCCCCTTCCCGCTGGTGACGGCCAGGACGCGCGCGTGGCGGGGCTTCGCCCGCGCCAGAAGGCGGACGCCGTCCGCCTGGTCGCGGCCCATGAGGGGCTCGACCGTCTCGGGCACGATGTTTCCGAAGTTGCGTCGTTCAACCGTGTTCATAGGGCCTCCTCGCCCAGGATCAGGGCCGCCAGGCGATCGCCGTCGGCCACCTCGATGTCCCGCGGGATCTCCTGCCCCGTCGTGATGAACGAGAGCTCGGTCTGCACGCGGGAGAGGACGTCCAGGACGACGCCCACCTTGAGCGCCTCGTCCAGCTTGGTGACCACGAGGCGGTCGTAGCCGCAGACGGCGAACCGCTCGGCGACGTCCACGATCGTCTCGGGCTGCGTGGTCATCGAGACCACGAGGTGGGTCTCGTCGGGCTTCACGGCGGCCAGGACCTCCTTGAGCTCGTCCATCCGCTCGACGTTCTTCTGGCTGCGCCCCGCGGTGTCGATCAGGACGAGGTCGCGGTTGGCGAACTCCTGGAGCGCGGCCTCGATCTCCTGCGGCCGGGGGCAGACCCGGATGGGGACGCCCACCAGCTGGGCCACGCGCCGGATCTGCTCCGCGGCGGCGATGCGGTAGGTGTCGTTCGTGATGACCCCCACCTCCTTGCCGCGGTGGGCGTAGATCGAGATCAGCTTCGCGATCGTCGTCGTCTTCCCCACGCCGGTCGGGCCGA
>CAZSCC010000725.1:0-2317 GCA_964604905.1 uncultured Planctomycetales bacterium
GACCGATCTCTTTACACATGCCCCAGGAATCGTCAAGCGCGCTCGCCCTCGTCCCGCGCTCGCTCTCGCGTGTCGCGAGGGCGGAGCTTCCGAAGTACCTGACCCGCGATGAAGTCCAGGCGCTGCTTGGGGCGTGCGAGCGGCCGCGCGACCGGCTCCTCCTCCGCGTCCTCTGGGAGACGGGCCTCCGTGTGTCCGAGCTCGGATCGCTGACGCCCGAGTCGATCGACTTCACGAGCGAGGCGCTCCGGGTCGTGACCCTCAAGCGCCGTGGGTACATGAGGGCGGTGTCGCTTCGGCCCGCGCTCATGGGCGAGTTGGCCCGCCACATCGCGGCGGTCGGGATCCGGCCGGAGTGCCGTCTCTTCCCGATGACCAGCCAGAGGGTCCATCAAATCGTACGGCGAGCGGGCGGGAAGGCTGGGCTGCCCAAGGACAGAGCGCACCCACACACGATTCGTCACTCGTTTGCGATCGCGTGCGTCCTCGCGCGCGTGCCGGTGCTCGCGGCCGATGTGGCTGAAGTCACACCCGAGCTCGCGTACCGCGGAGCGCACTCGCTTGGCCGTGCTTGGTCTGCACGGAAGCTTCCGCTCCTTCAAAATCATGTTCACGATGGACGTGGCGAGCTTGCAGTGGCGGGCAATGTCGTGCTGCGTAATCCGGCGGTGCATGGCCGAAAAGCATACACCAAATGCAGACAATACGGTAACCGCGAGACGTTCAACTTTGAATACTTGTTCAGCTCATCAGGATTGGAGTCGTGCGAGACAACGCTGAGCATTTCTTCGGGCGGAGGGGCCGGATTCAATCTCAATTCCTGTGAGGTCTGCTGCAATACTTCGGACGTTTTCATCCTTTGGGAATTCTTCCACATCGGGCCAGTGGAGTTGAATGGGAACGGTGATGTACATCACGGCTAGTGAGTAGAGGTCCCCTTTGTGTCGGGGGACACCTAAAACCGGCCACGTAGGGTCACTTCAAAACCGGCCACTCTGGAGGCGTCGCCTAGAATCCGCTCCCTACCTAGGGAGGGATGATGGCGAACACGCTCAAGATGGCCGAGATCAGCACGATCGAGCAGTTGTGGAAGCAGGGATGGTCCTGCCGGAGGATCGCCCGGGAGCTTGGACTCCACCGAGGGACAGTCGGTAAGTACGTCCAAGAGCTGCGGTCAAAACCAGCCAATGTGACCCCCGGCAAATCGGCCGATCTGAGCCCTCCTGGGGCACTTTCAGCCCTTTCGGACCCTTCAAAACCAGCCACCCAAGTGACCCCCGGCTTTTTGAGGTCGAAAAGCAGGTGTGAGGGGCACCGCGAGACCATCCTGGCGAAGCTGGAGCTGGGTCTGTCGGCCCGCCGGATCTTCCAGGATCTCCGAGGCGAGCATGGATTCCAGGACAGTTACCAGAGCGTCAAGCGATACGTCCGGAAGCTGGGATCTCTGCATCCGCCCCCGTTCCGAAGGATGGAATGCGCGCCGGCGATCGAGTGCCAAGTCGATTTCGGAAAAGGCGCCTGGGTCGAGATGGAAGACGGGAAGCGCAAACGTCCCTGGCTCTTCCGGATCGTGCTGTCGCACTCCCGCAAGGCCTACAGCGAAGCAGTCTGGCAGCAGACGACGGAGAATTTCATCCGGGCCATCGAGAACGCCTTCATCGCTTTCGGGGGCGTGACCAAGACCATCGTCCTCGACAATCTGCGCGCCGCGGTCACGAAGGCCGACTGGTACGACCCCGAGCTCAACCCGAAGATCGAGGAGTTCGCCCGGCACTGGGGGACGGTCTTCCTGCCGACCAAGTCGTATACGCCCCGCCACAAAGGAAAAATCGAGCGCGGCGTCGGGTACGCGCAGGACAACGCGCTCAAGGGGAGAAAGTTCAAGAGCCTCCTGGCTCAGAACGACTTCCTCCAGCACTGGGAAGCTCACGTCGCCGACGTCCGGATCCACGGGACGATCAAGAGGCAGGTGAGGAAACAGTTCGAGGAGGTCGAGCGGCCGGCGCTTCTGCCGCTGGCGGCCGACCGCTTCCCGTTCTTCCACGAGGGCCAGCGGAAGGTCCACCGGGACGGCCACGTCGAGATCGACCGGTCCTACTACTCGGTGCCGCCCGAGCATCTGGGCCGGACGGTCTGGGTGCGGTACGACTCGCGCCTGGTCCGCGTCTTCACGGAACGGTTCGAGCTCATCGCCAGCCACGTCCGGGTCGGGCCGGGACGATTCAGCACGCTTGAGGGCCACCTGGCGAGCGAGAAGATCTCCGGCGTCGAGCGCGGCGCGAGCTACCTGCTGGGCCGGACGACGCACGTGGGCCCG
>CAZSCC010000726.1:0-3522 GCA_964604905.1 uncultured Planctomycetales bacterium
CCACGGGCGCGGGCTCCGGAGGCTTGACCACAGGCTGCGTCGGCGCGGGCTCCGGGGGCTTGGGGACCTCGGGTTTCGGGACTTCCGGCTTCTGGATTTCCGCGACTTTGGGCTCGGTGTCCCTGAGCCAGCCGGCGATCATCTTGCCCGGCGCCGTGTCGGCGTACTCCTTTGCGAACTCCGAGTAGCGGCGGCGGTTCTCGTCTTCAGCGAACCGACCGGCCTGGGCCTTGATCTCGTCGAGCTTGCGCTGCGCCTCCTCCTCGCGCGTTTTCGCGCGCGGCGCGGGCTCAGCCGGCCGAGGCTCGGGTTCGCGGGGCCGGGGGACTTCAGGGCGCGTCTCTTTCGCCGTCACGGGCGGGGGTTCGACGGGCTTCGAGCTTCCCCCGCTCATGGCAACGGCGAGCACAAGGATGATCACGACCGCCGCCACCACGCCTCCCACGACGAGCGGGGTCGAGCTTGACTTCGAGCGGGTCGTCGCCCGGTACGTCCCGGGCCGCTGTCCCTGCCGCTGGGCCCGGTACCGCTCCCTGGCCTCCCGCGCCATCGGCAGCGCCACCGCCGAGTGCACCGCGTCCAACGCCTGGCTCGACGGGTTCCGGCCGCCGAGCACGAGTTCGAGGTCGATCACCAGCTCCGCGCAGTCGCGATAGCGGTCCTTCGGTTTCTTCGCCATCATCCGCCGGATGATGTGGACCACGCCGTCCGGAATCCCGTCCCGGAGGTCCTGGGGGTCCGGGAGTTGCTTGTTGAGGTGCGCGTTGATGAGCTCGATGACGGTCGTCCCATGGAAAGGGGTCTCGCCCGTCACGAGATGGTAGTAGGTCGCGCCCAAGCTGTAGATGTCCGCCCTCCCGTCGATCCCCTTGTCCCCTCGCGCCTGCTCGGGGGCGATGTAGTGTGGCGTCCCGAGGGCCACCCCCGTCACCGTGCGGAACGTCTGCGCCTCGTCGATGTTTTTCGAGAGCCCCATGTCGAGGATCTTGACGACACCTTCCTTCGACACGATCACGTTGTCGGGCTTGATGTCCCGGTGGATGTACCCCTCTCCGTGGGCATACTTCAGGCCTTGGGCGATCTGCAGGACGATCTTCGCGGCCTCGTCGGGGGGGAGGAACTCCGTGCGCTTGAGCCTGGCCCCGAGGGTCTCCCCTTCCACGTACTCCAGGACGTAGTAGTGGAAACCCTTGTCCTCGCCGTTGGCTCCCGCACGAACGATGTTGGGGTGGTCGAGCTTTCGAGCGGAGTCGACCTCGCGCAGGAAGCGCCGGACCGCCTCCTCCTCCCGGGACGCGACCTTGGGGAGCACCTTGAGGGCGACCTTGTTCTGGTCCGCATCTTCCACAAGGTAGACGGCCCCCATCCCGCCCTCGCCGAGCTTCTTGAGGATCCGGTAGGGCCCCAAGCGCTTCGCGTCCTCACGCTGGGTTTCGAGTTTGTTTTCGATCGCCTCGCGCTGGGCGGCGGAAACGATTCCCTGCCGAACGAGAATGTCCCCAAGGGGAACCGGGGCGCCCCCGGCGGCGCTTTCCGCCTGCGTCCGGAGCGCCTCCCTGATCTGCGCGTCCGTGGCGAACGCGCCTTTGAGGAGATGCTGCGCCAGGGCCTCGTCGGGCGGCCGGTCGGCCATGAACGATGTCCTCCCGTTCCGCAAGTATTGCACCGCGGCGGATCGCGGTCAAGCGCGGCACAACCGGGCCCCGTTGAGGGTCGAAGACGCACCCCGTCGAGTGTTCCACTCTACCCGACGGAACCGTTCCGTCCACGATTTCCGGTTTTTTTGGAGGCCCCCGATGCCCAACCCGGTCGACCAAGCCGAGCCGGTCGATCCCGCCCGCGTCCGGAAGCTCCCGGCGCACTTCGCCTGGGCGGACCATCGGCTCCGGGAGCGGCTGGCCACCCTCACGCTCGCGGAGATCGCGCTCCTCTTCTTCCTGCATCTGACCGCTGACAAGAAGGGCTGTTCCTTCTGGGCAGAGTCGACCATCGGGAAAAAGATCGGGCTCACGGAGGGCGACGTCATCGAGGCGCGCTACGGCCTCATCTCCAAGGGGCTCATCGCCTACCGGTATCCCCTCTTCCAGTTGCTCCCGCTGGAGGATCGACCCCAATGAACCTCGTCGTTTCCCTCCCGGTCGAGCGCCTTCGGACGACGCTCGCTCCGCTCCGCGGCGAGCGTACGGATCGCGAGAGCGACCTCGCGCCCCTGCCGCTCCGCGTGGCGGCCACCGCCGACGGAGCTTTCGAGGTCCTGGACGGTTTCAAGCGTCTGGCCCGGTGGAGGGGGGACGGTCTCAAGGAAGTGCCCGTCGTCGTGGAGCCCGTGTCGGGGATCACGATGAAGGCGCGAATCCTCGCGTCCAACGCGCCCCGGAAGACCGCGAGCCCCATGGACGAGGCGCGCGTGGTCGAGTCGCTCGCGGAGGAGGACAAGCTCTCTCCCACGGCCATCGGGAAGCTCCTGGGTCGGAAGAAGGCGTGGGTCGCTCGGCGGCTTCACCTGGCGCGACGCTTGGCCGCGGAGCTCGGCGTGCGGCTCGACCGGGGCCAGCTTGCCTTGACGGTCGCCCTCGGCCTCTCAGACTTCCCGGCCGGCGAACAGCTTCGTCTGGCCGAGGCCGTGCGCCGGCACGCCCTCACCACGCGCGAGGGGCAGGCGTTCCTGGCCACGTACCGGGCCACGCCCGACACCTCGACCCGGGAGGCGCTCGTCCGCGATCCGCGCTCGGCCGCGCCGAAACCCGTCGACCAGAAGGCCTCGCCGCTCGGCTCCACCGCCGCCGACCTCCAAGACCGGTTCGAGGCCCTCGAAGGGACGCTGGAGGAACTCTCCCAGGCCGACTTCTCCGGACTCGCCGACGCCGAGCGCCGCGTGCTGGAGGCCCGGCGACGCCAACTCGTCAGCAGGATGGCCCGACTCGCTCACGCATTCGAGGAGGAAAACGATGACGCCCGAGGAACTCCAGGAGGTCAAAGATCTCTTTCAGAGGGGAATGGGCATCCGCGCCATCGCCCGGAAGCTCGGCCGCGACCCCAAGACGATCCGACGGGCCGTCGGGAGACCCTCCCAGGAGCCGCAGCCTCCGAAGCTCGAACCGTTCAAGGACCACGTCCGGGAGCTCTTCGCGCTGGGCCTCTTCGCCCCGCGAATCCTCCGGGAGCTCCGGGCCCGGGGCTACACCGGGGGGATGACGATCCTCAAGGACTACCTCCGGACCCTTGGATCCCGGAAGAGGCCCGCCCGCAAGGTCTTTCGCCGGTTCGAGACCCGGATGGCGGAAGAGATGCAGATGGATTGGAGCCCGTACCGGCTCAAGATTGGGGGGCAGGAGGTGGTGGCCCACTGCTTCTCGCTCATCCTCTGCGCGTGCCGGAGGCTATGGATCGGCTTCTTCAAAAACGAGCGCCTCCCGACCCTGCTCTGGGGCCACGTCGAGGCCTTCCGGTACCATGACGGGCTCTGCCGCCGCGGCGTCTACGACAACCAGGCGGCCGTGACGCTCGGACGCGTCGGGGGAA
>CAZSCC010000727.1:0-3576 GCA_964604905.1 uncultured Planctomycetales bacterium
TCGACCTCGCCGGCGGCGCCGAGATCCGCTACCGGGTCCTCTACGACCCCGGCGTGCCGGACAAGGCTCAACTGACCGCCGCCGCCACCGAGGTCATCCGGAAGCGCATCGAGGGCAAGCACGCCGTCAAGGAGCCCAAGATCATCGCCCAGGGCGACGACCAGATCGTGGTCCAGATGGCCGGCGTCGACGCGGACACGCTCAAGGAATACAAGCGGCTGATCGAGCAGACCGGCGTCCTGGAGCTCTACGAGGTGGCGCCCGTCGAGTACCAGGAGAAGTTCAACCGGGAGAAGGCCGAGCCCGCCGGATTCAAGGTCATCAAGAACACCGAGGCCGCCCGCGGGGTGTACGGCGCCCAGATCCTGGTCCGCAAGAAGCCGATCATCGACGGCAGGAACATCATCGCCAGCGAGGCGCAGCAGGAGCTCAGGGTCGGCGGCGCCATGTGGGTGACGACGTTCGAACTCGACACCGACGGGGCGAAGTTCTTCGACGAGGCCGCCGCGCGTCTCTTCTCCTACAAGCCCGAACCCGGGATGATCGCGATCGTCCTGGACGACCATCTCCGCTCCTTCCCCTCGGTCCAGTCGGCGTCGTTCGGCGGCCGCGGACAGATCTCGGGGGCGAAGAACGAGCAGGAGGCGAAGGAGCTGGCGATCGTCCTGAAAAGCGGCGCCCTCCCCGCCCCGATCGGGAAGTACGGGGACGACGGGCGGACCAAGATCCCGGGCCAGCCGGAAGCGGAGACCTTCGTGGGCCCGACGCTGGGTCAGGACTCCATCCAGCGCGGCCTGATGGCGAGCGTGATCACGCTGATCGCGGTCGCGGCCTTCATGATCGTCTACTACCGCACCGCGGGATTCATCGCGATCATCACGGTCGCGCTCAACCTGGTCTACCTGCTCGCGATCATGTCGTTCTTCAAGGCGACGCTCACGCTGCCCGGCATCGCGGGCATCGTGCTCACCGTCGGCATGGCGGTGGACGCGAACATCCTGATCCTCGAGCGCATCCGGGAGGAGATGGCGCGCGGGAAGACCGCGAACCAGGCGTTCGACGCGGGCTACGACCGCGCCTGGTGGACGATCGTGGACTCGAACATCACGACGCTGATCGCGGGCATGGTCCTCTACTATTTCGGATCGGGGCCGGTGCAGGGATTCGCGGTGACCCTCTCGGTCGGCATCCTGACGACGCTGCTCTCGGTGCTCTTCTGCTCGAAGGTCTTCACCAAGATGCTCCTCCAGGGCGGCATGAAGGAGTTCAAGATGATGTCCTTCCTGAAGAACCCCAACGTGGACTTCATCAAGCTGGCGCGGACCTGCGTGATCGTCTCGTCGATCGGGATCGCCGGGTGCATCGCGATCTTCGTCGCGCGCGGAAAGAGCAACTTCGGCATCGACTTCAAGGGCGGCACGGTGGTGATCTTTGCGACGAACAAGCCCATGTCCATCCAGGATGTGCGCGAGCGGATCGCGACGCGGAAGGACGACAAGGAGGCCGCCAAGTACGACGACGTGTCGGTGCAGACGGTGGCGGAGCCGGAGGCCACCCGGTCGGCCGGCTCGTTCGCGGGCGGGACGGCGCGGACGTTCCAGATGCGGACGTCGCACCAGAACAAGGCCGAGGTGAAGGCGGACCTGCAGGAGCTGTTCAAGAACGAGCTCTCGCACGACCCGTTCGACGAGATGAAGGCCGACGAGGCGAACAAGAACCCCCGCATCTTCGAGTCTGGACCCGCGGGGCCCGGGTGGGCGCTCTACATCAAGTCGGAGAAGGTGGCGTCGCTCGAGGCGCTGACGAAGAAGCTGAAGGACAGCCCCGACCTCCAGAAGATGCTGACCAAGGACTCGAAGGGGGCGCCGGAGATCCTGCTCGAGGAGGAAACCAAGGGTGTGCCGGAGGGGCTCAAAAAGGTCTGGCTGAACCTCGCGAAGGCCGACTCGGACCGCGAAGGCCTCCGCGGGCGCCTGCAGGACACGCTCAAGGTCGTCCTGCTGGCCGAGCTCGCGCAGTCGCCCTTCCTGGCCGAGGACAACATCGGCAGCGCGGTGGCGAAGGAACTGGGCCACTCGACAGTGTGGGCGATGATCGTGGCCTGGATCCTGATGATCGTCTACGTGGCGCTGCGGTTCTCGTCGTGGCGCTACGGCGTGGCGGCGGTGCTCGCGCTGGTGCACGACGCCATCTTCGCGATCGGGTTCACGTCGCTCGCGGGGGCGATCGTGCCGAAGTCGTGGGGCCTCAGCTTCGACATGGGCCTCAACACGCTGGCGGCGGTGCTGACGGTGATCGGCTTCTCGATCAACGACACGATCGTGGTCTTCGACCGGATCCGTGAGAACCTGGCGCTGATGAAGAAGGCGACGTTCAAGGAGATCATCAACGCGAGCGTGAACCAGACGCTGTCGCGGACGATCATCACGTCGTTCACGGTCTGGATCTCGGTGGTGGTGCTCTACGCCTTCACGGCGACGACGGGCGGCGGGATCGCGGAGTTCTCCTTCCCGCTGATCATGGGCGTGATCGCGGGCACGTACTCCACGGTCTACATCGCCGCCCCGATCGTCCTCTGGTGGTACAAGGGCCAGAAGCCCGCCTCCTCGTAGGGGCCCCGCGCGCCGTAACAAAAGAGACGGTCTTTTTTGTTACGGGGTTTATAATTTATAACTTGACAGAGCCCCCGGACCCGATATACTTAGCGTGGAGTCAGGGGGAAGACCGTGAGAGAGGGGCGTTCCACACCATTCAGGCTGTCACTCCAATCGACCATCTTGTCGTCTGATAAACTTTCTGGAGAGAGGAGAGAGGGATGAGCACCAAGGTCAAGGTCGGCATCGCGGCCGTCATCGTGGCGGCCCTCGTGGCTCTGATCGTCCTCGATCAGAAGACCGTCCCCACGACGGACTCGAGGACCGGCACCCCCGGCAGCGACGGGAACGTCACCGTCGGCAACCCGCCCCCGACGCTGCGCGACCCGGCCCTGCGCGCCCGGGAAGAGGACCTTGAGAACCTCCAGAACCGCGCCAACGAGCGGTTCGGCAGGACCGGAGTCACCCCCGGCCCCACCCTCGATACCAAGGTCGAAAAAGGCAAGGAGCCCGTCCTCCCCGGCAAGGAGATCAAGCTCCCCGCCGAGGAGTACACCGTCCTCGAGAACGACTCCTTCGAGAAGATCGCCAAGAACAGGATGGGCGACGGGAAGTACTGGACCCTCATCGCCCAGGCGAACCCCAGCGTCAAGGCGGGCGGCCTCCGCCCCGGGCAGAAGATCGTCATTCCCGCCAAGCCCGAGAAGAAGGAGGAGGCGGCCAAGACCGAGGACCCCAAGAAGCCCGACGCGATCGGCGTGCCGGTCTTCCAGAACAAGGACGGGAACCGGATCTACACCGTCCAGGCGGGCGACACCCTCTCCGGAATCTCCGTCAAGGTCTACAACACCTCCCGCCACGTCGAGAAGATCGTCGACGCGAACAAGATCGAGGACCCCTCCATGTTGTACGTGGGCATGAAGCTCGTGATGCCCGACCTGCCCAGGAAGGAGTCGGTCGTGGCCGGCGCCGGCACGACCGC
>CAZSCC010000728.1:0-24194 GCA_964604905.1 uncultured Planctomycetales bacterium
CCGCTGTCCCAGGTTCAGGCGGACGATCTCGGCGACCGACTGGGCGCGGTGGCGGACGCTGGCGATCAGCGCCGAGAAGTCGTGGACGGCGCCGATGAAGACGACCCCGAACGCGATCCAGAGGATGCAGGGGAGCCAGCCGAACTGGTTGCAGGCCAGGATGGGGCCGACGATGGGTCCGGCGGCGGCGATGGCGCTGAAGTGCTGGCCCAGCAGGTAGAACTTCTTGGTGGGCACGAAGTCGACGCCGTCGTTCAGCTCCTCGGCAGGGGTTTTTGTCGTGTCGTCGAGGCGGACCTGCGAGGCGATCAGCTTTCCGTAGAGGGCATACCCGATCGCGAGCGCCGCGATGACGATGATGGCCAGAAGCGGCAGGCTCATCGCGTCAAGTTTAGAGGGCCGCGGGGGCGCGTCAACCCTAATCTCTCGCGCCTTTCAATTTGCCGGGTCGACCGTTATACTCACAGGCTCAAAAAGGGAGGACATCGATGGCCGCAACCCGCCGCATCGTCTTCGCGCTCCTCGCGGTCGCCCTCGCCGGCTGCCACGAGGACCCCGAGGTCGTGACGATCCTCGTGACGCCGGGTTCGACCGTCTTTACCGGGTTCAGCACGTGCGGCGGAAGCGCCTCGATCACGGGAGGCGCCGGCGGCGTCGGCCAGAACGGCGGGACGATCACGCTGGCGTCCACGGGGTCCCTCCTGGTGGGGTCCGGCAGCCTGGCTCCCGCGGCTCCCGCCGCTCCCGCGACGCCCACGAGCGGAACGCCTCTCCCTCTCTTGGCGGGGCCCCTTATCGACGCCACGGTTTCCGGAACGGCGCTCATCTCGGGGGCGGTCACCACGGACACGACGGCGGCCACGGTCACGATCACCGCCACGGGGGACATCGTCGTCTCCGGGTCGATCCAGTCGGGCGTCTTCGGCGGCGCGCAGGTGGGGGTCACCCTCAACGCCCCGAACGGGACGGTCTACCTCACGGGATCGATCCGCACCGCTTCGGCGACCGGCGCGGCTCCTCTCGGGGCCGGCGCGGTCAGCATCACGGCCCGCCGCGTCGTCCTCACGGGGACGATCACCGCCACGGGCGCGACGAACGCGGCCGGGACGGGCGGCGCGGGAGGGGCGGTCGGGATCACCTCGTCCGTCGACCACGTCTACTCCCTCGGCGGATCCATCAATTGCAGCGGCGGGATCGGCACCACGCTCGGGGGAGCCGGCGGCACGATCATGCTGACGGCGGCCAACCAGCTGTATGTCCTCGGTTCGCTCTTGGCGAGCGGGGGAGCGGGCAACACGACCGGCGTCCTGGCCGTGGGCGGCGCCGGCGGCACCGTCACCTTCGTCGCGGGGGGCGGCGTGGATCTCGTCGCCCCGGTCACGCTCGACGGCGGCACGGGCACCGGCGACGCGTTCGGGGCCACCGGCGGGGCCGGCGGATCGCTCGTGTCGAACAATGCGGTGCTGACACGCCTCCACGGCACGGTAACCGCCCAGGGCGGCGTGGCGATCTGCGCGGTCGGCGGCGTTCCGACGGGGGGGCCGGGGGGGAGCATTGATATCGGGGGCGGGACGCCTGCCCTCTCGCTCGAGACCGGCCGCGGGACCTTCTCGACGTGCGGCGGGTCGGGCGGCGCGTCCTCGGGCACGGGGAACATCCTCGCGCTGAGCTCCACCACGGGGATCGTCCAACTCGGGGCGCTTCTGGACTCCCGGGGGGGAAGCGGAGCCGGGACCGGCCCCGCGAGCGGGGCCATCGGCGGTGCGGTCACGATCACCGCGACCGCCAACACGCTCACGATCTTCTTCACCGGGTCGATCACGACGTCGGGGGGAGCGGGCGTGGGAATTGGGACGGGCGCCGCGGCAGGGACCGTCACCGTGACCAGCGGATCTGACCTCACGGTCCAGGGGACGATCACGGCCCGGGGCGGCTCGGCGGTCAATGGTGCCGCAGGAGTGGGAGGAGCCGTCGCCCTGAACTCCTCGCGCGATCTCTTCCTGCAGGCCGCGATCGTGACGGACGGGGGCGGTTCGACCACGGCCACCGGGGGGGCGGCGGGCAACGTTAGCCTGATTTGCCTGGCGAACCCGGGCGAGATCATCGCCTCGAGCACGATCAGCGCGGTCGCCGGCTCCAGCGGCGCGGCGGGCGGCGGGACCGGAGGCACCCTCGCCTTCTCAACCGTCAACGGCAACATCACGCTGTCCGGGAGCCTGACGATGAGCGGAGGGGCCAACTCCGCGGACAACGGCAGCAATGCCGGGGGGGTGACGCTCACGGCCACCAGCGGAAGCATCACGAGTTCGGCCACCCTCACGGGAGTGGGCGGTGCCTGCACCAACGCGGGCATCTTCGACGGAGGCGCGGGCGGGGCCGTCACCCTGACCGTCGCCAGCAACAGTGGGACGATCACTCTTTCGGCCGGCACGTCGATGCTGCTCGACGGAGGGGCCACCTCCGGAGCCGGAGTCACGGCCCTCGGGGGAGCCGGGGGCTCGGTCTCGCTTAACACGAGAGATCAGTTTATCTCCATTTCCGGATCGGTCCTCGCGCGGGGCGGCCAGGGCATGCTCGGCGGCGTGGGCGGGCCGGGAGGGAGCGTCTCGGCCAACTCCGACAACGGCGGCGGCACCGTCAAGGGCGGGGACATCACGCTCCAGGCCGCCGCGCTGATCGACGTCTCCGGCGGGGCCGGGACGACGGCCGGTGGACCGGCGCTCGTGGGGACCCCGGGGGCCGCCGTCTCGTTTGACGCGGACTCCAGCGGAGACTCGACGGTCAACAACGGGATCGTGATCAACAACGGGTCGATCCTCGCGAACGGCGGCACCGGAACCGTGGCCGGGATCGGCGGGAACGTCCTCTTCGACGGATTGCGGCCCGGACCTCCCGTGGCGGTGGGCCCACTGACGACACCGGGCACGGTGACGGTCACGGGACTTGCGGGGGGCGTCATCACGCTGCAATAACCGAACCTTTTCGCGGCCCGGGATACTGATCTCGAGCCGCGTATGGATTCCCTGGCCGAATGTCCGACCGCCCTGGCCCGGCCTGAGACGGGACGCATGGAGATCCAGTCCCCACGGACCGAAGCCGACCTCGTCGCCGCCTGCCGCGCGGGCGGGCGCGGGGCGTTCGACGAGCTCGTCGCCCGCTTCTACGACCGCCTCTACCGGCTCGCCTACACGATGGCCGGCCCCGGCGCCGCGGCCGACATCGTCCAGGAGACCTTCCTCGCCGCCCTCCGCTCGTTCCCCAACTTCAGAGGCGAGGCCCAGCTCTCCACCTGGCTCATCTCCATCCTTCGAAACCAGTATTCGCTCCACCTCCGCGGCCGCCGCCGGGCGCCCGCGCCGCTCGAGGAGGAGGGCCGCCGCCTGGCCGCCCCCGCCCCGGAGCCCGACCGTGTCGAGGAGGGCGTCCGCCTCGTCTTCGACCGCGTGAAGGACCTGCCCGAGGACCTTCGCGAGACCCTGGTCCTCTTCTATATAGAAGGCCTCAAGTACGCGGAGATCGCCCGCGTCATGGAGTGCCCCATCGGGACCGTCCGCTCGCGCCTCTTCGACGCGCGCGACCGGCTCAAGAAGCTGTGCGCGAAGGAGACGCCATGATGTGCGATGAAGTCCGCCCCGCGCTCGACGCGCTCGTCGACGGCGAGCTGGCGCGCGAGGAGGAGCGCGTGCTCCGCGGCCACCTTGAGGGCTGCCCCGCGTGCGCCCGCGAACTCGTCGAGCGGCGCGACTTCTCCGATTCGCTCCGCGCTTCGTTCGGCCGCGCCCTTGAGGGGGCCGAACCCCCGCCCGGCACCCGCGAACGTCTCGCCGAACGGCTCCACGGCGCCTCCCGCGGCCGCCTCGCCGTCCCCGCGCGCCTCGCGGCCGCGCTCGTCTTCGGACTCGCGGTCGGCCTGGGCGCCTGGGCGGTCGGCCTCTCCCGCCCCACGCGGCTCCAGGTCGAGCTCGCCGGGAGGATGCGGGACGGCGAAGTGGACCGCGCGCGGATCGGCGCGCTCACCCAGGAGATCGGCCGGGACCTCGACCGGGCGCTTCAGGTCGTCCCTGCCGGCGACCCTCAGGATTCCACGGCGCTCGTCGTCAAGCAGGGGGCCATCGTCATCGAGTCGCGGATGGGCGAGCCCGCGGCGAAGGGGATGGCCCTGCTCGTGGCCGACACCGCCTCGAGCGACCCCGTGGTGCGCGGCGCGGCGCGGTCGGCGCTCAAGCGCCTCGAGCCCTCGCGGATCGAGGAGCTGCGGCGGTTCGCCCGGGAGGCCCCGGCGTCCGACGCCGGATTCGTCGAGCAGGTCGTGGCGGAGCTCGTGGACCGCGCCCAGCCCACCGAGCGCCGCTCGATCGAGATCTCCAAGAGCGTCAACGGCGTGACCGTCGCGTTCAGTCAGCTCGGCGACGGCCGCGTCCGCCTGGCCGTGCCCGGCCGGACGATCGAGATGCGCAACATGGCGGAGCTCCTCCGTCAGCACCCCGACGTCTGCCGGCAGTACCACGTGGCGGGCCGCGACGGCTTCGTGACGATCGACGGTTCGAATGCCGCGATCGACCTGCGCGGGCAGCTGGACCTCCTCTTCCGGACGGGGTCCTGGACCGACGAGGTCCAGTGGGACGCCTACCGCGCCTGGGCGGCGGGGAAGACCCCCGATCCCAAGCAGGTGGAGGCGCGCGTCCGCGAGATGCAGGAGCGCTGCCGCCGCCAGTACGCCCAGCTCCCCGAGGTGCGCGTCGAGGTCCGCGTCGACGTGGACCAGATCCTGAAGGACGTCAAGGCGATGACCCGCCAGGAGCTCGAGGCCGCCCGGCAGAAGGTCGAGCAGGAGAAGCGCGCGATGGACGCCCGCCTCCAGGAGCTCCACGAGCTCCGCGCCCGCGCCAAGGGCCTCCGCGTCTACGCCGAGGACGTCCGGCGCGAGAAATGATAACCGGGCATCCCGACCGCCCGGTTCTCATCCATAGTTGGTGATCCGCCCGGAGAACCTTGCTAGACTGATCGTTGTTGAATAGGCAGATGAGCCGTCGCGCGCTGTTCCTGGCCTTGGCCCTGCTGACCCTCGTCAGCCAGGTGGCCGTGACCTCCCACATCCCGGCGCTCGACGACGAGCCGGTCTCGAACTGCCAGGAGGGGGCGAGCCACTTCTGTGCCGCCGATACAGCGGAGCACGCGGGCCCGTGCGTCCTCTGCCAGGCGAGCGTGGGGAGCGCCGGGCTCGACCTCGGGGGCCTCTTGGAGTCCAACCCGGTCGCCGAGACGTGCGCCCGCGCCGAAGAAGCCGGTCCGCGTTCCCTCCTCAAGTTCCTCTCCGCCGCCCCGCGCGCCCCTCCGGTCGGCTAGGCGTCACGGCCTAGTCCCGCATCACCAACCGGAGGGATGATGATCCATCTGATCGCAGCCCTTTTCCTGCTCCAGGCTCAGGATTCCAAGGCGCAGGAGAAGGTCCAGGAACGGCTCGAAGACCAGGAGGACCGCATCAAGGAGCTCGAGAAGAAGCTGGCGGAGGTCGAGAAGCGCCAGGCCGCCGCCGCCTCGGCGGGCGCGCGGACGGCGTTCAACCCGACCATCACCGTCTCGGGCAACTTCCTCTGGCGCTTCGACGACCGGAAGGTGTATGTCGACCACGATCCCGCGAACGACCGGATCGACGACCAGGCGAGCGTCCGGGAGGTGGAGCTCGACCTTCGCGCGTCGGTCGACCCCTACGTCGACGGGGTCGCCATCCTCGCGTTCGGCGCCGAGATGGCGAACACCTATGAGGTCGAGGTCGAGGAGTTCTACGCGACGGTCAAGTCGCTCCCGCTCCCGCTGTGGGACGCGCCGCCGCTGGGGACGAAGATCAAGGTGGGACGCTTCCGCACCGAGTTCGGCCTGAACAACAAGTCGCACCTCCACGACCTGCCGCAATCCGACCGCGCGCTGGTCGTCCAGGAATTCCTCGGGGAGGAGGGCCACGTGGCCAACGGGATCTCGACGACGTCGTTCCTTCCCTCGCCCGAGGAGACCGCGCTGGAGCTGACGCTGCAGGTCGTGAACGGCGGCGGTGTCGCGGTGGCCGATGACCCGAACCACCTCGCGTACCTCGCCAACCTGAACTTCTTCTGGCAGGTCGCCGAAGCCCACTCGATCAACCTGGCCGTCATCGGCTTCTACGGGACGAACGACCCCGAGCAGCGCGACCAGAGCCGCGTCGCGAGCGTCGACCTCCTCTACAAGTGGAAGCCCGCCCGGCAGGGGGAGTACACCTCGCTCCTCCTCGGGGCCCAGACGTTCTATGCCAAGCACGAATTCCCGACCGGACCCGACACCCACGCGCGGACCTACCCGTTCGGGTGGGACGTCTGGGCTCAATATCAACTGACCGCGCGACTCTATGCCGGCGTCCGTTGGGACACGACGGACGCTCTCGTCGACGCCTCGCTCCAGCGGAAGCAGCTCTCCCCGTACCTCACGTGGTACGCGAGCGAATTCTTCCGGGCGCGCTTCACCTACCAGCGCACCTGGAGCGACCTTCCGGTCGAGGACGGGCGCGACACCTTCATGGTCGAGCTGGGGATCGTCTTCGGATCCCATCCTCCCGAACCGTTCTGGGTGAACCGATGAGAACGATCGCCTTCGCGCTGCTCGCCGCGGCCTCCCTCCCGGCCCAGGACACGCCGAAGAAGAAGGTCGTCTGCACGCTCCCGGTGCTCCGTACGATCGCCGACGAGCTCGGCGGGGGAGACTTCGAGATGGTCGCCCTCTCGAAGGCCGATCAGGATCCGCACGCGGTCTCTCCGACGCCCGATCTCAAGAAGAAGGTCTACCGCGCGGACGTCTTCATCGAGCTCGGGCTCCAGCTGGAGCTCTGGGCGGAGGACGTGGCGGGCGGCTCGGGTAATCCCAAGGTGGCGAAGGGGCAGCCCGGCCGGATCGTCGCCTCGGCGGGCCTCTCCGCCGAGGAGGTCCCGGACGTGCTGAGCCGCTCGCAGGGGGACGTCCACCCCGAGGGCAACCCGCACCTCTGGCTCGATCCGGTCCGCGTGAAGGCGGTCGCGAAGAACATCGCGGCCGGCCTCAAGGCCGCCGCGCCGGACAAGGCTGCGGCGATCGACGATCGGCTCAAGAAGTTCCAGGACCGCATCGACGAGGCGTTGTTCGGTAAGGAGCTGCTGGCCGACGTGGGGGCGAAGGCGCTGACGCGGAAGGCGCTGGACGGGAGCCTCCAGGCGTACCTGAAGGAGAAGAACAAGTTCGACATGCTGGGCGGCTGGATGAAAAAGGCGGCCCCGCTCCGGGGCCGGAAGGTGGTCGAGTTCCACAAGACCTGGGTCTACTTCGCGAAGCTCTTCGGCTTCGAGATCGTGGGGAGCGTGCAGCCGAAGCCCGGGATCACGCCTGGGCCCAAGGACCTCCTGACGCTCGCCGACACCATGAGGAAGCAGGGGGTGAAGATCGTCGTCGTCGACAACTTCTACCCCACCGCGGAGGCGAAGGCGGTGGCGGAGCAGACGGGCGCCAAGGTCGTCGTCGTCCCCAACCAGCCGGGCGGCGAGACGGGCGCGGAGGACTACTTCAAGTTCATCGACTTCGTGCTGGACCGCATGGTGGAGGCGCTGAAGTAGCATGGACCACCTCTGGTGGTGGTGGCCGCTGATGATGTGCTTCGTGGTCGCCGGCATCCTCGGCTACCTCGGCACGCACGTCCTGGCGCGGAAGGTCATCTTCGTCGATCTCGCGACAGCGCAGCTGGCGGCGCTCGGGGCGGCGTACGCGATCTATCTGGACTACGAGCCGGAGCACCCGGAGAACCAGCTGGCGATCTACCTCTTCTCGCTCGGTTTCGCCCTGGTGGGGGCGGCGGTGATCTCGCTCACGCGGATGAGGCGCGAGAAGGTGCCGCACGAGGCGTTCATCGGGATCATCTATGCAGGCGCCTCCGCCCTGGCGATGCTGGTGCTGTCGAAGTCGAAGGGGGAGGGGACGCAGATCAAGGCGATGCTGGTGGGGAGCCTCCTCACGGTGAAACGGGAGAAGGTCCTGATCACCGCCGGGGTCTGCGCGGTGGTCGGGTTCTTCCACTGGCTCTACCGCCGGCAGTTCTTCCTGATCAGCACCGACCCCGAGGGAGCGGAGAAGCAGGGGGTCTCGGTGCGGCTCTGGGATTTCTTCTTCTACATGTCGTTCGGCGTGGTGATCACGAGCTGCGTCTCGGCAGCGGGGGTGCTGCTCGTCTTCAGCTATCTGGTCGTGCCGGCCGTGATCGCGGTCATGTTCGTCGACCGGACGCGGCTGCGGATCGCGATCGCCTGGGGCGTGGGGGTGCTGGTCAGCATCGGAGGGATCGTGCTGTCGAACGAGGGGAACTTCCCGACGGGCCCGTCGGTCGTGGCGGCGTCGACCGTGGCGCTCGTCCTGGCGGGGACGCTGCACTACGTGACGACGAGCCAGCGTTCGGGCGTCGCGGTGCTTCGGCTCCTGGCCGGCGCCGCGGTGCTGGCCGTCTCCCTGTGGGGGACCACGTTCCTTCGGAAGAGCGAGGAGCACGCGGAGCATCACGAGGACGAATTCGCGCGTCTGCTGAAGGTCCTCGCCGAAGCGGGCGACGACACAAGCCGGATCCACGTGATCGACCACTTCGCGGAGAAGAAGGATTTCCACGCGATCCCCCACCTGATCGCGCTCCTCAAGGATCCGAAGTCGTCCGACCGCCTCCTCGAGCACGCGGCGAAGGCGGCGGCGACGCTCGAGGCGAAGGAGGCCGTCCCGGTGCTGCGGGAGGCGGCGAAGCGGGAGGATCTGGACTCAGGCCTCCGGGTGACGCTGGCCCGGGCGATCCTGGACCTGAAGGACCCGGCGGGCTTTCCGATCCTGATCGACGTCGCCGAGAGCGGCGATGCCGCCGAGCCGCGCGAGGACGCGAAGAAGCTGATCGAGGAGCGCTCCGGTCGGAGGCTGGACGCGGCCGCCGTCCGCAAATGGTGGGCCGAGCAGGGCCCCAGACTCAAGTGGCGCTCGGAGACGAAGCGGTTCGAGTGATAACCGGGCATCCCGGCCGCTCGGCTATCATCTTCTCGCCGGCACCGCCTTCATGACCTCGGCGCGGAGGGCGTCCATCTTCGGCTTGAAGCCCCACTGGCCGTCGTCCCATCGGCCGTATCCGCGCTTCTCCATGCCGACGAAGAAGTCGCGGCAGCGCTCGGGATCCCGCTGGAAGAGGATCCGCGCGTACTTCTCGGTGAGCCGGTAGTAGTGCTCGTTCTGGCTCATCCGGAAGGCGCTCCGGAGATCGCCGTAGGCCTCCATCGCGAGGTCGAGCTTCCGGTTCCGGTCGGTGCCCGGGGGGAGCGTGGCCGCCTGCGCCGTCAGGATGTCCGCCTTGAGCTCCCGGTAGCTCCCGTTCTCGGCGCTTCCCGCCGAGAGGGTGTCGGCGATCTCGAGGGAGCGGTCGAGCCGCCCGCCCCCGATTGCCGCGAGCGCGCGACGGTACTCCACGGGGCGACGCTCCTCCGCGCGCAGGGTCGCCGAGACCAGGTACTGCGAGTAGAGGTCGAAGGCCAGGGCGAACGACTCCTTCGTCTCCTCGAGCGAGAGCGCGTCCGCCGCGGCGAGCAGCTTCTCCCCCCGAAGCGGCTGGAACGTCTTCTCGGTGAGCGCCACTACGACGCGGGCGTAGGGGCCCCAGAGCTTCTTCTCTCCCGTCTTCACGATCGCCGCTTCGTACCCCAGCGCGAGCTGGCGGAGCGCGCGGACGAGAGGGTCGAGCGCCTCCGCCTCCCTCATCCTCCCCAGCGTCTCGTCCGCTTCCTTGAACCGGCCCAGGCGCGCGAAGGCGTCCACCCGGTGGGCGAGCCGCCACTGGGCGTAGACCTTGTCCTGCGGCGCGGACTTCTCCGTGAGGGCCAGCAGCTCCTCCGGTTTCCCGCCCCCCAGCAGCGACCAGCACAGGAGGTCCATGGCGCCGTCCGTCGAGCGGGGCTTGAGCGCGAGATAAGTCTTGAAGGCCCCGATCGCCCTCTCGAATTCGCGGAGCTTGAACTCGCAGAGGCCGATGGCATAGACGGACTCCGTATAGGGCTCATCGCCGGGCTTGATCTTCGCGTAGAGCCCGACGGCCTCCCTGAGCTTGCCCTCGCGGCGGAGATCGTCCGCCTGGGCCCGGAGCACGCGGGCGCCCGCTTTGGCCAGGTCGAGCGTCTTCCTCATCCACTCGCGGTGGGCGGCGAGCTTCGGCCGGAAGGCCTCGTCCTGGAGGATGGAGACGATCTGGTGGAGGACCTTCTCCAGGACGATCGCGGCGTCCAGCCGGTCGGGATGGTCCTTGGCGATCGACTGCTGGAGCGCCTCGGCCGCCTCGTAGGGCCGCCTCGAGGAGGCGTAGCACGCCCCCAGGCGGAACCAGACGCGGGGCGTCTTCGCGCAGCGGGCGAAGTAGCCCAGGGCGGGCGTGAAGTGGTTCCGCGCGAAGAGCCGCTCGGCGAAGCGGAGCGCGTACTCCTCCTTCGGCACGAGGTCTGCCAGGAGCCCGAGCGACGCGTCGCCGGGCTCGTCCTCGGGGTGCTTCTCGAGGATTCCGAGGAGGAGCTTCTCGACGTCGGCGATCCGCCCGAGCGCGTGGAGCGCGCGGGCCATCTCGAGACGCATGGCGATGAACGCCTCGCTCTCGAGGAGGGCCGGGAACTGCTTGAGGTGGGCTTGCGCCGACCGGACCGCGTCGTCCAGGCCCTTCTTGAAGTCCGCGCGGGCGCGCAGTTCGACGACGTGGGAGCGCGTGGCGACCTCGACCAGCTCGGGATTCTTGCGGTTGTCCGGGGTCGCGAGCTGCCGGGCCCCGGCCAGATGGGAGAAGCAGAGGCCCCATTCCGCGAGCGCCTGGTGGGCCCGCGCGAGGTAGATCCTCGCCTGGAGCGCCGCCAGGTAGTCGTCCCACTTCCAGACGAAGGCCGTGAAGTGCTCGACGACCTTCTTGTAGAGCGCCTCCTTCTTGCGCTCCTCGGCCAGGCGGAAGAGGGCGACTCCGTACTCCCACGAGGCGTCGAAGCATTTTCGATCCCACGCCTCGAGGGCCGGGCCGG
Organism: uncultured Planctomycetales bacterium; assembly: GCA_964604905.1. Lineage (GTDB taxonomy): Bacteria > Planctomycetota > MHYJ01 > MHYJ01 > JACPRB01 > JACQFK01. The sequence goes on from CAZSCC010000728.1 coordinate 11,061, forward strand.
CCTGGTCGGGGCGGGCCTTCTCGATCGTGGTGAGCGCGTCGCCCAGGGACTTGACCTGGTCTTCGAGGGATTGGGGCGCGAGCAGGGCGGCCAGGAGCAGGTGGAGCATGAGGATCCTCCGCCTGGCACGCTGGAGGATTGGACGGCGGGAGATCGGCCGACCGTGCTACTTCGAGATCGCGGCGCGGACGTTCGCGGCGGTGTCGATCACGGCCGTCTGTCCGTCGAGGTAGACGTCGAGCCCATAGGGGCGGGTCAACGCCTTCAAGAGGGGGCCCAGGGGCGCCTCCTTCACCTTGAGGGAGGTCTTTCGGTCGAGGGGGGCTCGGACGACCGACCGGCCGCCGGCCGATTTCAGCAGCGCGGCGATGACGTCGCCCAGGGGAACCGAGTCGATCTGCAGGCTCACCGAGCCCTCGAGCATCCTCCTCTGCGCCCCGGTCAGGGTTTGCAGGTCCGAGCCGGAGGGCTCGTTGACGATCCACGCGTCGATCCGAGCGGCCGTTTCACGGCAACGGTCGGCGACGGCCGGCTCGAGGAGGCGCGAGGCCTGCAGGAGCGGCTCGAGGGCGGAGAGCCCGAGGCGCAGCAACGCCGCGGCACCGCTCCTCTGGCGCTCGGGTTCGGCGGACGCGAGGTCGGCCAGGCGCTGTTCCACCGCCTTCGCTTCGTCGGTGGGAAGCCAGGCCGCGGCGTCCCATCGCGCGCGGCCGACGGGGGCGTCTCCCTCGAGGATCACCCCGAGGTGGTCCAGGAAGACGACCTTCAGGTTCTCGGGAGCGAGGAAGTGGCTGAGGGCGTCGAGCGCGGAGGCCCGGCCGCCGACGGGAAAGACCTCCCGCGAGAGGTCGGTCCGGAGCGTGGCGAAGACGAGCGGAACTCCTGTGACGGCGCTGAGCTCTTCGACCTGGGAGCGGATCGGGGCTCCCTCTCCTTTCCCCTCGTAGCGCAGGGCGCGGAGTTTGGTCTCAAGCGGAGTGCCGGAAGCGGCGAGCCGGGGCCGGTAGAGCCTGCGGAGGAGGGTTCCCGCGCGACCCCGGACCTCCACATCGGGCGAGTCGAGGCCGTCCCAGAGCGCGGCCTCGGCGGCGAAGCCCAGCTTCCGGAGCGAGCTTTCGGCCGTCTCCCGCGAGGCGATGCCCTCGCTGCCGAGGGCGGCGACGAGCGGCGGGGCGGCGGGCGAGGCCATGACGATGCGGACCGGCGCCCGCCCGAGCGCCACGATGGCGGGGAGCTCCCCCCCCGTGACGAAGACGACGCCTCCTTGCACGACGTACTTCAGTTGCCGGGGACCCAGCATCAAGCGGAGGGCCCCGTCGGCCACGATGTCCGCGACCTTGAAGCTGATCATCTCCTTCTCGGGATTGGGCAGGCTTGCGCGGTCGACCTCGATCCGGACGTCGCAGACGAGTTGCAGGTGGTTCAGGATCGCCGTCATGGAGACGTTCTGCAGATCGATCGTCAACCGCTGGGACTTCAGTCTATCGCGGAGGACGGCATCCTCGGGAGTCGGATCGGGGACACCCCGGGCGAGGGTCGGATCGAGGCCTTCTTTTTCCAGGCGTGCGGCGGCGGCCTCTCCGAACGGCTTGAGGGCCGCCTCGGCCATGGCGCGGCGCTCCTTCGAAGGGCCCTTGAGCTCGGCGATCAGGCGGTCGAGCGGGTCGTCGGGCGCCTGGAGCAGGAGGGCGAGGAGCGGGAGGAGCGCGATCATCTATCTCCTTAGACGCCGGCGGCGCGGCGACCCCTTCACTTCCCGACGGCCGCGCGGACGTTCGCGGCGGTGTCGATGACGACCGTCTCGCCCTCCAGGTGGAAGTCGAGTCCATAGGGGCGCGTGAGGAGCTTGAGGAGGGAGCCCGCCTTCAGGGCCGGGCCGGAGAAGCGCAGGACGTGTTCGTGCTTCGCCTTCAGGGCGCACTTCACCCCGCTTCGCTTCAGCACCGCTTCGAGCGTGTCGCTCCCCTCGGTTGCCATGGGGAGGTCGAGGAGCTTGGCCTGCGCGGCGGAAAGCTTCTGGAGATCGGCACCGGAGGGCTCGTCCACCAGCCACGTGGCGAGCGACCGCGCGGCGGCGCGGCAGCGCTCGGCGGCCGGTGCGTCGAGGATCCCCGCCGCCTCGAGGAGCGGCCCGAGCACCGCGGTGCCGAGGGCTTCGCACTCGCGCTTGGCCCGGCCCTGCCGTTCCGCGCCCTCCGAGGCGAGGTCGTCGATCAGGGATTCGATCCGCTTCGCCTGCTCCGGATCGATCCAGAACGGTCCCCGCGGGGTCCGCGCGAAGCGGTCGGGCGCCGTGATCAGGACGGAATCGCCGGCGACAACGTAGGTCTTCTGGCGGGGTCCGAGCATCAGGCGCAGCGCGCCGTCCACGACGATGTCGGCCACCCTGAAGGAGATCATCTCCTGCTCAGGATTGGGGACCGCCTCCGTGTCGATCACGATGCTGATCTTGGAGACCTGGGAGATGAAGTCCAGCACGGCCGTGAGCGAGGCGTTCACCATGTCGATCGTGATGCGGGTGGTGCGGAGCCGCCTTTCGAGCTCCGTGGCGGGGGCGGCCCAGCCGGCGGAGTAGAGCACGCGGAGTAGGTCGGCCGCCCGTGCGCGGGCCTCCGGGGCCGGCGCGTCCAGGGCTCCCCAGAGGGATCGTTCCGCCGCAAAGCCCAGTTTGCGGAGCGTCGCGGTCGCGCGGTCGCGGTCGGCGGGGGAGTCGCTCCCCAGCGCCTCGAGCTCCTTCGCGAGATTCCGGTCCGTGCGGGCGACTCTAACCGGGACATTCCCGGCGGCGGCGGACACATTCTTTGAAGAGTCGGTGATAAGGATGATGCCTTCCGTGGAGACCAGGATCTTCAGTCCAAAGGGAGCCAAGACCCGTCCCAGCACCGATCCCAGGGTCTCCCCCTTCGCCCGGATCGTCACAGGCCAATTCGGATCGATCTGTACGCCGACGCCGGCGTCGACGATGATGGGCACCCCGGAGAAGTCCCGGATGAACTTCAGCACCTCATCGATCGGCACCTTGTCGAAGTCCAGGTCGACCTTCATCGTGTCGAGCTTCCTGAGCAACGCGCGCATCTCGGGAGTGGTCCCACGGCACGCGTCGATCAGCTCGAGGGCGGCCCCCGCCTTCTCGAGCTTCCCGACCGCCAGGCCGCCGTAGGCCTTGAGCGCCAGGCTGGCCAACTCGCGTCGGACCGGCGAGAGACTCTTGAGCTCGGAGACCAGGCGGTCGAGGTCGTCCTCCCCACGGAGCGCCGCCGTCGGCGGCGCGACGGGCGCGGCGTGGGGGGCGCGGAAGAGGAGCCACGCGAGCGCGACGAGGAGGAGGGCCGCCGCGGCGAGCCCGGCGAGCGACGCGCGGGGGCGCCGGAGGAGCGCGGCCGGAGGCGCGACGTTCCCCTCGGCAAGGGCCTGGCGGATCGACGAGCGCTCGGCGGCGACGGCCTCCGCGGCGGCGCGGCACTCGGCGCACGCCGGCACGTGGGCCGAGGCGCGGAACCCGTAGACGTGATCGTGGATCTCGGCGGGGGTGGCGTGGGTCATGACAGTTCCTCGCGGAGGGCCTTCAAGGCACGGTAGAGGCGGATGCGGACGGCGTTGACCGAGCGGCCCAGCGCCTGGGCGATCTCGGCGAAGGGGAGCTCTTGCTGGTAATGGAGGCTGACGACGACCTTGAGGTCGAAGGGAAGGCGGTCGATCGCCGCCGCGAGCCGCTCGCGGTTCTCCGCGCGCAACAGGCGGTCGTCGGGGAGCGAGAGGTCGGGGAGTTCCTCCTCGACGGCGGGATCGAGCGGCAGCTGCTTCTTCTTGCGAAGGAGATCGCGGACGTGGTTGGCGGCGATCGCGAAGAGCCAGCCGCGGAACGACGAGGCGGGGTCGAAATCGCGGAGGTGGGCGATCGCGCGCGCGAACGTCTCCTGCGCGGCGTCGCGCGCCTCGGGGACGCTCCCGAGGAGCCGGCGGGCGAGGCCGAAGACGGGTCCGTAGTAGCGGCGGACGAGCTCGGCCGTGTCGCCCGCGCGGATCAGCTCGAGGTCGGTCATCTCGGCGACAAGTTCCACGGGGGGTACTACGGGACGCCCCCCGGGTCATTTCCGGGATTCTCTAATGGAGACGCCCGATCACTCCTGGAGATGGCGGCGGGGGGAGAAGATCTCGCAGGGCACCGAGGTGCGGCCATCGAGCATCATCTCGCTCACGGACTTCGCGGCCATCGCGGCGAAGCCCATCCCGTGCCCGTGATAGCCGGCCGCGGCGTAGACGTTCACCTGCCCCGGCACGGGGCCGACGTTCGGGATCTCGTCGCAGCTGAAGCCCATGATGCCCCCCCAGCGGTGGGTGACCGCGAGCGATTCCGTGCCGGGGAAGCAGGAGTGGAGGAAGCGCTCGATCGCGCCCTGGACGGGATCACTGGGTTTCTCGGCGTAGGTGAGTTCGGCGTCGAGCGCCGCGCGGCGGCCGCCCCCGGCGAGGATGCGGCCGTCGGGGAGCTGGCGGAAGTACTCGAACCCGAAGTCGGCGTAGACGGGCGCGGGGATGACGCGCCGCGGACAGGGCTCGGTGGCGAACATCTGGCCGCGCATCCCGACGATCGCCCCCTCGAAGAACGGGTGGAGGAGCGGCGTCCAGGCGTTCGAGGCGAGGAGGAGCATCGTGGCGGAGAGCTTTCCCTTCGGGGTGACGAGCGCGACCGAGCCGGCGCCGTGCTCGATCCTCGAGACGGTCGTGCGCTCGAAGATCCTCGCCCCGCGCCGCTCGGCTGCCGCGGCGAGCCCGCGCACGAACCGCACGGGGTGGATCTCGCCGTCATCGGGGTTGAACGTGCCGCCTAGGACGCCTGAGCCGGGGAAGAGGCGGGCGGCCTGGGTGTCGTCGACCAGCTCCGCGCGGAAACCATCCTCCGCGAGCGTCCGGACGCTCTTCCGGTGGGCGCCGAACTCCTGCTCGCTGAGGGCGAGCGTGTAGCTGCCGTTCCGCGCATAGAGGCAGTCGAGCTTCTCCGTCTCGACCAGCTCGCGGACGAGTCGGTGGTTGTCGCGGGAGATCGACCAGAGCGTCTTCGCGCGCTCGCGGCCGTGGGACTTGACGGCGATGCTGTAGGTGCTGGCGATGCCGGCCAGAAGGAACCCGGCGTTCCGCCCGGTGGCGCCTCCGGCGACCGCGTCCTTCTCGACGACGGCGACCCTGCAACCGCGGCCCGCGAGGAAGTACGCGGCCGCGATGCCGGTGACGCCGCCGCCCAGGATCGCGACGTCGCAGGCCGCTTCGCACTCGAGCGGAGCCCGCGGGGCGTAGGGCCCGTCGAGCCACCAGGAGATCGTCACGGGGGTATTATAGTGTCCCTGACGCGCCCGCCTGCGGGATGCTGCGGACTGTTTAAAGGGCGGGAACTCCCAAAGGGGTCGCCCCTCCCCCCAACGAAACAGACGGTGTGTTTCGTTGGGGGGAGGGGGAGCTCCATCCCACCGAAGCCCGAGGCTGCCCTCCGTGTTACCCCATGTTACGATTCGTAACATTTCATGATGTGCCGTTTTAGGGCACATTACAGAACACTCTGAAGATCAGCCACTTCTCGATTCGCTCCTCGTGGCACGTCGCTTGCAAGGCAGGTCTCCGTGAGGCCGCGCGCGGGGCGCGGCCGGAGATGACGGAGGTGATGCGATGGCGAGCTTCAACAGCGTGGTGATGGTGGGGCGGCTGGTGCGGGATCCGGAGATGAAGTACGTGGCCAACGGGGCGCCGGTGTGCAAGTTCCGGATCGCCGCGTCGCGCCGCTTCACGAAGAGCGACGGCCAGAGAGCCGAAGACACGACCTTCGTGGACGTGGACGCGTGGCGCCGGCTGGCCGAGATCTGCGGGCAGTTCCTCAAGAAGGGGCGCCAGGTGCTGATCATGGGGAGCCTGCGGCTGGACGAGTGGCTCGACGCGAAGACGCAGCAGAAACGGTCGAAGCTCAAGATCGTCGCCCGCGACGTGCAGTTCCTCTGGTCGAAGGAGGAGGTCGAGGCGGGCACGCCCGGAGCGGCCGAGGCGGAGGAGCTCGAGGACGCCGAGGAGACGGTCGTGAAGGAGGAGTAGTCCGAAGGGATCACAGAGCAAGCGATCCGCGGCCCCCGTCGGGGCCGTGGGCGACGAGATAGTCTGGCCCTGGAACGGCAGAGGCAAGGCGCGCAGGGCTCCCGAGGTCGGGGCCCCGTCCGAGGGAGGCCTGCCGCCTTGGTTTCTGCCGCGGGTGGACGCGCAGTCTTGGGTGGGCGTCTGCGGTTCCCGAAGGTTTCCGAAGTCGGTGGTGCGACCGGGGAGGAGACCTTACGGGCCCGTGGCGGAACGGCAGACGCAACCAGCCTGCCAAGCGGGTGCCCCGCGAGGGGAGTGCGGGTTCGAATCCCGCCGGGCCCACTTCCCGCTTGGCAGGCTCCACCCCCTTTGGAATAGAATAGGAATGCTTGGCAGGCTGGTTGGGGTTCCGCCCGTTTCACCCGTCGAGGGAGCGTGACAGGCGGAGCATCCGCTACGGATCTGGAACAGGCGCGGTCGCAGCAGCAGCCGCGCCTGTTTCGTTTGTGCTTGACTTGCCCCTGGGCCCTCTATAAACTCCCCCTTCGCTTCAGGATGTAGACACCCGTCAGCGCGGGCGCCGGAGTTCGGGGCGGCCGATTACCGCGGCGGGCATCGAAGAGGGTTTTTCGGCGGAAAACTCACCACGGGGCTCAGAGTGTCGCTCGAGAACGTCAAAGCGGTGGTCCTGGCGGCTGGCAAGGGCGTCCGGATGCATTCCGAACGCCCCAAGGTCCTCCACGAGGTCCTCGGCCGGCCCGTCCTCGATTTCGTCCTCCGCAACCTCCGCCAGGCGGGCGTCTCGGACATCCTGGTCGTCGTCGGACACCAGGCCGACCAGGTCAAGGCCGCCGCCCCCGGATGCCGGTTCGTCGAGCAGAAGGAGCAGCGCGGCACGGGCCACGCGCTCCAGCAGGCCGAGCCCGAGCTCAGGGGATTCAAGGGCGACCTGTTCGTCGTCGCCGGGGACGCCCCCCTCGTCGGGCCCGAGACCTTCCGGCGCCTGCTCGAGGACCACCGCGCGAACCGGCGCGACGCCACGTTCCTCTCCGCCTGCCTCGAGGACCCCACGGGCTATGGCCGCGTGGTCCGCGACAAGGAGTCGGGGAAGTTCCAGAGGCTGGTGGAGGAGCTCGACGCCACGCCCCAGGAGAAGAACATCCCCGAGTCCAATTCGGGCGAGTACGTCTTCAGCAGCCCCGCCGTCTTCCAGGCGCTCGGGGAGGTGAAGCCGGACAACAAGAAGGGCGAACTCTACCTCACGGACGCGCTCGGGCTCCTGGTCGCGAAGGGGCGGCCGGTCGACGCCCTCCGTTCCCTCAATCCCAACGAGATCTACGGCATCAATTCGCGGCGCGACCTGGTCGCCGCGACCAACTTCATCCGCTGGAAGATCCTCGAGTACCACATGGACCACGGGGTCTCGGTCGTCGATCCCTCCACCACCTTCATCGAGGAGGACGTCACGATCGGGCAGGACAGCGTGATCCAGCCCTTCACCGTGATCCGCCGCGGCGTCGTGATCGGGAAGAACTGCGAGGTCGGCCCCTTCGCCCAGCTCCGGGCGGGGACGGTCCTCGAGGACCATGCGGAGATCGGGAACTTCGTCGAGGTGAAGAGGTCGCGCATCGGCCGGCACTCGAAGGCGAAGCACCTGACCTATCTGGGGGACGCCACGCTGGGCGCGCACGTCAACATCGGCGCCGGCACGATCACCGCCAACTACGACGGCGTGAACAAGCACCCCACTATAATAGAAGACGACGTCCATACGGGTTCCAACACGGTCCTGGTCGCTCCGGTCCGGCTCGGCCGGGGTGCGAAGACGGGGGCAGGTGCGGTCGTGGTCCGCGGCGAGATTCCCGCGGGGGCGGTCGCGGTCGGGGTCCCCGCGCAGGTGATCCGGCGGAAGCGGATGCCTCCCCCCGAGGAGCGCGCCCGCGAGCTGCGCGCGCAGGGGGTCAAGGTCATCCGGGCCCTGGCGAAGCGTCCGAAGGCGAAGGCCGGGGGGGGCCGATGAAGAAGGGCCTGCTCGTCTTTTCGGGAGGCGCCAACCGGCCGCTCTCGGACAAGGTCTGCCAGTTCCTCAACCTCGACCCGGGGAAGGTGGAGATCTCCCGGTTCCCCGACGGCGAGATCGAAATGAAGGTCCTGGAGGACGTGCGCGGCTCGGACGTCTACGTGCTCCAGTCGACCTGCTCGCCGGTGAACGAGAACCTGATGGAGCTGCTGATCCTGATCGACTGCCTCCGGCGCGCGAGCGCGGAGCGGATCACGGCGGTCGTGCCGTACTTCGGCTACGCGCGGCAGGACCGGAAGGCCGAGGGTCGCGTCCCGATCTCGGCCAAGCTGGTGGCGAACCTGATCACGGCGGCGGGCGCGACGCGGGCCCTCTCGGTCGACCTCCACGCCCCGCAGATCCAGGGCTTCTTCGACATCCCGATGGACCACCTGTACGCGGCGCCGGTCCTCCTCGACTACTTCAAGCGGCTGAACCTGAAGGACGTGACGGTCGTGAGCCCCGACGTGGGCGGGATCAAGATGGCGCGCGCCTACGCCAAGCGCCTGAACGCCGACCTCGCGATCGTGGACAAGCGCCGGAGCGGCCCGACCGAGACCGAGGTGATGCACGTCATCGGCGAGGTGGGCGGCCGGAACGTCATCCTCGTCGACGACATGATCTCGACGGGCACCTCGATCTGCGAGGCCTCGCGCGCGTGCCGGAAGAACGGGGCGAAGGACATCTACCTCTGCGCGACCCACGCCGTGCTGGCCGGCAAGGCGGTGGAGAAGCTGTCGAAGGCCCCGATCAAGGAGATCGTCGTCACCGACACGATCCCGCTCGACGGCAAGGACAAGGAGCTTCCGAACCTCAGGGTCCTGACGATCGCCAACCTCGTCGGCGAGGCGATCCGGAGGATCCATCATTCCGAGTCGATCAGCTCGATTTTCCAGTAACGGGAGAGCGCCATGGCTGAACAATTTGCGATCACGGCGGAGAAGCGCGAGGCCCTCGGGACGCGCGTTTCGCGCCGCCTGCGGAACTCGGGGAAGATTCCCGCGGTCCTCGCGCGCAAGGGCGAGATCCCGCTCCATCTGCTCGTGGACAAGCGGGAGTTCGACCGCCTGCTCAAGAAGCACGCGCGCATCATCGACCTGACCCATCCTTCGGGGAAGGACAAGGTGTTCATCAAGGAGGTCCAGTACGACCACCTGGATGAGCACGCGATCCACATCGACTTCACGCGGGTCGCGATGGACCAGCTCCTGACGCTCGAGGTGCCCCTCCTCCTGAAGGGCAAGCCCGTGGGCGTCATCGAGGAGGGCGGCACGCTCGACCAGTACGTCAAGGTGCTCAAGATCCAGTGCCTCCCCGACGCGATCCCCGACCACGTCGAGCAGGATGTGACGTCCCTCAAGAAGGACGTGAAGTTCTGCATCAAGGACCTCGTGCTGCCCGCGGGCGTCAAGGTGACGCAGGACCCGGAGCTCGTGGTCGCGATCGTGCAGGAGCACAAGCTCGAGGAGGTCGCCCCGGCCGCGGCGCTGCCCGGCGCGCTCGAGCCCGAGGTCATCAAGAAGGAGAAGGGCGAGGAGGAGGCCGTCGAGGGCGAGGCCAAGCCCGAGAAGGAGAAGAAGGAGGCCGCACCGAAGAAGGAAGGGGGCGGCGAGAAGAAGTAGCGGCGGAAAGCCCTCAGCCTTCAGCCGTCAGCCGTCCGCGGGATGGCTGATCGCTGAAGGCTGGGAGCTGAAAGCCCGGACATGAAGATCGTTCTCGGCATCGGGAATCCCGACGAGAAGTACGCCGAGACGCGGCATAACGTCGGCTGGATGACGGTCGACCTGCTCTCTAAAAAGATGGGCGAGAAGTTCAAGAAGGCCGGCTTCGAGTACTGGGCCGCGGAGGGCCGCCTGGGGCGGCACGGGGCGGTCCTGGTGAAGACCTGGACCTACGTGAACGAGACGGGGCGCGTGGTCCCGGAGCTGCGGAAGCGCTACGGGGAGGAGCTGATGGTCGTGTGCGACGACGTCAACCTTCCGCTGGGGAGCGTCCGGATCCGGAAGGACGGGTCGAGCGGCGGCCACAACGGCCTCAAGTCGGTCGAGGCGGCGCTGGGCACGGACGCCTACGCGCGGCTGCGGATCGGCGTGGGGGGCGGGCGGCCCGACCCGTCGTACGTGCTGGGGCGGTTCACGAAGGAGGAGAAGCCGGTGGTGGAGGAGACGGTCGGATGGGCCTGCGGCGCCCTCCGGTCGTGGATGGACGACGGGATCGAAAAGTGTATGACGGGATTCAACCGGAGGATGGATAAGTGAAAACGTACGAGGCGATGCTGCTGGTCGAGCCGACGGTCGCGGCCAAGGAATGGCCGAAGGTCCCCGAGGAGGTCGACCGGATCGTGAAGCGGCACGGCGGCGCGGTGCTGCAGGTCACGCGGTTCGGCGAGCGGAAGCTCGCGTTCCCGGTGAGGAAGAACAACCGCGGGACTTACGTGGTGGCCTACTTCAGCGCCCCCGAGAAGGTGCTGGGGAAGATCAAGGCGGACCTCCAGCTGTCGGAGGTCGTGATGCGGAGCCTGCTGCTGGCCCACGCGGGCGAGCTGCGGAAGGAGCCGTCCAAGGACTTCGAGACGGCCGGTCCGTTGCCGCCGAAGATCGACGGATTCCGCGGCCCCGGCGGTGCCGGCGGCGCCGGGGCGCCCGGCGGCGGGCGGCCGTGGGAGGACCGCGGGCCGCGCCCGCCCTTTCCGCCCAGGCCCGGAGTGTAACGAGGGGGAGGAGCCATGGCGACCGTCAACAAGGTCATGCTGCTCGGGAACCTCACGAGGGATCCCGAGCTCCGCTACACGCCGCAGGGAGCGGCCGTGTGCGAGTTCTCGCTCGCGCTCAACAGGTCCTACACGAACAAGCAGACCGGCCAGCGGGTGGACGAGGTGTCGTACATCGACTGCGTCGCCTGGGGGAGGACCGCCGAGACCTCCGCGGAATACCTGAAGAAGGGCCGGCAGGTCTTCGTCGAGGGGCGCCTCACGCAGGACCGCTGGGAGTCGCAGGAAGGCAAGAAGCTGAGCAAGATCCGGGTCACCTGCGAGCAGGTGACGTTCGTCGGGTCGCGGCCCGGCGGCGCGCCCGGCGCGGAGGGCGGCCCCGGGCCCAAGGGGGGCCCGGCGTCCCAGGAACCCCCCGGCGGCGAGGACGGGCCTCCCCCCCCGGGCGAAGAGGACATTCCGTTCTAGACGTGGAATAGGCCGACTGAATTGTAAGAGGAGATCGAGATGCCTCGCATCGAACGGGACCGGCCGCGCGACGACCGCGACGACCGGCGCAAGAAGTACACCAAGTTCCGCAAGGACAACCGCTGCCGCTTCTGCCGCGACAAGACCAGCGTCGTGGACTACAAGGAGCTGCCGGTGCTCTTCAAGCTCTGCACCGGCCAGGGCAAGCTCTACTCGCGGAAGCGCAGCGGCAACTGCGCCTTCCACCAGCGGAGCGCCGGGCTCGCCGTGAAGCGCGCGCGCTACATGGCCATGCTGCCCTACGTCGGGACCGGCGCCCTGTAACCGCCGGGGGACCGGCGCGTCTTTGGAGAAGATGAGGACTTTATGAAGATTCTGCTCTGGCAGGACGTCGAGAAGCTCGGCAAGCGCGGCGAGGTCGTGGACGTCCGCGACGGGTACGCCCGCAACTTCCTCTTCCCGCGGCGGCTGGGGAGCAAGCCCACTCCCTCGATGTACAAGGAGTTCGAGCTCGAGAAGCGCCGCGTCGCCAAGCAGGAGTCCGTGCTGATCACGGAGTCCAAGGCCATCGCCGAGAAGCTCGAGGGCGTCACCTCGGTCTCGATCGAGGTCAACACCAACGAGGAAGGCCACCTCTACGGCGCCGTGACGCCGACCATGGTCGCCGAGGCGCTCAAGGACCAGGGGCTCAAGGTCGAGGCCAAGGCGATCGAGATCGCCGACCCGATCAAGCAGGTGGGCACCTACGAGGTGACCGTCAACCTCCACCGCGAGGTGAAGCCCAAGCTCAAGGTCTGGGTGCTCTCGACCAAGGCCGTCAAGCCCGCCGAGGGCGCGGCCAGGACCGAGGAAAAGAAATCCGACGCGCCGCCCAAGGCGTAGGGTAGACTTCGTATCGGGCGGCCGGTCGCCGGGAAAAACGGCGCGACCGCCCGATGAACCAGGGGGAGGGGAACCCGATGAGCACCACGGCGCGCAATCCCGTCGCGCCCGCCGATATCCTCGGACAGGCCGCGCTGCCCCAGAGCCGCGAGGCCGAGATGGCCCTCCTGGGGGCGATGATCCTCGACAACGAGGTCATCGGCGACGTCGTCGAGATCGTCGGCCAGCGGGAGATGTTCCACTTTCCCTCCCACCAGGTCGTCTTCGAGGCGATCCTCCGGCTCCACCTCGAGCGCAAGCCCATCGACCTCGTCGTCCTCCGCGACGACCTGGCGAAGGACCGCCGCCTCGACGCGGTAGGCGGGGCCGACTACCTGATGTCCCTCGTCCAGGACGTCCCGAGCGCCGCGAACGCCGTCTCGTACGCGGAGACGGTCCGCGACAAGTTCATCCTCCGGAACATCATCGAGACCTGCCAGAAGATCGTCCACAACGCGACCCAGGTGACCGAGGACGTCGAGCAGATCCGCGACGAGGCGGAGAAGGCGATCTTCCAGGCCCTGGCGCGCGGCGAGAAGGGCACCATCCGGACGATGACGGACATCCTCCACGACACCTTCCAGCAGATCCAGGATATCCACGACCGGAAGAGCCGGCTCCTGGGCATGCCCACAGGCTACTACGAGCTGGACGACCTCCTCTCGGGGCTCCAGCCCGGCCAGCTCTACATCGTGGCGGGCCGGCCTTCGATGGGCAAGACGAGCTTCGCGCTCAACGTCCTGGAGAACGTGGCGCTGCGGGAGCAGAAGCCGGTGCTGCTCTTCTCGCTCGAGATGGCGTCCCAGCAGATCGCGCAGTCGATGCTCTGTTCACACGCGCGCGTCGACTCCAGCCTGCTGCGCACCGGCCGCGTCTCGGAGGAGGATTTCGCGCGCCTGCTCCAGGCCGCGGGGCTCTT
>CAZSCC010000729.1:0-6448 GCA_964604905.1 uncultured Planctomycetales bacterium
CTTCGGAAACCGGGTGGCCGTACGAATGCTGGAATCGGGTCCGCGGGAGATCCGGATCTTCAGCCGCGACGAAAAGAAGCAGTGGGAGATGCACCAGCATTACCCCCAGTTCCGCTACTTCATCGGCGACGTTCGGGATCCCCAGAGCCTCTCGACGGCGGTGAAGGGGGTGGACTATATCTTTCATGCGGCCGCGCTCAAGCAGGTCCCCACCTGTGAGGTGTTTCCCTGGGAGGCCGTCCAGACGAACATTTACGGGACCCAGAATGTTTGCCGTATCGCGCGGGAAGCCGGGGTCAAGGTCGTCGTGGCCCTCAGCACCGACAAGGCGGTCAAACCGGTCAATGCCATGGGCATCAGCAAGGCGATGATGGAGAAGATCGTCTGCTCGCAGAATCAGTTCGCGAAGGACTCGATCTTCTGCTGCGTCCGATACGGAAACGTCATGGGAAGCCGGGGCTCCGTGATCCCGCTCTTCAAGAAGCTGATCGCGGAGCAGAAGCCCCTGACGCTCACCGTCTCCCAGATGACGCGGTTTCTCCTGACCCTCGACCAGTCGGTGGATCTGGTCTTCCGTGCGATGACCACCGCCCGGGGAGGGGAGATCTTCGTCCGCCGGGCTCCGGCTTGCACCGTCCTGACGCTGGCCAAGGCCCTAGCCCGGAAGTACAGCCCCATCGGTCTTGACCACCCCATCCAGGAGCTGGGATCTCGGGCCGGCGAGAAGCTGCACGAGGTGCTTGTGAACGAGTACGAGATGCAGCGGGCCCGCGAGGCGGAGGGGTACTTCGTCATCTACCCGGAATACTCCTCGCCCGGCTCAAACGGGCATCCCTTCGGGGAGGAGTACACGTCGGCCAACACGGCCCAGATCACCAGCACCGACGAAATCTCCAAGTTGCTAGACCAGATGGGTATGGACGAATCCTACCTCTGAACCTCCTAAGGACGAGCCGGAAAGGACACGCTGCTATGAGCCTTGAATGTCGAGCCTGCCAGAAGGGCATGCTGGAAGAGGTCCTGGATTTAGGGAAAATGCCGCTGGCAGGCGATTTTCGCAAGCTGGGCGAGTCGAACCCTCTTCATCCCCTCGCGATCGATGTCTGCGCCCATTGCGGCCTGGTCCAGGTCCGACAGGAGGTTCCGCATTCGGTCATCTTCTCGCCCACCTACTCGTATTCCTCCTCGACGGTTCCGGGCCTGGTGCGTCATTTCGCCGAATACGCTCGAGAGGTCGCGCTCGGGGCAGGGGCGCCCCGTAGGCGGCTCCTTGAGATCGGGTGCAATGACGGAGTGTTTCTCCAGCCGCTCGCTCATGCGGGGTACGAAGTGGTCGGCATCGACGCCTCGGAAAACGTCGTGAAGATGGCTCAAGCCAGGGATCTCAACGTCCGTCAGGGAGTCTTTGGAAAGCGCACGGCCGTGGAGGTCAAGGAGAGCGACGGATCCTTCGATGTCATCACCTGCTCCAACGTCTTTGCCCACAATTCCGCGGTCCATGACTTTGTCGAAGGGGTTCTCCTTCTCCTCAGGCCGGGGGGAGAGTTCTGGGTGGAGGTCCATTCTGCTTACCGTCTGTATGAGGGACTGCAGTGGGACTGTTTCTATCATGAGCACTGTTTCAATTGGAGCATCCATTCGCTCAAGAGGTGTCTTGCGGGTCATGGACTCCACCTGAAGCGCTATACGACGACCCAGATGCATGGAGGGGCGCTCCGGGCGGTCTTCTCAAGGGAAGCGGGTTCGGTGACCCCCCCGGAGAGGGAGTTGACCTACGAGGACTGGCGGGTCTTCCGCTCCAGGTGCTTGAGGAGCAGGGAGATCATCCGGGAAGCCATGGAAGCCCTCCCCTTGCGATATGCCTATGGCGCGGCAGGGCGAGCGGTGATGCTCATCAACTGGACCGGGATCGCCTCCCGGCTCAAGTTCGTGGTGGATGGGAGTCCGCTCCGGTACGGGAAGGCGATCCCGAACACCGCCGTGCCCATCATCTCTGAGCAGGAGTTCTCTAAACGGTCCGATGCGGATGGCTGGTGTTTCGTCACCGCGCACAACTATCTGGAGGACATCCGTAGGAAGGTCGAGTCGTACTTCCCGGATCGGCTGGTCCGATTCGTGACACCCTTGCCCTATGTCGCGATCCAGTAGAGTCCTTCTCCTGGGGTCCCGCGGCCTTCTCGGGAGCCACCTTGCGGTGGCGCTTCGAGACCGTGGGGTGGGCTCCATCCTGGAGCATTCAGCTCCCCGATTCAACCGAGAAGATGAAATCAGGGAGTATATCCTAAACCATAACCCCACCACGGTCGTCAACTGCATCGGGTACACGGGTCCTGAGGCCGCGGAGCATGATCGTGTGAACGGACGGTTTCCAAGAGTCATGGGCGACTGCTGTCATTCCCTCGGGGCGCTCTTCATCCACGTCTCAACGAACGCAGTCTTCGCTCCCGATGAAGAACGCCTATGGTTGCCCTCCGACCCAGTCGCCCCTCGCACTCCTTATGAAGTGTCCAAGGTGTCGGGTGAGGACCCTCGAGCGTACATCATCCGAGCCTCCTTCATCGGTGCGAGCCCCAAAGGAGTAGGGATCTATGATCGGTTGCGCCAGGGACTCCCCTTTGTAGATCGTCGCTGGAACGGCGTGACGGCGGATACGCTCGCCCGGCACATCACGGACGTTATCGTCGAGCGTGATGGCATTCCATCCTCGATCCTGGAACACGTTCACTCTCCGCGGGTGACCAGATTTCGGGACATTGGGAGAATGCTCCGGTCAGCGTCCAGAGCGGCGGAGGAGAACAAGGATGCGAGGCTCTTGGGAGGGGGGAAGCCCCTTCCCGATTTGGAGGAGCAGCTGAATGGATATGTCCGATGGATCGCCGAATCGCGGGGAGTTCACCATCGTGATCCCGTCCCATAGGCCGCATCTCGCCAAGCAGACCGAGTCGGCGTTGGCGCCCTTGCCCACTGTTCATTGGGATGGATCCGGATACCCTTCGTTCTCGAAGCTTATCAATGACTGTATCGTCCACTGCAAGACCGAGATCGTCGTGATCTGTTCGGACAAAGTGACGCCGTCTCCGGCCCACATCGAGAAGATGCTCCTGCTCCTCAAGGAGGGGTATGCGCTGGTCGGTCTCTTCTCCTTCGCGTGCATTGGATTCTCGAAGGAGCTCATCCGTCGGATCGGGTTCTTCGACGAGCGTTTCGTGAGCGGCGAATGCGAGGACAGCGATTTCATGGTCCGGATGCGGGAAGCGGACGTGGGCTTTTACCTCACCAAGGAAGTCCCTTACACATGGATGGCAAGCTCCTGGGACAATCGGAGAGCTCGGGAGCACTTCATTCGAAAGTGGGGGTCGATCCACATGAGCCAGGCGGTGCGGCAGTTGCCGGAAGAGCGGTATTCCTACGACTTGGGCGAACCCAAGCCGAGACGCTTCCTTCCTCACTCCTCATCCGTTGGAGGATAGCCCGGATCCCATGAAAGTTCTCGTTACTGGAGGGGCGGGGTTTATCGGGTGCCATCTTGTCGATTCCCTTCTAGCGGCCAGCTTGGAGGTGGCCGTCCTCGACAATCTTTCTACGGGGTCTCGAGACAACATCCCTAGGAATGTCCCTCTCTTCAACGTCGATATCCGAAGCGGAGGGGCCTGCCGAGAACTTCTTCACCAGGAGCGCCCGGAGATCGTCATCCATCTGGCGGCCCAGATGAATGTCCGGCACTCCATCGCTCATCCTGTTGCGGATGCGGAAGTGAATTTCCTCGGATCCCTGAATATCCTTGAGGCATCGGCCGGTGAGAAAGTGCGGCGGGTCATCTTTGCCTCGTCAGGCGGGGCCATCTACGGTGATCAACTTGAGTACCCCTGCAGAGAATCCGCTCCTCCCCGGCCGGTGTCGCCGTACGGCATTGCGAAACTTGCTGTCGAGGCGTACGGGCCTCATTTCGCAGAGGTTGAAGGCATGGAGTTCACGGCGCTTCGCCTCGCCAATGTCTACGGTCCTCGCCAGAATCCCCGTGGCGAAGCCGGCATCGTCGCTCTCTTTCTCCACAAGATGATGGAAGGGCAGGCCCCGGTTATCCTTGGAGATGGCGAACAAACCCGCGACTTCGTCTGGATCGGAGACGTCGTCGATGCCTTTCGTCTCGCGCTGACAGGTCCTCCGGGGATCTACAACATCGGAACCGGAAGGGAGACGAGCGTGAATGGAGTTCTCAGCCTCCTTTCAAGGATGGCCGGCTTCTTCGGAAAGGCGGAGTTTCGACCCGCAGTCCGGGGCGAGTTACGCCGAAATGCCCTATCCCCCGATCTCGCAAAGAAGGCCTTGGATTGGGTTCCCAGCACTGCCTTGGAGCAAGGCCTTGAAGAGACCGTCAAGTGCGTTATGAACCCACCTCGGTCTCTTTAGGCCTGCTGCCCGGAGGGAGCTCGTCCTATCTAATAATTCGTGCCAGGCCAGATTGCCAGGTATCCTGGCCCTCGTTTGGACACAGCACGAGCGGCCTCATCAAGGTCTCGCCAACGCCCTCCCCTTCCCCCGAGCGGAGGATCGCGTCGGAAACCGACGCGCGCCGATCATCTGTCGCGAGCGCCTCGGCGGACTGCTCAAGTTCTATAACAGGGACGTCGGATGAGTTTGTGGATAGGACGGCAGTTGCCCATGCGCCCGTCTCTCGCGCTCACTTCGTTTGAACCGATTGGAAAGGAGAGAGCAACGCACAACACATGACAGCTGAGAGCCCTATCAGAATTAGAGAGGAAATCAGCCACCAGCCAAGAAGCCAGTTCTTGTTGCGCTTGAGAATTCCGAAAGCGCCTCCTAGCGCGACTATAATTGCGACCAAGATCCACGTGAATAGACCCCAATTTAGTGTGAATTCACATTCGATTGGAAGATCCACAAATCCCCGAAACTCGTATTGTACTCGGACTACCCCAATCACTACTCGAATCAAATTCGTTAGAAGACACATTACGAGAATGGCGAGTCCCCATAAACTCCAGTCCCCAACAGTTTGGTTCAACTTTGGATTCATACGAGTGACCTTTCGAAGGAATTGTTGGATGGAGGCCCAACGCACCTTCGGCGGGAGAAGGGTGCATAGTGCCTTTTCACTCGACTACCTACCAAATCCCTGGTCAGGTCTCCATCCCTCTTTATAGCCATCCATTGGGTACCTTCCGGGAGGAATGGGGTGTGTGAAATTCTGAACATCGGCCGGCGCAAGTTTCCCCTCCCACGCGAGTTCTTGGAATGCCGTATCATTCTTATAATCCGTATCGCAACATTCCGGCGTGCTGTGAACTACAATATCCCAATAAAGGGTACGGGGGCCATACACCCTATCTGAAGTGGGGCTGTCATTGATCGTGGGAATCGGCCCAGGAACACCTGGGCATGCCGTATTCTTTTGACTGTCATTCCACTGGTCAAATGCTTTATGGTTTGGCTCAATTGGGTAAAGGTCAAACCATCTATTCGATCTGACGCCTCTGTTCCACCAGTATTGACCCGGGGCTACTTTTGTATCGTACTCTTTCCATTGCAGAGTGCACTTGCCCGGCTTCTTGTCGCCAGTCACAACAATGTTCTTGAAGTCGATCGTCACTTGGAATTCGTGCCCCATTGTATTGGCTCCCTTTTTGCCAATATTCCTATTTAGCCGTATTTTAACTGATGAGACGCAGCAGCAACACTGCTGTTGCTGGTAGTATCCACAGAGCGTCGGCGACCCCAGCATATTCCCCATGAGGAAGTTCCACGCAAAAGCCGCTCCCATCCCGCCTGCAGCAGCTCCTGCGAGTCCGCCGCCACCCGCGCCTGCGAGGACAAAGATATTGGTCCCCTGCCGGGTGATGACATTGACGACATTGGCCTGGCCCCAGGGCGCGCTGTAGTTCACATAGCTGTACCCCCAGCCCGTGAGCGGAGAGAGTGCCTGCCATCCTCCGAGGGCTCCGGCCGCTCCGGTGAATGCCATCCCATCGGCATCGACCAGGCTGACCGGATTATTCATGGCGTAGAGGTACCAGGGCTGGATTCTCCCCGGGGGGGCGATGGGATCCCCAAGGCGCAGGGCATCGCGGGTGATAAACCTCCCATCGGTGGGGTCATAGAGCCGGGTGGGGCTCATGAGGAGCCTCTGGGCCGCGTCGGCGGAGGCAATCTCCATCCAGGCCTGGCCCTGGTAGCCGAATCTCCCCGGCCAGGTGCCGACCGAGCTGCTCGGGATCAGGCCGCCGAAGGCGTTGTACTCGCGGGAGGCCAGGACGGTCGTGCCGTCGGACTGGATGTATTTCGTGATCGTGCCCCTCGAATCCATGATCGGGTAGATCTTCTGGACGCCTTCGCTCGGGCGGTAGGTCTCGATCAGCTGGCCGATCCCGCCGACCGGGGTCATGGCGTGGGTGTGCTCTTCCTTGACGCTGCCATCGGCGTTCCGCTC
>CAZSCC010000730.1:0-8468 GCA_964604905.1 uncultured Planctomycetales bacterium
CTGCGCCCAGACGCGGTTGACGACCGCCCTCGTGAAAAAGGGGTTCTCGGGAGACGTGATCCACGCCGCGGCCTGCTCCTTCCGCGAGAACCGGGGCTTGGGCGGCGCGGTCTTGACGCTCTTGAAGTCCGGCTCCTTGAAGTCCTTGGGAAGCGCCGGCTCGTCCAGCGCCGCGCCGCGAAGGTACTTCGCCGTGATTGGTTCCCCCTTCTGGCCGGGCTTCGCATCCTTGGCGGGCCCGGTGAACATGATCTCGCCCGTCGACTTCTCGGCGAGGAAGTACTTCTTCTTTCCCTCGCTCCCCCCGCCGTCGATCACGATGAGGCGGGCGAAGAAGGCGGCAAAGCCGTAGAAGTCCTTCTGCGTCCACGTGTCCGAGGGGTGGTCGTGGCAGCGGGCGCAGCGGATCTGCGTCCCCAGGATGATCTTGCTGACCGCCTCGGCCGTCTCGAGCGGCTGTCCCCGGAACTGGTAGAGGAACGTGGGCGCGCCCTGCTCGAAGGTGTTTCCCTCCGCAAGCATCAGGTCGCGCACCCAGACGTCGTACGGGGTGTTCTTCGCGAACCGCTCCGCGAGCCACTTCTGGAACGACTCGCGCTTGCGAACCTCGCTGCTCGCCGGGTTCCGCCCGAAGAAGACGAGGTCCCACTGGGACGCCTGGTGTGCGGCGTACCGGGGATCCTCGAGGAGCCGGTCCACCAGAGCCGCTCGCCCGCCGTCCTTGAGGAACGCGACCGTCTCCTCGTACGTCGGGATCGCGCCCACCAGGTCCAGATGGACCCGCCGATGGAACGTCGCGTCGTCGGCAAGGGGGGAGGGAGACAGCTTCTGGCGCTCCCACTCGGCGCGGATCTCGCGGTCGATCACGCCCCGGAGCGGAGTCTCGTCCGGGGCCGCCGCCAGGCCGGCCAGCATCGCGAGGACAAACGCGCGCATCTCAGGCTCCCCTTCTGCCTACTCATACCCGGGCTCCCCTCCGGCGCCTCACGCGGCGTCCAATGACAGGACTATTGTATTACTGTCATTCATCGCTCCTGGCGGGCGGCGCGCGCGACCCTTGACGCCGCGCGGGCTTCGGTGTAATCAGGAGCGATGGCCCTTCGCGCGGTCTGGCTCGGCCTGGCTCTGTCCGCCTTCGCGGACGATCCTCCCCTCTCCCCCGAGCAGGTCGCCCGGCTGAACGGCGACCTCGACGAGAGGATCCAGAAGGCCGCCGACCGGATCAAGGCCGACCCGAAGGAGGTCGACGGATATTCCAGGCGCGCTGACGCGCTCTTCATGCGGGGCCGCTTCAAGGAGTCGGTCGCCGATTACGAGAAGATGGTGGAACTCGACCCGAAGCTCGACGCGGGCCACTGGCGGCGCGGGATCGCCTGGTTCTACGCGGGGGAATACGCCAAGGCGGCCCGGCAGTTCGAGATCTACCACACTCACGACGACGTCGACCGGGAGAACGGCATCTGGCGCTTCTTCTCCCAGGCGAAGGCCCATGGCCTCGAGAAGGCGCGCGAAGGCCTCTTGAAGTACGCCAAGGACGACCGCGAGCCCTTTCCCGCCGTCTACAAACTCTTCGAGAAGAAGATCACGCCGGAGGAGATCCTCAAGCAGATACGCTCCGCCGAGGTCGGCGATGAGGAGCGGGAGAGTCGGCTCTTCTACGCCCACCTCTACGTCGGGCTCAACGCGACGATCGAGAACCGCCCCGATGAAGCGTTGAAGCACCTGCGGCAGGCGGTGGCCAACTCCTGGGGACCGAAGGCAGGCTTCGGGCCCTCCTACATGTGGCACGTCGGCCGCCTGCATTACGACGCGCTCGTCGCAGCGAAGAAGGAGTGATGGCGTCCCTGCCGCGGAGCTGCTGGCCCGCCGGCGACGATCCGCTCATGGACCGGTACCACGACGAGGAGTGGGGCGTGCCGGCCCACGACGACCGTCGCCACTTCGAGTACCTGATCCTCGACGGCTTCCAGGCCGGCCTGAGCTGGCGCTGCGTCCTCCACAAGCGGGAGAACTTCCGGAAGGCCTTCGCGGGCTTCGATCCCCGGCGCGTCGCCCGCTTCGGCGCGCGCGACGTGAAACGCCTCCTCGGCGACGAGGGGATCATCCGCAACCGCCTCAAGATCGGCGGCGCCGTCCGGAACGCCCGGGCCTTCCTCGAGGTCCAGAAGGAGTTCGGGAGCTTCGACCGCTACATCTGGCAGTTCACGGGCGGGCGGACCCTCCGGAACCGTCGGGTCCGTCTAACGGACATCCCCTCCCGATCGGAGGAATCGGACGCGATGAGCCTCGATCTCAGGAAAAGGGGATTCACGTTCGTGGGCTCGACGATCTGCTACGCCTACATGCAGGCCGCCGGGTTGGTCAACGATCACCGGGTGGGTTGCCCGCGGCACAGGAAATGCTGAGACTCCTCCGTTCCGCCAGCCTCGCCCTTGCCGCGGCCTCGCTCTCCTGCGCGTCGCGCCCGACGACCCCCGAAGGACGCGCGATCGCGTTCCTGGCCGTCGAAGTCCCCGACTGGCCGCTGAAGAACAAGTGCTACTCCTGCCACAACAACGGCGACGCCGCCCGGGCCCTCTTCGCGGCTCGGCGGCTCTCGATCCCGTTCGATCCCGTGGCTCTCGAGACGACCGTTCAATGGCTCAACCGGCCTGAACGGTGGAAGGACAACGGACCGCCCGGAGAATTCAGCGACAAGGACCTGGCGGCCCTCCAGTTCGCCCACGCGCTCGCGGCCCTGGAGGACCCCGGCCCCGCGCTCGATCGCGCCGCCGCGATGCTCCGCGACCTGCAGCAGCCCGACGGCTCCTGGAAGGTGGATGCCGACGGCCTCCCGGGATCGCCCGTCACCTATGGTCGGACCCTCGCCACCGTCGTCGCGCGAAAAGTGCTGGCCCGGACCGATGCCCTCCGCTTCAAGGAGGCCCTCGAGCGCGCGGACCGGTGGCTCGGTCAGCACAGGCCCGCGGGGATCCTGGAAGCGGCGGCGCTCCTCCTTCATTCCGAGGGGAAGCGCAACGACTGCCTGGAGGTCCTCCGCAAGGGGCAGGCCCGGGACGGCGGCTGGGGCCCTTACGCCACCTCGCCCCCGGAGGTCTTCGACACAGCCCTCGCGCTCCTGGGCCTCTCCACCTGCCGCGCCTCCCCGGGCGTCCTCGAGATGATCCGTCGTGGCCGGGAGTACCTGGCGAACGCCCAGCAGTCGGACGGCGGATGGCCGGAGACGATGCGGCCTCCGGGGGCCAACAGCTACGCGCAGCGGATCTCGACGACGGGATGGGCCGCCATCGCCCTCATGATGACTCGCTAACGCGGGCCCACTTCGAACGGAAGCTCGACCACGCGCGACCGGATCGACCGCTCCACGGGGCGGACGATGTCGACCTCGAACGGCCGGTCCACGCTGTTCCCCGCCCTGTCCTCGAGCGTGGTATCGACCCGAAGCGCGTAGCTCCCCGCCTTCCACGCTCCCTCGGGACGGAACCGCCAGCGGGTCTCCCCCTGATCGATCTCGATCCGGCCCGCTACGGTCATGCCCTCTCGATCGACGACGGAGATCACGCGGTTCAGGAGCCCCTCGTCCAGCGGCTCTTCGAAGCCCACCGTCATCGCCTCGACCGATCCGGCGCGAAGGGGCTGGAGCCTCCACGCCTTCGGATCGGGCTGCTTCTCGTCCGGCGCGCCGACCTTGAAGGCCTTCCGATGCTCCCGCCCCAAAGGATGCCCCTCGGCGTCCGGCCAGTCTCGGTCGACGACCAGCGTGTAGGATTTCCCCTCCTCCAGCGCCGGACCCGAGTCCTCGCGCGGCTTGAGTCCGCGCTTGATGCGCCCCGGATCGAAGAGCAGCGTAACGCGCACGCCGGCCCGGTCCCACAGCTCCTCGCCCAACTCTAGAAACGGCAACTCCACGGTCTTTCCGGAGGCGTCCAACAGGCGGACCCGGCGATATACCTCGCCCCGGGACATGGGCGCCGAAAAGTGCAGATAGAACTTGAGCAGGTTCTCGGGAAGGACATCCCCGCTGGGAAAGACGGCGCGCACAACGGTCGGCGCCGAGGGAGGCGGTGGGGGAATCGCGAACGTCCGCTCCACCCTCCCGCCCGTCGAGGGCTCGAACACCGCGCGATACGTCAGCCCCGGCCGGAGCGGGAAGCGCGGCTCGAAGACCCGAGCGCCGCCCTCCGCCCTTTGCTCGCCAAAGAGGGGGTCGGACGATCCGGCGACGTAGACAGAGAGCGCGCCCTCACCGACCGCGAGAAAACGGCCCGCTTCCAGGGTGATGGAGGGGCCCGAGCAGCCGAGGGGGGCCGCCGCCGCCGCGATCCACGCGACGGCGGCGACCCGTACCGCGAAGTTCATTACGGGAGCGCGATGGTCTGCATGTTGAGCGGCCCGCCGTCGCGGACCAGCACGACCGCATGGCCCTTGTTCAGGCGGTCGAGCTCCATCACGCCCTTGAGCGAGGCGATCGTCTCATACGTCGTGCCCGCCTTGTCGCTGATCCGCTCGGTGATCCCGGCGATCTTCTCGATGTTCTCAAGCTGGATCTTCATCACCCCGCGGCTGCTGTTGGACATCAAGGCGAAATCCTTGCCGCCGCTCTGGTAGATGATGATGTCGAGCGGCCGGTTCCGGTTACCCAACTCCGCCACCGTCGTGCCGCGCACCTTGGCGCCGGGCTTGAGGTCGTTCAGCGGGAACCGGACAAGCGGGGTGCAGGTGTAGGCCGCCAGCACGTTGGGCTGCTTGGCGATACCGTAGATCGCGAACGTCCGCACCGGCGACTTGGTTTCGAACTTCCCATGGGCTCCGTGGTAGATCTCCACGCCCGACCCGGAGTCGGCGGACTTGAACGGGAACGGGATCGAGCGGAGGTTCGACGCGAACTCCTCGTTCGAGAGCCCCGCGACGATCACCCGGCCGTCGGCATACGCCAGGTCGGTGATCGCCTCCGCGCGCTGGTTGTTCTTCCCCTCGCCGGGCGCGGGGGCGTTCGGCAGCATCGCCTTGCTGAACTTGACCTCCTTGAGCGAAAGCTCGGAGATCTTGCCCGAGCCGTCCACGCGGACGATCACCGGCACGGCGGCCGGCCCCTTGCCCCGCGAAATGGACAGGTAGGCCTTTCCGCTGGCCGGGTTGACCGACAGGTCGTTGATCAGGATGTCGTTCGCCGACGTGCCCAGCGCGGCGGCGATCTTTTCGTCGATCGACGGCACGTCGAGCTTCACCTCTTCGGGATTCCCGCCTTTGTCTTCCGTATCGATCGCGAAGATCGCGCCGCCCTGCGGATCGCCCACGAGGAGGATCCCCTCGGGAGCGAAGGCGAGCGGGCCCGCCGATTTCAGATCGGCCGTCCCCTTCTTCATGTCCTTGGTGAGATCCTGCGCCAGGACCGGCAGCGAAAGCGCCGCGACCGCGGCGAGAACCATCCCCAGCTTCATCCGTACCATCACATTCTCCTCCCTTGACTGTTCAAAAACGTCCACCTAAGGAACGATCCGACCCCCCTCCGGATATTCCCGAACCGGATTATTTCCCGATGCAGTACAGATGCTTCCCGCTGCGGAACAGGAGGGCGCCCCTCGAGATCGCCGGGGAGGCCAGGGTCTCCTCGTCCAGCCGGTTCTCCGCGAGGACCGCGAACTTGGGGCCCGCCTGCACGACGGTCGTCGTCCCCGCCTCGTTCGTGAAGTAGAGCTTCCCGTCTCCCGCGACCGGCGAGGCGCTGAACTTCCCCGGCAGTCGCCGCTTGTAGACCTCCCTCCCAGTCGCCGATTCCCGGCAGACCAGGATGCCCTGCTCGTCGAGGACATAGAGCAGACCCCCGTAAATCAGCGGCGAGCAGACATACGGTCCGCCGCGCGCGACGCGCCAGGCGACCTCGCCCCCGGAACGGATCGCGACCGTCGGCCCGTCCTTGCCCGAGGTCACGAAGAGCAGCCCCGAGCCCGCCACGGGGGACGGGGCCACCCAGCCGGTCGTCTCTCGCGCGGCCCAGATCAGCCTCCCCGTCTCCGGGTCGTACGCCCGCACCTCGTCCTGCGCGCAAACGATCAGTTCCCCGGCGGCGACGATGGGGGTGCTCCAGGAGCGGAAGAGCCCGGGGCGGACGGTCTTCCAGACGGTCTCTCCCGTCCTCTCGTCCAGGGCGATCAGAAACGAGTCGAAGCTTCGGAACCGGTCTCCGTCGTGATCGCACAGGAGGATCACGAGGCCCCGGTGGAGGATCGGCGAGCTCGCCAGGCCCAGTTCCGAATCGAAGTCCCCCAGCCGGCGGCGCCAGAGCACCTCGCCGGCGAAATCGGTGCACACCGCGCCCGCGTTCCCGAAGTAGGCGATCACTCGGGTCCCGTCGGTCACCGGCGTGGCGGCGGCGTGGCCGGTCAGGGCGGACGTCCGCTCGGGATCCGGGTCCTTCGTCTCGCAGCTCCACCGGCTCGCCCCGCTCCGGCGGTCGAGGCAGTGCAGGAACCGCCGAGTCCCGTCCTCGAGCGACGAGGTCACGAAGACGGCGTCGCCCCAGACGATCGGCGACGACGATCCTTCTCCCGGGAGGGCGGCCTTCCACGCCACGCCCTCGGTCGCGGACCAGCTCACGGGCAGGGGCTCATCGTCGCAGACCGCGTTCCCGTCCGGCCCCCGCCATCGCGGCCAGTCCCGGGCACAGGCGGAGACGGAGACGATCAGGACCGCAAGAATCGCCCTCCGCGCCATCGCTCACCCTGGGGACATGAATCCAGCCCGACCCCCGGATTGTATTACATTATGTAAATGGCGTGCACGGTAGGGGCGCTCCTTCCATATCTGATCTTCCTGTCCGCCTCCCCCCAGGGGGCGACCGGCGAGCAGGTCTACCGGAAAATGTGCGCCTCCTGCCACGGGGAAAAGGGCGAAGGGTCCAAGAAGAATCCGGACGCGCTCGTGGGCGACCTCTCGATCCCGAAACTCGCGGCCTACATCGCCAAGAACATGCCCGAGGAGGCCGCCGTGAAGTGCACGGGCGAGGACGCGAAGAAGGTCGCCGAGTACATCTTCAACGCCTTCTATTCCCCCGCGGCGCAACTCCGGATCAATCCCCCGCGCGTCGAGCTCTCGCGGCTCACCGTCCAGCAGTACCGGAACGCCGTGGCCGACCTCCTGGGATCCTTCGGCGAACAGGCCAAGTGGGACGACAAGCGCGGCCTGCGGGGCGAGTACTACAACGGCACCAAGCGCCCCCGCGACGACAAGCGGGTCGTCGACCGGGTGGACCCCGTCGTCAGCTTCGACCCCCTCCTCCCCGACAAGCTGGTCGCCGAGGACTGCGCCGCCCGGTGGACCGGCGCCCTCCTCGCCCCCGAGACGGGCGTGTACGAGTTCAATGTCGAGAGCGTCAACGGCGTCCGATTCTGGATCAACGACCTCGTCCGCCCCCTGATCGACGGGGGCGTGCGGTCGGGCAACGACGTGCGCCATGCGGAATCGATCCTGCTCCTCGGCGGCCGCGTCTACCCCCTCCGTATCGAGATCTTCAAGGCCAAGAGCGAGAAGACCGCCTCGATCGCGTTGAAGTGGAAGCGGCCCCACCGAGCGGAGGAGCTCGTCCCGGAACGCCTCCTCTCCCCCGGCCGCTTCCCCGAGGTGTTCGTCGTCGGGACCCCCTTCCCCCCCGACGACCGCAGCCTGGGCTACGAGCGCGGGAACTTCATCTCCAAGGCGTGGGACGAGGCGGCCACCTCGGCCGCCCTGGAGGTCGCGGCGTACGCGAGCTCCCGACTGGAGAGGCTGGCCGGGCGGAAGCCCACGGCCCCCGACGCGAAGGAGAAGATTCGCGACTGGGCCCGGCGCTTCGCCGAGCGAGCCTTCCGGAGACCGCTCGCCCCCGAGCTGCAGGCGTTCTTCGTCGACCGCCACTTCGAGGCCGCCGGGGACCTCGAGGCGGCCGCGCGGAAGGTCGTCCTCCTCGTCCTGAAGTCACCGCGGTTCCTGTACCACGACGTCGGCACCGACGCGCCGGCGGTCGCGGCCCGGATCTCCTTCGGACTCTGGGACTCGATCCCCGACGCCGAGCTCCTGGACGCCGCGCGGAAGGGCCCGCTGTCGACCGCGCAGGACGTGGCGCGACAGGCCGAGCGGATGGCCCCCGACCTCCGGACGCGCGCGAAGATGCGCCAGTTCTACCAGCAGTGGCTGCAGCTCGACCGCCTGCGGGAGCTCTCCAAGGACCAGAAGCGATACCCGGAATTCACCGAGGCGATCGCCTCCGACCTCCGGACCTCGCTCGACCTCTTCCTGGACGACGTGACCTGGAGCGACGCCTCCGACTTCCGCCAGCTCCTCCTCGCCGACTTCGTCCACCTGAACGGCCGCCTCGCCAAGGTCTACGGCGCCGAACTCCCCGAGGACGCGCCCTTCCAGAAGGTCGTGCCCGCGGCGGGCAAGCAGGCGGGCATCCTCACCCACCCGCTCCTCATGGCGGCCTTCGCCTA
>CAZSCC010000731.1:0-11521 GCA_964604905.1 uncultured Planctomycetales bacterium
GGGGGGGAGGGCAAAAAGGGAAAGGCCAAGGACAGGGGCGGGCGGGGGGGGAAGGGTAACGGGAAGAGTTAGGGCGGAGAAAGTCGGGGGAATTGTGATGAATAGACTGATCGTATCGACGGCTGCCTTCGTGATCCTGGCCTCCGCGCCCCTCTGGGCGCAGAAGGGCGGGGGCGGGTTCGGCGGGGGCGGCGTGAAGGGCGGCAACGGAAATCCGGGCGGCCCCAACGTTCCCGGCGGCTTGCCCGGCCTTCCGAACGACAAGTTGTATTCGAAGGAAGGGTGCGTCTGGGTGGAGCCCTGCGCCAGGGCCAAGGAGGCGGCCAGGGCGGACGATCGGATGTTCCTGGTGTACGTCTACGAGGAAAAGGGGAACGGGACCGTCCTGGCCAACGATTTCTATCTCCTCGACGTGATCCAGCTCTCGAAGACCACGTGGGTCTTCACGAAGTTGATCTACTCCAAGGAGAACGCCGACGTCCGCAGGCTGGCCGTCAAGAAGCCCGGAACGGTCCTGGGCCTCGACCGGCACGGCAACGAGTGGAGACGCCTGGAGAACCTCTCGACGATCGAACTCAAGGGGCTCCTCGCGTCGGTGCCCGACCAGATCAGGAAGTTCCTCGACAAGGTCCAGTCGGACTTCGCGAGGGCCGAGGCGCTGGCGAAGACGGACCTGGACAAGGCCGGGAGGCTCTTCGCCGAGATCGCGCGTCTCCCCCGCAAGGGCTACAAGGAGATTGAGGAGGCGGTCGCCCGGGTCCAGGAGATCTCCGAACGGCAGTTCAAGTCGGCGGACCTGGCCTTCTCGGCGGACGATGCCGGGCAGGGGGCTGCGATCCTCAGGCAGATGGCGGCGGACTACAAGGGCCTTCCTCAGGGGATGGAGGCCGAACTCCGGCTTGCGGAGATCGACGTGCGGAAGGGGGTCCTCGCGACGGCGATCCAGCGCGCGAAGGCCGCGCTCCGCCTGGAGGGGCAGGAGGGGTTCGCTCCGGCGGTGGATCACGCGGAGAGGCTGCTGGAGAAGATCGCGGCGCTGGGCGAGGATCGGATCGCCGCCGCGCGGAAGCTCGGCGCGTCGGGCGACCGCCCGAAGGCCGCCGCCCTGCTCCGCCAGATCGCCCTCGATTTTGCGGGGACGGAGGCGGCCCGGAAGGCGGCGGAGGCCGCCCGATCGTTCGAATAGGTGGGTGAAGAGGAGGCGAAGATGGCGATCAAGACGGTCCTGATGGTCGCGGCGCTCTCTCTGGCGGCGAGCGGCGCGTACGCCCAGGACAAGCCGAAGCCCGGGAAGCCGCAGGACGTGGACCCGGTCCTCAAGGAAGTGGACCGGCGGATGAAGGCGCAGGGGGACGATCTGCTGCGGGCGGTCGAGAAGTTGCTCGACGAGCGGCTCGGCAAGGCGCCGAAGGCGGAAGAGAAGGAGAAGAAGAAGGAGATGGCCGGGAAGAAGGAGGAGGGCGCGTCGGTGCTCCAGGAGGTCGACCGGCGCCTCAAGGCCCAACGTGAGGAGATCCTCCGCGGCGTCGAGAAGTTGCTGGACGCCCGCCTGGGGAAGGGCGCGAGGCCGGCCGAACGGAAGGGGAACGAGGGATACGGCCGCGGTCCGGGCTCCCTGCCGCCGGGGCCGGCGATGCAGCGGGGTCATCTTCCGCCGGGCCTCGCCAAGCGGTTCGGTCCGGGGCGGAATCCCAAACCGGAGGCGAAGAAGAAGGGGAAGGGTAAAGGGAAGGAAGAAGACGACGATTAGAGTCGGGGGAAGTGGCCGATGAGATTCATCGCCGTCGCGCTGCTGGGCGGTCTGCTGGCGGGCTGCATCGTGAAGGGGGGCCCGCACGGTCTTGGGGGAAAGCCTCCCGGCCATGGAGGCGTCCCGCCGGGGCACGGGGGCGCTCCGCCCGGCCGCGGGGGAGGGATCGGCCACGCCCACGGGATCGGCTGCGGTCACTTGTTCCACGGGGGGTTCTGGGTGCCCGCGGTGGAGATCCGCCTGCCCTCGGTCCACCTCTGCGTCGTGGGATGCCCCCACTACTTCACCGGCGGGAAGTGGTTCGCTCTGGAGGGCCACCTGCACGCGCCGGGGTGCGGCCACTTTCTCAGGGGGGGGCTCTGGGTCTGCGACTGAGCTCGCCCAAAACTGTTAGCGAAATCGCGGCGCGATTTCGCTAACAAAGGACCTCCTGTCGACGTCACGTTCAGGTCAGCCCGGCAAACGAAGATCGACTCGCCTCGGTTGCGGGGGGGGGCAGCCCATCGCACTGGAGAGGCGTCACGTCCCGGCGTTGGACCAGGTAGGTGCCCACCGCGATCAGCGGCCCGTAACAGAGCGCCACGGCGAGCTCGAAGCGTTGCGCCGCCAACTCGCCGCGCAGCCGTGAAAAACGGATACTGTCCCCGATTCAAGCGGCGACATGTTCGCAATAAGGAGTTTCCGGCGATGACCACGACGAGAAGCGACCAGGGTCGCCTGTCACTGATTTTCGAGCGCCAGTGGCTCCACGGCGCCGGACTCGTCGTCCTGCTCGCCGGCTGCGCGTGGGCTGCCTCGTCGAGCGCGTTGCAACGCGGCCAGAGGTGGGGCCTTTCGTCGCTCGACTGGTATTGGATCGCGATCGGGACGGCCGTGCTCCATCAGGTCTACGTCTGGCTTTGCTGGCGCACCGAGTTGCATGGCGGGCTGCCGACGCGCTTGATCGGCGCATGGGCGTTCCCCTTGTATGCAGCCGGCTTCAGCCTCATTGGCATCGTCCGCGTCTTGACGGTGTTCGTGCTGGCCTATTCGAACCAGGACACTGTCGCCGCCGAGTTGCTCGCGCTCAAGATTGCCGCGGTCGGCGCGCTCGTGCCGGCGCTCTACCTGTTCTACTCGGTCAAGCGCTATTTTACGTTCCGGCGGGCCTTCGGCGCCGACCATTTCGACCCGGCCGTCCGCACGCTGCCTATCGTCCGAGCGGGGATCTTCCGCTTCACGTCCAACGGCATGTACGTGTTCGGCTTCCTGCTGCTGTGGGTTCCGGCCTTGTGGTGGGCGTCGGCGGGGGGCCTGGTCGTGGCGTTGTTCAACCACCTTTACATCTGGGTGCATTATTACGCCACCGAACTCCCGGACATCAAACGAATCTACGGCACGGTTCAAATCACCCCCATTTCGGGTTGCAGCGTCCAGACTGATACGGTTCCGTCCGGCGACGGCGGCGAGAAGACGTGAGGATGCGCGCGCGGTCAGTTGAGCAGAGGGCTGGACGGATAGGGTCCTCGCTTTTCCCGGGGGACCCCGCGGATTCCTCCGCGGATCAACCTGCTCCGCGGGCGCCGCTCGAGGGGGAATGTGCTGGCACGCCTCTTGCGGGTCCTTCGGTGCCGGGTCGCGGGAGTGCTCGGATGGGCGGTCGAAAACGGGTGCGTCGAGGTTCTGGATCCTCGCCCTGATCCCGCCCGGACGCCTGACGTCAACCGACCCTCCCCCTCGCTGGTGACGTGATGCCCTCCGCTGGCCGGTCGGTGGTCCGACGAGCGAATCGGACAGTGGTCCGGCCCCCAGCGGAGGTTCGGGCGGCCCCTGGAGAGTCTCCAGGGGTTCGCTTCGTTTTAAAGCGAATGGCGGCAAATCGGCCGGTCCCTTCGCTGAAATTCCTATTTGCCGACGTAGCGGCGCGCCTTCGCGGGCTTGAGGTCGTCGGACAGCTTATAGAGGATGGGCGCTCCCGTCGGCAACTCGAGGTCGACGATATCCTTGTCCGAGATCCCCTCGATGTGCTTGATCAGTTCGCGCAGCGAATTGCCGTGCGCGGCCACGATGACCCGCTTTTCCTCGTGGAGGGCCGGGGCGATCTGCTCGTGCCAGTAGGGGAGGGCGCGGGCGATGGTGTCTTTGAGCGACTCGGTCTACGGAGCTGATCGGGTGTCGGTTCCCAGTTCCCGCCCCTTAGGCCGGGAACTCGGGAATCGGGGTTCGACGGGGGGATCCGAGAGTGCGCTGGAAGTCGGTCGTCACGGCGTCGAGCCGCCCCTCGTTTACCGTGACGGAGGCGCCATCAAGAAAGGTGCTCACGCTCATATGGCGCCATGAGTACTCCGGTGAGTACTCTTTTCCGTCTTTCTTGGTCCTGATCGGCCCAGAATCGTCGCAGAGTGTCCGATCGTAAAACGGCGCTAACAGTCATTGGGAGGCAGTTCTGGGGCAATTCGACCTGTCGCGTCGCACTTCGTCCGGCTCTTCTTTTTAGATCTCATAATCCCTTGGTTCCCGGTTCGAGTCCGGGCGGGCCCACCAAATTTCTTTGGCACCAAGGGCTTGCAGTGAATCGGCGTGATTTGTCGCAACCAGGGGACTCTTGTACGACCCTTGTACGATTTTCCGGTCTCATCAGGCCAAATGTTAGGTCGCGCATATTGCTTGGGCGACCGAAAGAGTCGCGGCAGACTCGTGTGCGCGTCGGCCCCCCCCCCGGGAGGGGCCTCTTGCTGATCCTGCCAGGCGGTGTTAGACTCTTCCCGATGCTCAAGAGCTTGGCCTGGGTTTGTGCGCTGGCCTTGGTCCTTTCAACCTCAGTGCCCGCCGGCACCGAGCTGCCCGAGGCCGTCGCCGATCATGGCCACCACCCCGGACTCGGCCATCCCGCGGAGGGCGAGGGCAACCATGAGCACGGCGATGCCGACGACCATCACGAAACCCCGAACAGCCCTTGCCATCATCATGACACGCACACGTGCTGTACACAGAGTACCGCCTTTGCGCTCGTGAACAGTCCCGCCGGTCTGGACTTGGGGATCTCTTTCCGGATCCTCGTCCCCAAGATTCAACCCTACGCTCCACTCTCCGTCGTCGATCTCCTGCACGTCCCGGTCGTGTAGCCCGCCTTCGTAGGGGATAGTGTCGGCGGATTTCCGTCTGCCCTCACATTCCGCACTTTTCCAAATTCTCCTTTCGACGACAGGTGAGGAATGAGAAAGATTGTCTGGGCATTGCTTCTGGTCTGCGGATGCGACCCGCATCAGCACGAACGCGCTAGCGACAAGAAGGAGGCGGAGAAGACCGATCAGGTCACGGTGTGGGGTGACCGCTTCGAGATCTTCCTCGAGCACAAACGTATCGTCACCCATCAGCCCGTGGGGTTCGTGACCCACGTCACGGACATCAAGACCGGCCAAGCTCGTAGAGAGGGTAAGGTCACCTTTGTTCTCACCCCGGCCGAGGGCACGGTCATCGAGCACATCGAGGACGCGCCGAAGCGGCCGGGCATCTACCTACCGGAACTCAAGTTCCCGGCCTCAGGGGTGTGGAAGGTCGCGATCCGCATCGCCTCAGACGGCGCGGAAGGCGTGATCGACCTTCCACCCGTGACGGTCCATGCCACGGCCGAGCAAGCCATGAAGGCCGCGCAAGCCGAGGGGCCGGAAGGGATCTCATTTCTCAAGGAACAGCAATGGAAGCTTCGTACCGGGATCGAACCCGCCATCAAACGCCCCATGGTGGAGCGACTGAGACTGCCCGCAGTGGTCGCGGTCAGATCCGGGGGTAAAGCATCGGTCGCCCCGCCCCTCGCCGGTCGGTTGTTGCATCCTCCCGGGAAAAGCTGTCCGCCGCTCGGGGGTCGCGTCGAGGCCGGCGAAACCCTCGCTCTCATCCAGCCGCCGGTGTCGGACCTGGCGGCCAAGCTCGTCGAGGCCGAGGCTGAGGTCGTAAGAACGAAACTCGCCTGGGACCAGGCGGAAGTCGCCCACGCGCGGATGAAGAAGCTGGCGGCGGGTCAGGCCCGGACCGAACGTGACCTTCAGGAGTCCGATTTCGTCGCCCGATCTGCCAAAGCGTCCCATCACGCCGCGCTGGCTCTCAAGGGCGCCTACGAGAAGTCGGGGGTAGCGATCCGGCCAGACACGGGCCCCCTTCCCGTCTTTGAACTCAAGTCACCCCTTACGGGCGTCGTGACTCAGATCGGCGCGGCGGTGGGGGAGTACGTGCCCGCCGATCGCGCGATCTTCACGATCCTGGATGCGGAAACGGTCTTCATCGAAGCGCGCATCCCCGAGTCCGACATGCCGCGCATCGGGGCCTCCCGAGACGCCGTCTACGAGACGCCCGACGCCAAAGGAAAGTACCTTACCATCCTGGGCGAGGGCGGCGGCCGGCTGGTCCTCGTCGGACCGGAGGTGGATGCAGCCGCGCGTACCGTTCCGCTGATCTACGAAGTCAAGAATCCCGAAGGCCGCCTGCGCATCGGCATGGCGATCAATGTCTACATAGAAACAGCACGGGCCAAGGAGGCCCTCGCCATCCCCGAATCAGCGCTCGTCGACGAGGACGGACGCTTCGTCGCATTCGTCCAGGTCTCGGGCGAGACCTTCCAGAAGCGCGGCCTCGCCCTGGGCATTCGTGAGTCCGGGTTCGCGCAGATCCTCGACGGCATCTCTCCCGGGGAACGAGTCGTCACTCGAGGGGCCTACGCGGTACGGCTCGCGTCGGTCTCGACGTCCCTGCCGGCCCACGGGCACGAGCATTAGGAGGCAAGGACATGATGACGGCTCTCATTCGCTGGTCCCTGGAGAACCGCGCGGCGGTCCTGGCGCTGGCGCTCCTTCTCTGCGTCGTGGGCGGTACCGTGGCCTTCACGATGCCCGTCGACGTATT
Source organism: uncultured Planctomycetales bacterium (assembly GCA_964604905.1). Classification (GTDB taxonomy): domain Bacteria; phylum Planctomycetota; class MHYJ01; order MHYJ01; family JACPRB01; genus JACQFK01. Next base: position 6,629 of record CAZSCC010000731.1, read on the forward strand.
CCCGGATCTCACGGCCCCGACGGTGACCGTCCTCACGGAGGCCCATGGGATGGCCCCCAGTGAGGTGGAAAGCCAGATCAGCTTCCCCATCGAGACGGCCATGAACGGCGCACCGGGGGTGCGTAGGGTCCGCTCCTCCACGGCGGTAGGGCTGTCGGTGGTGTGGGTCGAGTTCGATTGGGGGACCGATATCGCGGCGGCGCGCCAGGTGGTGAGCGAGAGACTTAGCCTCGTTGCCGGCTCCCTCCCGCCCGAGGTCGAGCGACCGATCATCGCCCCTACCTCCTCGATCATGGGCGAGATCATGTTCATCGCCATGACCTCCGAACGGCACTCACCGCTGGATCTGAGGACCGAGGCCGATACCGTGGTGCGTCGCAGGCTCCTTTCGGTGGCCGGTGTGTCCCAAGTTACCACGATGGGCGGAGAGGAGAAGCAGTATCAGGTCGTCCTCTCGGCCACGAAGCTCCGCTCCTACGGGATCTCGATGGACCAGGTGGGACAGGCTCTGACCGCCTCCAACGAGAACCTCTCCGCGGGATTCATCAATCACGCGGGGTCCGAGTATCTGGTCACCGGCATGGGGCGGTTTCGCAACATGGCGGACATCGCCGAGACCGTCGTGGGGACACGTGACGGGCAGCCCGTGAAGGTGTCCCACCTCGCGGAGGTCCGCTCCGCGGGCGCCCCCAAGCGCGGTGACGGTTCCGCAAACGGCAAGCCTGCGGTGATCCTGGCCGTCCAGAAGCAGCCCGGGGCGAACACCCTCGTGCTTACGCGGGAGATCGACAAGGTCCTGGGAGATCTCAAGCTGCCCCCGGGGATGGCGATCAACAGCCGCATTTTTCGTCAGGCGGACTTCATCGAAGTGGCGGTGAACAACGTCTTCCACGCCCTTCGGGATGGAGGCCTCCTCGTCATCGTCATCGTCCTCCTCTTCCTGGGCAACGTGCGGGCGACGCTGATCACGCTCACGGCGATGCCCCTCTCGCTGCTGGCTGCCGTGCTCACCCTGCATGCGTTCGGAGCCACCATCAACACGATGACCCTGGGCGGCATGGCGATCGCCATCGGGGCGCTGGTCGACGACGCGGTGATCGACGTCGAAAACGTCTTCCGCCGGCTGCGCGAGAACGGTTCGCTTCCCCCGGACCGTCGAAAGTCCGCTCTCGAGGTCGTCTTCCAGGCAAGCGTGGAGATTCGGAGTTCAATCGTGTACGCCACCCTGGTCATCGTCCTGGTCTTCCTCCCTCTCTTCTTCCTGACGGGAATCGAAGGGCGGCTCCTCCGGCCGCTTGGGATCGCCTACACAGTCTCATTGTTTGCGTCGCTGATCGTGGCGGTCACCGTGACGCCCGCGCTCTGCCATCTCCTCCTGCCGCTCAGTAAGGCCGTCCGTGAGGGGAAGGAGCCGTGGATCGTCCACGTCCTGAAGGCGGGCTATCGGAAGATCCTCGATCCCGCACTCCGTCATCCCTGGCTTGTCACCGTTCCTGCGGTGGCGCTCCTCGCGGTCAGCCTGGGCGCATCCAGCCGCCTGGGTCGGACGTTCCTGCCTGACTTCAACGAAGGCTCCCTCACGATCAGCGCCGTTACCTTGCCGGGGACGTCCCTCCCCGAGGCGAACGCCCTCGGAGGTGTGGTCGAGGAGACTCTCATGGGACACTCCGAAGTGGTGTCCGTGGGTCGGCGCACCGGGCGCGCCGAGCAGGATGAGCACGCTCAGGGGGTCGAATCGGCCGAACTGGACGTATCGCTGTCGATGAAAGGGCGGAGCAAAGAGGAGTTCCTCGCCGCCCTGCGCAGGGATTTCTCCCAGATTCCCGGCATGAACATCACCATCGGACAGCCGATCTCGCACCGGATCGACCACATCCTCTCGGGCACGCGGGCCAACGTCGCGGTCAAGATCTTCGGCGAGGACTTGGGCAGGTTGCGGGCCCTGGCCGAGCAGGCGCGGCAGGCGATGTCCGGCGTGGACGGGGTGGTGGACCTTTCAGTCGAGCAGCAGGCGGAGATCCCCATCCTGAACGTTAGGTTCGACCGCGCGGCGATGGCCCGTCACGGCCTCACGATGGAGGAGGTCACCCACACTCTGGAAGCCGCCAATCAGGGACATTCGGTCGCGCGACTGCTTGAAGGCAGGAATACGTTCGAGATCGTCCTTCGGATCTCGGATGAAGAGGGCTGGACGCTGGACAACATCGGAGACCTGCCGGTCCATACGCCTTCGGGGGCGAAGGTTCCGCTCAGGACTCTGGCGGACGTCCGGAAGGAGACGGGACCGAACACGATCAGCCGGGAGCGCGTCGAGCGGAAGATCGTGGTCATGTGCAACGTCGCCGGTCGCGACGTCGCTTCGGTCGTCGGCGATATCCGAAAGCGGGTCGACCCGCTCATGTCAAAGGGCTACCGGGCGGAGTACGGAGGTCAGTTCGAGGCCGCCGCCGAGGCCGGACGGACGCTCGCCATCCTGGGGGGCGGCGTGGTTCTCGGGATCGGCTTCCTTCTCAACATGGCCTTCCGCAACAGCCGGGACGCCCTGATCGTCATGTTGAACCTTCCCTTGGCCCTGATCGGCGGCATCGCCGGAGTGTTCCTCTCGGGTGGGGTTCTGTCGATCGCCTCGCTCATCGGGTTCATCACCGTCTTCGGGATCGCAACGAGGAACGGCATCATGCTCGTGTCGCATATCCGGCATCTGCAGGAAGTCGAAGGCGTGACCGAGTTCCGAGAGGCGGTCTTCCGGGGTGCGCTCGAACGCCTGGCCCCCATCCTGATGACAGCTCTCGCGGCGGGGCTGGCGCTCATTCCGCTCGCGCTCGGGGGCGGCAAGCCGGGGAACGAGATCCAGACCCCGATGGCCATCGTCATCCTCTTCGGGCTGTTGAGCTCCATGGTTTTGAACATGGTCGTAGCGCCAGCGCTCTATCTCCGGTTTGGAAAGCCGATCGTAATCCCTCAGGGAGGTGTTCGATGAAACCGCGTGCAGCGTGGATTCTTCTCCTAGCGGGGTGTGCAGCTCCCTATCAGGAACCATTGCCATATCCTGTGGACCCCGGCCATCGAGAGCATGCGGCGCCTGTCAAGCTTGCGCTCCCTCAGGAGCCCATGAGAGGCCTGACCCTGGAGCGGGCGCTCGGTCTGGCAGAGAAGGTCCATCCGGAGCTCCTGGCCGCGAGGGCGAAGGTTGAAGGGGCGCAGGGCCGCGTTCTCCAGGTCGGACTCTATCCCAACCCGGAACTGGTGGCGCGGATGGAGGTGGCCCCTCTCCGGGGAGGCACGGCGGAGGAAGCCGAGTACGTGGCAGGCTTCAGCCAGAGGATCCCGATGGGCGGGCGATTGGGCGCGGCGGTACGCGTGGAAGAGGTGGAGCGCGAACGGCTCCGGAAGGAACTGGAGGTCCGTCGCCGCGAGGTCCGCGGCCGTGTTCACGCCGCCTTTGCCGCAGCCCTATACATGGAGGAGGTCGTCAAGCTGCAATCCGACACCTTGAGGATTGCCGAAAGCGCCGTTGCCGTCACCCGTGCGCGTCAGGCCGCCGGAGACGCGCTACCGGAGGATGGGGCCCGGATCGAAATGGAGCAAGTTCGGGTCCGGCTGGAGCACGATCGGGCCGTTTCCATGCGAGAGTCCGCCCTCCTTGCTCTGGCCGCCGCGCAGGGCGAGGCGAGTCTACGTATCGAGTCCGTCTCAGGAGCCGTCGAAGCTGCCCTGGAAATGCCCGCCCTGGAATCCCTTCTGAAGGACTTGGAGAGGGACCCGGCGGTTCAGGCGGCGGAGGCCGGCGTCGAGGTCGAACGGGCGCGGGAAGAGGTCGCCCGCGCGCAACGGATTCCGGACGTCAATCTGGACCTGTTCTATCGCCGACAGGAAGCCAGTAAGACCGATGCCTTCGATGCGGGGGTCAGCGTGGCGATCCCGCTGTTCGACCGGAATCAAGGAAGGCTTCATGAGGCCAGGGCGGAGATTGTGGCGGCCCAAGCCAGGGCCAGGCTAGCTCGGAATGAGCTTGAGCGGCAGCTTCGGGAATCCCATCTCCGGGTTTCGCGGGCGATGAGCCAGGCGCGACTCCTCAAGGAGGAGATCCTGCCGCGCGCGGATGCCGTGCTGAAGGGCGCCGAACTGCGATATGGGAACGGGGACATGAGTCTGGCCGACGTCCTCCCCGTCCGGAGGGAGCGGACCCAGATCCAGTTGGCATACCTGGAATCGCTTCGGGAAGTTCTGGAAGCCTGGGCTCTGCTGAAGCCGTTCGTCTCGAAGGAGTGAGGCCGTTTTCGGAGAGGACGGATGCGTCGACTTTGTACGATCCTGCAGGGTTTTCATGGGTTTCTGAGGGTTTCCGAGGGCTCATGTGTCCAGATCTTAAAACGAGCCCTGGAGGGCATTGGGAGCCCTCCAGGGCCATGTTCGACCTTCGCTGTCCACCCCTGTCCTGTCCCCCCGATCCTCTCTCATAATCCCCGGGTTCCCGGTTCGCATCCGGGCGGGCCCGGAAGAGCCTCCTGGGAACGGTGTGGAACCGGACTTCCCGAGGGGGTACACTCCCTGATCGGTTCATTCTCAAAGGACGATCTCGATGAACACCCCGTGGAATGCACCCCTGATCGCGCTGTCGCTCGCAGGTCTGGCGATGACCAGTGCCTGCGCGGGTGGCGCGACTTCAGTTCAGGAGTCGAAGGAGGCCCCGAAGCCGATCCACGTCCTGCTGGTCGGCAACAGCCAATGCCCCACGATCGTCAAGGAGCAACTGTTGGAGAAGCTGGCCGCGTCGGACAAGGGCGGTCGCCCCATCAAGGTCGGAGGCTGCATCAAAGGCGGAGCGTCGTTGCGGTCGCATTGGGATGCCGGGACGGGCGAAGGGACGGCTCGCGCGATGATCGCCGGCGG
>CAZSCC010000732.1:0-3997 GCA_964604905.1 uncultured Planctomycetales bacterium
TTGGCGAAAAGCTGGAAGAGCAGGTCGGGATCGCCCCCCACGGGGGGAAGAGCGGACGCCAGATCTTGGACGACACGGGTCCCGTTCTGAGGAGGCATCCGCCCGATCGTACGACGGAGAAGGTCGTTCAGATCGCACGGTTCCCGGTGCAGTTCGAGGGGCCGGCTGAGCTGGAGGCTGCGCTCGAGGAGATCGCTGAGGCGGCGGACCTCGCCGTGGATGAGCTCGGAGTGGCGCGATTCGGGGGCGCGGCCGGATTCCGCGTCCTGCGCGATGCAGTCCACGGCGGCCTGGATGGCGGTGAGCGGGTTCCGGATCTCGTGGGCGAGGGTGGCCGACGCCTGCCCGAGGGACGCCAGGGCGTCCTTGGAGGCGAGTTCCTCGAGAAGGGCGTAGTCGCGAGTCTTGTCCTGGAGGATGATCGAAAGCCGCCCCACGGGGAAGATGTCAGCGGACTTCGTCGAACGAACCTCGAGGACCCGCCCTTGCCTGCGGATGACGGCCCGGTCCCCCTCGGGGATAGAGAGCCCCGCCTCGGCCAGGGTCTTCGGGCGTGTCGAGAGCCCCAGCAGTTCGCGCGCCATGCCGTTGGAAAAGACCACGCGCCCGTCGGGTTCGACAAAGAGAATCCCTGAGACCGCGGCGCGGAGGACGTTGGCGGAATCCAGGCGGAGGAGCGCGAACGCGTCGTAGACGGTCCGGTGACGGACCACGCCGACGGCGAGGACCACCGAGCCGATCAGGCCGCCCAGGCTGGCCAGGCGGGGGACGTTCAACCCCTCCGGGATGGCCATCTCGAGGAACGCGAGGGGGACGATCACCACGGCTGCGACCAGCGGATACGTGAAGAGGCTCCGAACGTCAGGATCGGTGGCTCCTTGCCGGCACCAGGCGAGGAGCCCGATCGCCCAGACTGCGAAGGGCGTGTAGAACGCGAGGTACCAGGCGTTGTACCGGTACTCCTCCCTCCAGAACAGATTCCACATCCAGTCGATTCCCAGCCCTCCCAGGGCCACCGCCATGAAGAGGGCGGTCCCGAAATAGACGATGGCGAGCGCCCACCGCCGGTGCGCGGAGGGCCGGGCTAGCGAAACCGCGTAGTGAAAGAGCAGGCAGGGGCCGAGCAGGACTCCGATGAACTCGAGGTTGATGTAGGTCCGCACCTGGTGGCGCAGAAAGAGGAACTCAAAGCCGTTCCACTCCCCGACGCACAGGAGGAGGAGCGCCATGATCCGGGTTGACGCGGAACGGGCTCCCCGCAGGAGGACCCACGCGGCCAGCGCGAGGCCGACCAGCGCGGCCAGGAGCGACGATAAGAGCTGGAGGGGCGTCGCCATGCGGTCACTCAGTCTACCCGCCGTTCAACCCGCTGCGAACTAAAGTTCGCGCCGGAGCCCCATGGGACGCGGCATATCGCGATTTCGATCTGGCCCCCTTCTTGCATTCCAGGTCCCCGGATTTCGAAAGGGAGGACTGGAATGAAACGGATGATGAATCTGGCCGCGATCGGAATCGCGGCGTTCTGCGGGACGGGGTGCTCCACGATGCTTCGCGGGGGCGACTCCGACCGGGACGTGCATCTTCACCTGACGTACTTCATGGCCCGCGCGGCGGGCTTCGGCGTGACGGAGGCCCGGGAGATCGCCTCCGCCAACTGCTACACGGACTACCACCCGGAGACCACCTCGGTGGGCACCGAACGCCGCCTTGTCGGCGGTCTCGTCAACCCCGTGACGATCCCCGGGATTGTCATCCTGGGGTTCGGAGACATCGCGTTTGTAGGCGAGTCGCCCAAGCGGGCGTTCGGGCGTCGCACGGCGGAGGCGACGGCCTGGGCGCTCCCCGGTCTCGCCCACCGGCTTCACTTCCCCGCGCTCGGTCTCTATGAGAAAGTCGAGCCCGCGTTCGTGACCGACCCTCGCACCGGCGAGTTCTACTACAACAACCGCGAGGCGGTCGCCGTCCTTGAGCAGGCGTTCCGCGCCCTCGAGACGCACGATCCCGACATGCCCCGCGCCCGAGCGGTGCTGGGGATCGGGCTTCACACGCTTCAGGATTCCTACAAGCACCGGGGATACTGCGGCGCGCTCGGCCACATCGGGGCCAACCCTGATCCGGACGATGTGAGCCGAGACCTCGGGCTGGCCCTGGAGATCGCGGAGGCCACGCTCAACTCCTTGCGCCATGCCCACCGCCTGATCCACGGGACCTCTCCGGCTCCTCCAGAGGGCTGGCGGGGCGCCGTCGAGCGGCTCTATGCCCGGCCTTTGCGTGCCGGAGAGTTGCGCCGGGACCTCTGGATCGCACTGATCCGGGACGCCTTCGGCGACGCCTACGACGACTGGGAGGACACCTGCGAGCGGTGGCTCGGCGACGGTGGCGGCGCGGTGTTCGATCGCGCTCTGGACCGCGTGCGGTGAAAGGGAGGGCAGCCATGGATATCGAAATGACGCCCGAATCGGCGGCCTGGACGGACGGCCTGAGCCTGGAGAAGCGCGAGGCGATCCGCGAACTCCACCGGCTGCGCCCGGCATGGAACCTGGTCGCGCTCCTGTTCGCGGCCCTGTGGATCGGAGCAGGATGGGCGGTCCTTCAGGTTCCCCATGGGATCGTCCGGATCGGCGGAATCATCCTCATGGGGGCGGTGGTCCACGCGATGGCGATCCTGATGCACGAGGGGGTGCACGGGAACCTCTTCAGGAACGAGGCTCTCGATCGCTGGGTCGGGTTCCTCCTCGGCGCTCCCGCACTCTTCTCGTGCATGGCCTACCGGGTGAACCACATGCTCCACCACGCGTTCAACCGGACGGGGAAGGACCCCGACGAATTCACGAACCTGAGCCGGAACCGCACCGTTCTGTCGATCGCGTTCTACGCGTGGCTTCTCGTGGGGATGCCGGTCTACCTCATCCACGTCCCCTTGAACGCGCTGCGCCGAGGATCTCGGAGGCAGCGGGCGGGGGTGCTCCTGGAGTACTCCCTTCTCGGGGCGCTCTACGGGGCGGTCTTCTTCGCAGCGTGGCGGTTGGAGCTGCTGCGGGAAGTCCTCCTCTGCTGGGTCTATCCGATGATCGTCGCCTCCGTCTTCGGGGCGGTGCGCGGCTGGGCGGAGCACATGCTGACCCAGCCGGGCCATCCGCTCACCCAGACGCGAACGGTGACGAGCAACGCGCTGGTTTCCCTTTTCATGTGCAACCTGAACTACCACCTGGAGCACCATCTGTTCCCGGGGATGCCCTGGTACAACCTACCCAAGCTTCACCGCTTACTCCGCGGAGAATATCACGAAGCAGGGTCCTTCATCTATCGCTCCTATCTGAAGTTCTTCATGGATGCACTGCGCTTGGGGGTTCACGGAAGAACTCCCCTTGGAGTCGGGATGTCTCCCGACGTTCAGAGACCGATTCAAGATTCGATGCAGTGAGTTCTAAGGAGCGAACCTGTGCGAACAAACAGGAGTCGGATGGGGAGGGTCATAGGTGTCGTCGGGCTGGCCATTGCCGTCCTGACTGGGTGCTCGGGGACGGGTGCCGCGGTCAGTCCAATGGTGGCCGGGTTCAATCTGGGCTTCTGGGTGTTCATCGCTGCGGTGATTGGCGGGATCCCGCCGTGTGCCGAAACTCATCACGCGGCTTGGCGAAAGTAATACGTAAGCATGCCCCCGAGACGTTCCCGGCAGCGCACCGGTCCCCGCGCTTCCCCATCGAGGGGCAAGGGGTCGATGAGCCGGTTCAGGAGCCCTTGATGGCTGCGCTCCCGGTGGTAATGGACGAGGTACGCGTCGATCGCCCGTCGGAGCGATGCCTCGCTCGTGAAGATCATCCGATCCAAGCTTTCTGGTTTTATGGAAAGCACGAACCTTTCCGCGAAAGCATTCAGGTTGGGGCTTCTGGCAGGAAGTTTCACTGGTTTTGTGCCCGCCGAGCGGACGATCTCCGCAAAGGCGTCCGTGTAGAGGGGGTCGCGATCGTAAAGGAGATAGCGCTTCCCTCGGAGA
>CAZSCC010000733.1:0-8241 GCA_964604905.1 uncultured Planctomycetales bacterium
CGGCGCGCTCGCCGGCATCAACCGTCTACCGCCTCACTCGACCGTGCAGGTGATCGCGACCGCCGACCGGGAGATGCCGCTCGGCCCGGCCGCCGCGTCGAATCTCGACCAGGCCCGCGAGATCGTGAAGTCGGTCACGTTGAGCGGCCTCTCGACCGATCACCTGCCTGGGATTACCGAGGCGGAGAAGGCGCTGACGGCCGGCCACTCGCCCAATAAAGAGGTCTACCTTTTCAGCGACATGCAGAAGTCGGGCTGGGAGCGGCAGGGGGGGGCGCTCCAGGCGAAGCTGGGCGAGATCGCGAAGAAGGCGACCGTCACCCTCGTCCGCTGCGGGACCCGCGCGCCCCGGAACGTCTCAATCGTGGCCGTCCAGGCGCAGTCGGGGATCCCCCATACGGGCGAGCGGGTGGGCTTCGCCGTCCTCGTCCGGAACAGCGGCGTCGAGCCCGTGCGCGACCTGACGGTCTCCCTCGAGGTCGAGGGCCGCTCGAAGGAGAGGGAGTCGCAGGCCATCGTGTCGCTCGCCCCGGGCGAGACGGTGGCGGTGACGCTCACGGCGAAGCTCGAGAAGGCGGGCTTTCGCCCCGTGACCGCGACGGTCGGGCCCGACGACCTGGACGCGGACAACACGTTCACACGCATCCTGCACGTCCGCGAGCAGACCCGGGTCCTCGTGGTGGACGGCTCGCCGAGCGAGCAGCGGCCCGAGACGGGCGCCAGCTTTTACCTCATGCACAGCCTTCGGCCGATCCCCGAGTCGGCGTGGGCGAGCTACCACGTCCAGCCGCGGATGGTGACGCCGCTCGACGCCTCGCCCGCGCTGCTCGCCGACATGGACGCCTGCATCCTGGCGAACGTGCCGTTCCCCTCGCCCGGCGAGAACACTCCGGGCGCCGTGCCTCAGGAGTTCGTCGACCGGCTCTCCCGGTTCGTCCGCGAGGGCCACGGGCTCCTCATCTTCGGCGGCCCGCGCGTGACGATCGACCTCTACAACCGGTCGTTCTTCGAGGAGCAGGGCATCCTTCCCTTCAAGCTTCTGCCGCCCGAGACGGGCGCGATCCATCCGGACCCGGCGTCGGTCGAGGCGGTGTCGTTCCTCGCGGCCTTCCGGGAAGAGCCGCTCAACCGGATTGCGGCGACGAACGTCCAGCAATGGCTGGGGGTCGAGGAGCGCGAGTCGAAGGAGAGCCGCGTGGTGCTCCGATACGGGAACGGGAAGCCCGCCGTGGCGACCCGTTCGGTGGGGTCGGGGGAGGTCGTGCTCGTCACGACTTCGGCCGATCCCCGTTGGAGCGACTGGCCGCTCCGCCACACCTATCTCCCGTTCGCGCAGGTCGCTCTGAGCCGGCTGCTCGAAGGTCCGACGGCGGCGCACAACCGGACGGCCGGAGAGCCGCTGCTCTGGCGGCCCGCGGCGGCCGACGGGGACAAGGTCTTCGTCGCGATCGATCCCGACGGACGGCGCTCGCGCCTGGGCGTCCCCTCGATGATCGAGGGGCAGCCGCTCGTGACGGCGACTTCGACGGCTCGCCCCGGCGTCCACGTCCTCCATAAGGAGAAGGACCCGGACGCCCCGGGCATCCTCTTCGCCGTGACCCCCGACCTGCGCGAGAGCGAGGACCTGGAGGCCTTCAGCGACGCGCAGATCGACGAGCGGCTCGGATTCTCCCCGCACCACATCACGGCGGGCGACGATCCCGCCGTCTTCGCCGGGACCGAGCGGCTGAAGCGGGAGTGGACCCTGTGGGTGCTGATGGCGGTCCTCCTGATCGTGGCCTTCGAGACCGTCCTCGCGTGGTACTGCGGGAGGGGTTGGTAAGCCGATGAGCGCACTCGATTCGGCCCGGCTGAGCTTCCACGGGATCCTCTCCCCGTGGGTGGCCGGCGTCCTGCTGGCCGCCGCCGCGGTCGGCATCTTCATCCTCTACTTCAAGGAGCACGGCAAGTTCGGCGCGCCCCGGCGCGTGCTGATGGCCCTCTTCCGCATCGCGGTGGTCGGCACGGCCCTCTTCCTGCTCACGCGGCCCGTCCTCGTGGCCGAGACGAAAGGCGAGCGCGCGCGCGGGGTCGTCCTCCTGATCGACAACAGCCTGAGCATGACCCAGCGCGACCAGCGGCTGTCGCCCGGCGACCGCCTCCGCGTGGCGCTGGCCGAGAACCTGATCGCGCCCGACGCCGCGATCGCCGAGACGGCGGTCGCGAGCGAGGTGCCCGCGGCGACGTCGGAGGATCCGTCCCGCGCCGCGCTGGTCCGGGCGGTCCTCGCCAACCCGCGCCTGAAGCTCCTGGAGGGCCTCTCGAAGCCAGGGCCGCTCCGCGTCTCCTTCTTCGGCCAGCGCGTGCGGGGCCTGCCCGACGAGCCGAAGGACCCGAAGGCGCCGCCGACCCCGCTCGTCGAGCGGATCGGCCGGGAGATGAAGAACGAGGAGACCCTGACGGGCCTCGCCGACGCGATCCTCGACCGGCTGACGAAGAACGAGGGGGACCTCCCGGCGGCGATCGTGGTCGTGACGGACGGGCAGGACAACGCGAGCCGCGAGTCGCTCGACGAGGCGGCGCGGCAATGCGCGCGCCTGAAGGTGCCGCTCCACATCTACGGCGTCGGCTCGTCGGAGGTCGGGAACCTCGAGCTCAAGGACGTGGTGATCCCGGAGACGATCTTCTTCGACGACACGGTCGCGGTGCCGGTCCGGTGGCGCTGCCGCGGGTTCAAGCAGGGGAGCGCGGAGATCGTCCTCACGCTCGGCGGCCAGGTGGTCGCGCGGAGGGACGTGGCGCTCAAGGAGGGGGAGGACTTCCGCGAGGAACTGACCTTCACGCCGCGGAAGTCGGGAGGGGGCGAGGAGAAGGCCGAGCTCAAGGCCTCCATACGGTACAAGGGGAACGAGACGTTCGGGCAGGACAACGAGATGAAGCGGCCGGTCACGCTGGTCGACCGGAAGGTGAAGATCCTCTACATCGAGGGCTCGCCGCGCTGGGAGTACAAGTTCCTCCAGACGGCGCTCCTGCGCGACCGGAGGGTCGAGGCGAAGTTCCTGCTCGCCAACGCCGACCGGCGGGCGATGGGCTCGGGCGGCCCCTACCTGCCCGCCTTTCCCGCGGCCCGGCAGGACCTCTTCGCGTTCGACGTGCTCATCCTGGGCGACGTGGCGCTCAACTTCGTGGGCGCCGAGCGCGTGGGCTGGCTGCGCGACTTCGTGCGCGAGGGCGGGAGCCTGATCTTCATCGCGGGCCGGCAGCACGCGCCCTCCGAGTACTCCGCGACGGCGCTGGCCGAGGTGCTCCCGGTCGAATTCTCGCCCGTGCGGTTCGCGTCGTACGCCCTCGATCGGCCGCAGGTGTTCGTCCCGCAGTTGACGCGCACGGGATCCCGGTCGGAGATGCTGGCGCTCGCGGACACGCCCGAGGAGAGCCAGCGGATCTGGCAGTCGCTTCCGGGATTCTACTGGTTCTTCCCGGCGACGAAGCTCCGCTCGGGCGCCACCGCGCTCCTCGTGCATCCGCGCCAGAAGGCGGGGGACCAGTCGGTCCCGGTCGCGGCCACGCACTACTACGGCAAGGGTCAGGTGCTCTACATGGGGACGGACGAGACGTGGCGCTGGCGCGCGAACGGCGGCGAGAAGACCTTCGGCCGCTTCTGGGGACAGGTCATCTATCAGATGGGCCTGCCGCACCTGATCGGCACGCACAAGCGCGTCCAGTTGGCGCTCGAGAAGCCGGAGAACGTCCTGGGTAAGCCGTCGTCGATCTACGCCCGCGTGTTCGACGCCGAGTTCCGGCCCTTCACCGGACCGAAGGTGAACGGGCGCCTCGAGCGGATCGACGCGAAGTCGGGCGAAGAGCGCTCGCGCTCGATCGTCCTCGATCCGGTCCCCGGGTTGCCGGGCGAGTACCGCGCGCTGCTCTCCCACGACACGGTCGGGAAGTTCCTCCTCAAGGTCGACGAGCCCGCGAGCGCCTCGCTCGAGTACCGGGTCGGCCTCCCTCCGCAGCACGAACTGCAGGTGGGGGCGATGGACGCCGAGGGCCTCCGCGAGGCGGCGCTGGCCGCGGGCGGGAAGTTCTACCGTGAGGAGGACCTCCACGCGCTTGCGGCGAACCTGAAGCCCCAGAAGGCGACGTTCCTGACGCGCCACGAGACGCTCCTCTGGAACGCGCCGATGCTGCTGCTCTTCGTGAGCCTGATCGCGATCGAGTGGATCCTGAGAAAATTCTCGAACCTGAGCTGACGATGGTGCCGCAGAAGATCCTGGACGGGCTGGCCCGCGTGCGCGGGAGGGAACGGATGCTCCGCCTCGCGTGGGGCGCGTCGCAGACGCTCGCTCTCGCCGCCGGGGCGATGCTGCTCGCGTGCGTCGTCGACTGGCTGGTGGACCTCCGCACCGAGACGCCCTCCGGGCTCCGTGGGTTCCTCCTTCTGGCGCAGGTCGTCCTCTGGGCGGGCGCCGCGGCGGTCCTGATCGTCGGCCCGCTCCGGAAGCCCCTGGATGATCGCGATGCGGCCCTGTGGGTCGAGGAGAGATTCCCCGAGTTCGGTCACGGGCTGATCACGGCGGTCGAGCTCAACCGGTCCGGCGCGCGGCTCGAGGGGATGTCGTCCGAACTGCTCGTGGAGGTCACGCGGCAGGCGGAGGAGCGCACGGGGCGGACCGATTTCACGTCGCGCTTCGATCCGGCGCGCCTGAAGAGAAGCGCGGCGATCGTGGCGGGCGTCGCGGCCGTGGCGGCGCTCTTCGCCCTGGCGGCGCCCGAGACGACCGCGGCGCTCCTGGCGCGGCAGTTCCTGGCCGACCGCGACATCCCGCGCTCGGTGGCGGTCGAGCCCGAGGTCGCCCGCCAGGTCCGCCCGAGCGGCGAGGAGGTCAAGCTCCGCTTCCGCGCGAAGGGGGCGGTCGCGTTCGAGTCGATGGGCGGGTCGGTGGAGATCCGGCCCGAGGGCCGCCCCTCCGAGGATTACCCGCTGGTCTTCGAGTCGAAGGATGGGAAGGGCGGGGCGGTCTTCGCGGCGACGATTCCCCCGGGATCGCTCGACTTCGGGTACCGCGCGTGGCTGCGCGACGGCCGGACGCGGAAGGGCGCGCTGGTGGACTACGAGCCGCGGCCGGTGGTGCAGAAGATCGATGCGTGGGTGCTGCTCCCCCGGTACTGCGGCGAGCGGCCCGACGGGAGCCCGTACGAGCAGTACCGCGTGCGCGGCGAGATCGCCGGGCCGATGGGCTCATCCGCGCGGATCGCGATCGGGATCCAGAAGCCGATCGTGAAGGGCGTGATCGAGCTGCTGGGGCGCGCGGGCGAGGTCTCGCCGGAGTCGGTGCTCCGGAGCGTCGACCTCGAGCTCCGGAAGGACGGGACCGAGGCGGCGGGGGTGTTCGAGCTGCGCGCCGGCGAGACCGCCTACCGGCTCCTGGTCGAGGACAAGAACGGATTCGCGAACACGACGCCCCCCAAGCGCGGGATCGCGATCGTGCCCGAGGAGCCTCCCCGCGTGGTGCTGCTCCCCGAGCGGCTTTCGGATCAGAACGAGCTCGGCCTGTCGGACGATTCGGAAGTGGACGGGATGCCCATCCCGATCGGCGGCCCGATCCAGATCGGCTACTACTGCGCCCATCCGTACGGCATCGACCGCGCCCGCCTGTCGTGGCGCGTGATCAAGGCGGCGAAGGTCTCGGAGGAGGGCGGCGCGTCCGCTTCCGACGTGCCATGGCAGATTCTGCCGCTCGGGGAGATGCGGGCGACCGTCGAGGCGGGCCCCTTCGACCTCCGCCGGGGCCATTTCGACAAGACCGGAATCTACGACGGAGTGGAGTTCTATCCCCTGCCTTCTCCCGATCCCGAGCGTGTCCACGGGCGGACGGAGGGGGGCGGCCGGTTCTACTTCCAGACGAAGCCGCTCGTGGGCCTTCAGGCGGGGGACCAGATCGAGCTCTTCGTCGAGGTCTTCGCGCGCAACCCGGCGCTCGCCAAGCTCCCGGGGCGGTCGGAGACCCGGGTCAAGGCGTTCGTGACCCAGGCCCAGTTCAAGGAGTGGTGGCTGCAGGCCATCAAGCACATGAATCGGATCCAGCAGTTGGAGTCGCGCCAGCGGGGGGTGTTTACGCCCGAGGGCGACCGTTGAGGGGTTGAGAGGATCATGGGCGATGAGGCGATGGGCGGAGGGATTCCCTCCGGATCAGCTTGTCTCCCCAACGAGACCTTTTGGGCTCCAGGGTGTTGTATGTGCATAGGGAATGTAGACGGAGATCAACGATGAGACACGCGACGATGGTGGCGATCCTGGCCTTGGCGGCCACGGCGGCCCACGCTCAGTCGGCCGACGGCCCCAAAGGGCAGGACACCGCGGTCCAGCAGCAGCTGCAGAAGCGCGTGCAGGCGGAGACGGACCAGACCGTCCGCCGGATCAACACGATGCTCCGCGCCCTGGCGCTCCACAAGCTGGATAAGTCCGAGGAGACCGCCATCCTGGGCGAGGTCGCCGGGACGCTCTCGACCTTGAGCAAGGAGCAGATGACCCAGGTGCTCGCGAAGCTCGAGGCGGCCGCGAAGGCGCGGGACGACCAGAAGGCCCACGTCGAGGTGGAGGAGGCCTACAAACGCCACCGCGAGATCCTCGATCAGCTCAATCGGCTCCTCGCGCGGTACGACGCCGTGCGCAGCCTGGAGCAGGCCTCCGAGCGCATGGACAAGATCGCGAAGGACCAGCTGGAGATCTTCCTCCAGGACGCGCAGCTCGCCCGCGACGGCCGCCAGCTCGTCGCGCAGCTCGAGAAGGAGGAGACGGGGCTCTCCGACGAGAAGGACGAAGCCAAGAAAAAAGGCCGCGAGGCGAACGCGACCGCCCTCCGCAAGAGGATGGACCGCGCCGTCCAGGCGACGGCCGACAAGCTGGCCGACGACCAGTCGGACGCCCAGCGCGAGTCGATCGAGATCTTCCGCCAGCTGACCGAGCTCAAGCCCCAGCTCCCCGCGGAGCACCAGGAGCGGCTCGCGAAGGTGGAGGCGCTCTACAAGGAACGGCAGGTGGCGGCGGCGCTCGAGGAGTCGATCCGCAAGCTCCGCTCGCGCAGCCAGCCCGACCAGCGCGCGGCGAGCTGGAAGGCCGCGGGCTTCCTCCAGTGGAAAGCGGCCGGCGACCTCCGGGACCTCGCGCGCGCCCTTCGCGCCCCGGTGGAGGACCTCGAGGCGCTCCGGGAGGCGCGCCAGCAGCTCGACCAGGCGATCGAGCGCCAGCTCGGCCTGAAGGAGGAGTCGATCCTTCCCCCGCCGTCCCGGGAGTGGGAGCGGATGGAGCGGCGCGCCCGCGACCTCGGCGACCGCCAGGCGCGGATCGAGTTCGACACGCGCGACACGAAGGCGCTGCTGAAACCGCGCGCCGCGGCGGTGTCGGCGAAGATCGAGCCTGCCGAGGCCCTGATGCGCCAGGCGCAGGACGCGCTCCGCGACCAGGCGAAGTCCGAGGCCGCGCAGGACCAGGCGGTCGCGATCCTCAAGGCCGCACTCAACGAGCTGGACCGCCAGATCAAGGCGGCCGAGAAGGCCAAGGAGGACCCGATCGCCGCGCTGAAGAAGCTCTCGGAGACGATCGACAAGCTGATCCAGGACCAGAAGGAGACGAAGCAGAAGACCGAGGACAAGAAGCAGGACGCGAAGGAGCTCCCGAAGATCGCGCCCGAGCAGCAGAACCTTTCCGAGCGGACCCGCGAGGTCGCGACGCAGCCGCTCCCCGACAAGGCGGTGGACGCCGCGCTCGACAAGGCCGCCAAGGCGATGGACCAGGCGAAGGATTCGCTCGAGGCGAAGAAGGCGCCCGAAGCGACGGCGAACCAGGACAAGGCGATCGCCGCGCTCGAGGAGGCGAAGAAGGCGGCCGATCAGGCGCTGGCGCAGGCCCAGGCCGCGCAGGACCAGGCGCTGCCCAACGCCGCCCAGCAGATCGCCAAGGCGATCGAACAGACGCAGGCCGCGCAGGAGAACGCGCAACAGGCCCAGCAGCAGCCGAGCCTGGCCGAGAAGCAGAAGCAGCTCGCGAAGGATGCGGCGAAGCAGAACCAGCCCGCCGCGAAGCCCGCCGACAAGGCGGCCCAGGCGCTCCAGGAGGGCAACCTGCAGCAGGCGATCCAGGAGCAGATCCAGTCGCTTGCGCAGCTCCAGGCGGCGGCCCAACAGCCCCAGCCCGGTGAGAAGGGCCAGCCCCAGCCCGGCGAGAAGGGACAGCCCCAGCCCGGTGAGAAGGGACAGCCC
>CAZSCC010000734.1:0-7775 GCA_964604905.1 uncultured Planctomycetales bacterium
AATCGGAATCTCGAGGAGATGGTGGAGAAAAGAACGTTTCGCGAGGATCTCTTCTACAGGATCAACGCCCTACATCTCGCGGTTCCACCTCTTCGCGAGCGGGAATTGGACGTGCTGCAGCTGGCCGACCACTTCCTGGCCCGCGCGAACGGCGATCTAAAGCGCCAGGTGAAGCTCTCCGATATGACGAAGGAGACGTTGAAGGCGCACCCCTGGCCGGGGAATGTCCGGGAGCTGAAGCACGCGATCGAGCACGCGGTCCTCCGGTGCCAGGCGGACACGGTTCTGCCCGACAACCTCCCCCCCGCGGTGGCCCGCCGGCGGCCGCAGGCGACGATCGGGGCCAAGACTCCGAAGTTCAACGACGCCGTCGAGGACCTGGAGCGCTCGCTGATCCTGGGCGCGCTGGGCGAGACGAGGGGCGTGAAGGCGGAGGCGGCCCGGCGGCTGGCCCTGCCCGTCAACACCCTGACCAACAAGATGACCTACTTCGGGATCGTGCCGCTCACGGAGGAGCCGTGGGTGAAGGTCGTATGACCGCCGTGTCCGCACCCTGATTGACTTCGAGTATCGGGCGCCCTGCGCGCCCAGGAGGATTGGACCATGCGCGACAGCCTTGAGAAGGCCCTGGCCCGGACGATCGTGGAGCCCGAGCCGAGCGACATCTGCGGAGTGCTGGTGATGCTGGAGGTCGGGGGCCGGCAGGTCCTCCTCGTCCGCCTCGGCGCGGACGGGGGCATCCACCGGCTCGGCAGCGGGTCGCTGGAGACCGTCGAGCGCGATCGCTTCATCGGCAGCACCGCCCCGGAGGCGTTCGGGCGGCTCCACGAGAAGATTACCCCCCGGCTCCTTGAGTGGTGCGGCGAGTCGCGAGCCCATCCCGCGCCGCGCGGGGAGGTCTGCGAGCTGGTCATCGCCTTCAAGCAGGCCGACGGCCGCGAGCTCTTGACGGCCTGGGAGTACGGCTCCCTCTCCAAGTGGCCGCCTCAGGAGGTCCTGGACTTCGTCGATGCGGCGATCGAGGCGACGCAGCCCTGGTACGACGACCAGAAGAAGCAGATTCGGATCCACACGCAGAAGGCCGAGTACCAGTGGTGGCGCTCCTTCACCGTGCCCCCGACTTAGAGAACGAGGAAGGCCAATGAGATCCATCGCCGCCGCGCTGCTCCTGCTCCCGGTCTCCTGCAAGCCCGTGGACGGGCGGCCGCCGGTCGACTGGTCCATCGCGGAGCTCGACAGAACCGGGAAGACGGTCCGCGGCGAGGATCGGAACGTTCGCTGGAGGGCGAAGCTGGGGCCCTTCAGCTTCACGACTCCGGTGGTCGCCGACGGCCTGGTCTGGGTCGGCACGGGGTATTTCGGTCATTCCGGCGGCCCGCACAAGGAGGACGTCGCGGCGCTGATGTGCTTCCGGGAGTCGGACGGAGCGCTCCTCTGGCAGCAGGTCACCCCGCGGCATTGGGGGCAGCCGGGGGTCACCTCGATCCGCGGCGCTCCGCGGGTGGAGGGAGATCGCCTGTGGTACCTTACGAACCGCTGGGAGGTGGTCTGCCTCGACATCGATCCCCTGCGGCGCGGCTCGGGCGAGGCCCTCGAGCTCTGGCGGACGGACCTCCCCTGCGAGACCGGCGCCTTGAGCCTGGACCGCAGCATGGGATGGTTTCCCGGCAGCTCGGTGGCCGGACCGTGGGAAGGGCGGCTCTACGTCTCGACGGGGGCGAATCCGGGCCACGGCGATCCGGAGGAGGTCCGGCCCGGGAGCCCCGCCCTCGTCTGCCTGGACGCGGCGACCGGGAGGGTGCTTGCGCGGGAGACCGCCGGGATTGCCTCCAGGCTGGTCGCCCCCTGCTGGTCGACCCCGGTGATCGCGCGGTGCACCGACGGGCGGACGCTGGTCCTCTTCGGCGGCGGCGACGGGTTCCTCTACGCCTTCGATCCCGTCCCCGAGCCGGGGACGGGCGCTCTCAAGGAGGTCTGGAGGCGCGACGGCAATCCCCCCGAGCTTCGCCGGAAGCGCGGCGAGGCCGGCGGCATCCTCGGGACTCCCGTGGTCCACGAGGGCCGCGTCTATTCGGCGATCAGCCGGGAGGCCGACGATCACGCCTCCTCGGGAAACTTGAGCTGCCTCGACCTCGCGACCGGGAAGACGATCTGGGAATTCCGGAAGACGGGCTTCTCGATCAGCTCGGCCGCGATCGACGACGGCGTGGTCCTCCATGCGGACAACGACGGATTCATCCGCGCGCTGGACGACCGGACGGGGGAGCAGATCTGGCAGTACGACCCCTTGGCCACGATCCTGGCCTCGCCCCTCCTCGTGGACGGCATCGCCTACCTTGGAAACTCCGACGGCGATCTGACGATCCTGGACGTCCGGTCGCTCACGCGGCGGGCGCGGACGCTGAAGCGCCCGGTGGAAGTATCGGTGGTCAAAGGCCGGACGGTGCTGACGGGGGCCGACCAGTCGCGGCTCCTGGTGCCGGAGGGGGCCCCTCCCCCGATCCGTATCCGGCCCTTCCACGAATCCGTGGCCGCCGCGCCGTCCCTGGCGCACGGGGCGCTCATCGTCGGCACCGGCGGCTGGCTCTACTCGATCCGGGAGAGCGGGGCGGAGGTCCCGTCGTCTCCGGAGCCCGCCGGCCCGCGCCCTCCCGCCCCCGACGCGCTCTTCGTCCCCACGCCGCACGACGTGGTCCGGAAGATGATGGAGGCCGCCGCTGTGAAGCGGACGGACGTCCTCTACGACCTGGGGAGCGGGGACGGCCGGATCGTGATCGAGGCGGCGAAGAGCCACGCCTGCGCGGCGGTGGGATTCGAGCTCGATTCCGCGCTCGTGAGCCTCTCGCGGGAGGCGATCCGCATGGCGGGCCTCGTCGGCCGGGCCCGGATCGAGCGGGAGGACCTCCTCCAGGCAGACCTGGGCGGGGCGGACGTGATCGTACTCTACGTGGGGACGCGGCTGAACGGGCTTCTCCTGCCGAAGCTCGTGCGGCTGAAGCCCGGCGTTCGGATCGTGACACACGAGTATCCGCTTCCGGGGATCCGGGAGGGCGTGGTCGTTCGGATGCGGTCATCGGAGGACGGGCGGGAGCACGTGCTTCACGTCTACACGACTCCGCTGAAGGACAAGTGATCAATCGATAGGAGGAGGAACCCATGAGAACCGTGCTGATGGCAGTCGTGATGGCGGCGGCGTTCGCACAGGACGCGGCGGTGGAGCTCAAGGTCGGCGATGTCGCGCCGAAGTTCGAGGCCGTGGACAACGCCGGGAACGCGTGGAAGTCCGCGGATCACGTGGGGAAAAAGACCGTCGTCCTCTACTTCTTCCCCGCTTCGTTCACGGGAGGCTGCACCGCGCAGGCCCGCGCGTTCCAGGCCGACCAGAAGAAGTACGCGGACAGCGGCGTGGAGGTCGTCGGAGTGAGCGGCGACACGGTCAAGGCGCTGGAGGCCTTCCGCAAGTACCACAAGCTGGAGTTCTCGCTCCTCTCGGACGACAAGGGCGCCACGGCGAAGCTTTTCGGCGTCCCCGTCAAGCCGGGCGGGACGGTGAAACAGAGGATCGGCAACACGGACGAGGAATTCACCCGCGGCGTGACGATCGACCGCTGGACCTTCGTGATCGACAAGGCGAGCAAGATCGCCTATAAGAACACGAAGGTGAATCCCGCCCAGGACAGCCGGTCGGTGCTGGAAGTCATTGAAAAGCTGAAGTGAGTGCGGAGATCGAATGAACACCCGAGTCAGGGCCGTCACCGGGATCGCCGCCGCGATCGTGCTCTGCGCCATCGGCTCGCCGGCCGCGGGCGACCATTCCGGCCCCGTGGCTCCGAGGTGCCGCCGCTCGGTGATTCCCGGCACGTGGTATTGGGACATCGAATCGGACCGGCTGGGCCAGAAAGGCAGCCACCTATGGTGGGAGCACCGGGACGAGCTGCGACGGCGCCTGACGCCCCTGAATGGAACGGGACTCGCCCGCGTGACGGGGAGGTCGTTCGAAAACCTCACCCTGGCTGCTCTCCAGAGGATCGACTATTCGAATGAGCCGATCGACGGATCCGATTTCGCGAACGCGCTGGAGCCCGGCGCCGTCGTCGCCCTCCGGACCCCCGCCTGCCGCTTCGGCAAGTTGAGAGTCGTGAGGTACTACGCGCTCCACGACATCCACCACCCCGCCGCAGGGGTGCTGCCGGAGGACTGGAAGACGTTCGCCCTGACCCGACCCGACATCGCCAACTACTCGATCGAGGTCGACTGGATCCTCTACCCGGCAGCGCCCTGAGGCGGCTGATTCGATGTGTTGGCCTCGATTGTGTTCCTAAAACGCTGATTTGTGGATTCTGGGCGAAGGTCACCTAGGGTCTGACGCACACGCGAAACGCAGATGACTAGCGATACACCTGTTCATCCTCGATTCTCCCCGACTTCCTCCTTCGACCTGATGTCGGGTGCCGGATCCATCCAGTAGGCTCTTTCTCCACCAGGGGATTCCACTCTGCCATCGCCGCCACGGCGGCTTCATGGGAGACGTATCACCAACCGTCCTCGTAGGTCATCTCGATCTCCGAGGCACGGCTGATGATGAGCCTGTTGCGCCCCAACGTCAGAGGAATCACCTGAACGGCGCGCCCATCGGTCAGGATCTTCGTTGGATACTTGCTCAACTCTTGTAGCTCCAGACCAACGTTTTACCACAGATGACGTTCGTCGGACAACGGCCAATCATCCGCAACCGCTGAAATGCGGTGGTCCAGCACGTCAGAGGCATTTCTTGGACCCTTCTCTCCTCCGGGCGGAGAGTTCAAAGGGGACGTTCTTGAGCTCGATGCGTGATGGAAGCCGAGCAAGGTCGTCCAGATCCTGGGCATAGAGCCACTCGAGAAACGGCTCGAAGAGGGGGCAGACCCGGATCCGGTGTGCGTCGAGATCCGCCGCCGCAAGCCCTCCAGGATGGAACACCGCCCCCTCCCCGGTCTCCAGGTCAAAGACGATGAGGTCTTCCGGAGGCCAGCCCCGGGACGCCAGGAGACGCGCGTGGGGTCGCGCCGCGGAGGGAGGTCCAAGCTCATCCTCGAGTTTGCCAATCAGGAACTTTCCCCAGTTCCCGGAGTCGGAAAACGCCTCGATCAGGCGGGTCTTCATAAGTCACTCCACCTTTTGTGCGCCGCCGTAGATGAAGCACCCATCCGATTGCACATCATCTTGGGACGCGAGAAAGCAGTCCTCATGGGCGCGATACCGATAGCGCACTCCGGATCCATCATCCAAGGGTCCCTCGATACTTCGGTACCACTCACCGATATGGACGCGCATCCGGCACTCATCGCAGGTGAAGGATCTCTTGGCCTTCACCCTTTCGTCCTTGTCGGGAACCAGGTGAACGTCGCACATCGTCAATCTCGCCCTCTTTGATCCTTCGATCCAGCATGGGAGTGGACTTCCTTCATCCTCAGCGCCGTTGGAGCCCAGATTCGTCGCCCCTTCATCGGAGGTCATAGCGGAGCCTCGTCGCAATGCGCTTGAGGCTGGGTTCAAGATGGGGGTCAAGAAGAGGCCGATCAAACGTGGGCCCCGCCGGCAGGGCCGACGCGGCACGCTCGTAGAGCGCGATGGCTGGCCGATTCGCGTGCATCGAAGAGCCGTAGTATAGCCCCTCGATTCTCGGGTAATCTCGGTAGATCGCCTGCGACCAAAGGCGTGCCGTGGAACGCCGACCCGAGTTGATCGCCATGGAGGCGCCCGCGGCCGTCGGCCAGGTCCCGGTCAGGTCAAGCAGCGTGATCTCGCGCTTGAGCGCGAAGCCGGAGAGCCACGGTGAGCGCCGGGAGCGGTTGATGCGGCGCGTGTCCTGGAAGAACTCCGCGATGCACGTCGCGATCTCGGCCGCCGCATAGAGAACGGCCCGATCCTGATCCCGTTCGGGGGGCAGATGAGGGTCGAAACGGGCCGACGTGAGTGGGCCGAAGGTCCGGAACCCGTTCCACACCGAGGGATGCGGTCCTGCGCGGAAGTAGATCCGCCAGTAGAGGTCCCCCGCGCGGACGATCCGGGTCTCGGCGGGTACCGGCAGCGGGTCGGGGGGTTTAGGAAGCTTGGCCACAGCGGGCGGTTAGAGGTCCTTCGCCAGCTCGGCCGCACGTTCCGGCGATCCGCCCATCTTGAGCCATTCAATGGGCGATACGGGGCGCTCCTCGTCCCCGACCCCAAGATCGGGATTCGGGGCCATGAACCAACGCTCGACGCTCACGGGATCCAAGTCTCGAGGCAGCGCGGCAATCACGGTCTCGATACCCGGCGCCGTGCCACGACGGAGGAACTGGAATCTCGGCAAGCGCCACTCGCGTCCTGACTTCAGGGCGTAGAGCGTCGGGGGATCGGCCAGCAGCCGTTGACGCACGCGGCTCACATTGACGCCGCCCAGACGCACCGCGGCTTCCTGCACCGTCAGGCTTTCATTGACCATCCTCGCGAAATGGGTCGCCCCTTCCAGGATCGGATCGTGCTCGCCCGGCTGGTCAGGTCGCAGGTCCATTCCTCCTGCCAAAAGAGCGGCCGACTCCCCCACCGAGAGAGGCTCCGAATCACGCGCGGCGGCCGAAGCGACCTCGGACTCCCTCTCCACATCGAGGGCCGCTTCAATGGCACCGATGGACGAAGAGAGTCGACCGGCCGCCCGAGCGGGATCGGCTCCGGCCAGAATGGGTCGGATGACGACGTCATCGGAGCCGACCACAATGACCACCTGGTTCCCACCGTGCACCACGTCGGGAGGGAGATCCCCCAGCCTTCTCCGAAGGCGAGCCATGAGACTCTCATCCCCCGGTCTCGCGTGCCGGCGGATCGGCGCGCCACGCCGGCGGCGGATCTTCGTCGTCATTTCACTACTCCTATTTCTATATCGTTAGCTCTCGTTAGTATACTGGCTGGCGAGGGGCCGTCAAGGCCCGTTCGAACATCTAACGATAGCTAACGGTAGACAGTTAGCCCTTCAGACTTTCCAGGACCGAGTCCGTGGCGTCAGATCCATCAGCATCGCCGGATGATCCTCGAGGGCCGAACTCAGTCGCAAGTATCCGGGCGGAGTGGTCCCATTTCGGGAGAGACGGGCGGGATGGTTCTTGGGCAAGACCGAAGACCGATCGCTGCCATAGCCGGATGAGCCCTTATTTGTCCCTCCTGCCCCGACTCCGGAACCAGGGGACCGACATCAGGGATCCGAGGACCAGGGCCACGACTCCAGGAACGGTCAACAGGTCCGCGAAATACGGCGCCATGAAGTCCCGGCCTTGCGGATCTCGGACCATCACCAGGCGATGGGCAACGATCAGGAGGAAGGCCCCGATCGCGGCCAAGCCCCCACCCAGGACCGCCAGGACCCCCGCCGAGGTTTTGGACATCGCGCCCTCCAGGTGCCGACTCCCTTGAGCGCAAGAGTCGTGCCAGGTGCAGTTCGCCCGTGGGCGACTCCTCCACCATAGCAACGGAGGCTCTCGACGCAAGGGGCAATCGGTGGCCGAGGGGGCAGCCTAAAAAGCGGCATTGGGGAGGTGCCAGGCTCGCCGGGGGCCTGGGCGGCCACCGAGTTTCGCTACCCTTTATTCATTAATCCGAGGCAGGTGTTTCCGAAAGGACGACACCCCTGGGCTTGGGCAAACTTGCGGTACTTGGCGACACTGCGCCGATTAGAGCCCAGATCTCGGGCGATCTCCCGGTCGCTCTGGGCGAGCTTGAAGCGTCGCACCATCTCGCGGATGTCTAGCACGTCGGTCCTCCTG
>CAZSCC010000735.1:0-3021 GCA_964604905.1 uncultured Planctomycetales bacterium
CCACCAGGTTTTCGAGCTCCCGCACGTTGCCCGGCCACGGATACTCCTCGCACCGGACGATCGACTGCCGGTCGATGTGGGCGAACGACTTCCCCGCCTTCCGGGAATGCCGGGCGACGAAATGCTCCAGGAGCGGCGCGATATCTTCGCGCCTCTCGCGGAGCGGCGGGATCCGGATCGGGAATACGTTGAGGCGGTAGAACAGGTCGTCCCGGAAGCGACCTTCCTCCCGAAGGCGTTCCAGGTCGCGGTTGGTCGCGGCAATGACGCGCGCATCGGACGGGAGGCGCTTGTTGCCTCCGACCTTCTCGTACTCATGCTCCTGCAGGAATCGCAGGAGCCGGACCTGAAGGTCCGGCGCGAGGTCGCCGACCTCGTCGAGGAAGAGCGTTCCGCCACGTGCCTCCTCGACCCGGCCCATCCGCTCCGTCAGCGCTCCGGTAAAGGCCCCCTTCTCATGGCCGAAGAGCTCGCTCGCGACGAGCTCTCCCGAGAGGGCCCCGCAATTGACGGGAACGAAAGCGCCCGCACCCCGGGGGGATCGCCGGTGGATCATCCGCGCGACGATCTCCTTGCCGGTGCCCGTCTCACCCCGGAGGAGGACGGTAGCGCCGGCAGGGGCAACGATCTCCGCCTGCCGCAGGACTTCCCTCCATCCCGCGCTCGCCCCGATGGCGCCAGGCGTTTCCACCACGTGGTCGGTGGCGCACCGGCCTTCCGATGCGTCTCCCCTATAGACGCCCTGCTGCCTGCGGGATTCCGCGATTTCACCGCGGCACGCTGCTTGCATTCCCGAGACCCAGAAGGAGGCGAACCATGGCTTACGTCATCACACAGCCCTGCGTTGGAGTGAAGGACAAGGCGTGCCTTCCGGTCTGTCCCGTGGACTGCATCCAGGAAGGCGAAAGGATGCTCTACATCAACCCAAACGAATGCGTCGACTGCGGCGCCTGCGCTCCGGCGTGCCCCGTGCAAGCCATCTTCCTGGACGAGGAGGTGCCCGAGCGCTGGAAGGGGTTCATCCGCGAGAATGCGGAGTTCTTCTCGCGTCCGCAGGCCTGACTAAGGTTTCGCGTCCCTTCCGCTGAGCGGCGAGTCCCCTTCCGAGAACTGGAACGGGACGTCGGGCAGCGGCGGCGCCGGCACGCGGAGGGGCGAGTCGGGCGCCGGCGATCCGAAGTAGCTCCGCACGAAGGCGTTGTGGAGGTTGACGAACTTCTGCCGCTCCTTCTCCACCTCGATCGCCTCGAGGATTGCGGCGCCCAGGAGCACGACTCCCGCGCCCGCGACGGCGGCCCCCGCTTTCCTTGTCTGGGGCGACCGGTCCGGGTCCATCATGGACGCGCCGACGGAGGTCCCGAGGACCCCGCCCATCGCCGCCAGCGTCCCCGCCGCCGAATGCATCGTCTCGGGCGGCAGATAGGGGTTCAGC
This sequence comes from uncultured Planctomycetales bacterium, assembly GCA_964604905.1. Lineage (GTDB taxonomy): Bacteria > Planctomycetota > MHYJ01 > MHYJ01 > JACPRB01 > JACQFK01. Next base: position 1,433 of record CAZSCC010000735.1, read on the forward strand.
GGCTGGGGCCGCGAAGCGCACCCGGCCAGAGTCATGGCCCCCACCACGATCAGGACGCCTCTCATGGGACAAACGTACCACCTTCTCGGGACCCGTTCAAGCCGCCCGGCAACGGCCGCCCCCCGATCCACGTCCAACAGGCGATCATGGAGGACCTGTTCCGCTTCATCCTGGGAATACCGGGATCCATGCTTGAAGCCTGCGTCCTCCCGGGAAAGCGCCGGGAATAATCTAGTCGAGCTTCCGGATGTAGACCGACGCGTACCGCTCCATCTCGCCACAGGCGAGACCGTATCCCAAGGCATACGGATGGGTGTCCGCCGATTCGCAGTAATACTGGAGCTCGCTGGAACTCCTCCTGGGCGCGATGTATTGGATTCTGGACCTCTGCTTCCCTTCCAGGCCGCGTGAGGACTAGACTCCAACCCGGGACTCTGGACTCTTGATTGAGGACCGTGGACTTCAGCGGTCGATCTCGCCCAGCACGATGTCGATCGAGCCGAGGATCGCGATCAGGTCCGCGATCAGCTGGCTCTTCCCGACCTCGGGCATGATGGAGAGGTTGACGAAGCTCGGGGCGCGCACCCGGACGCGCGTGGGCGTCTCGGTGCCGTCGCTGATGATGTAGAAGCCGAGCTCGCCGCGGGGGTTTTCGATGACCGTGTAGGCCTCGCCGACCGCGGGCTTGATCTTGCGCAGATCGGCGGCGTACTTGCCGGCGGGGAGCCCCTCCAGTGCCTGCCGGACGATCTTGCACGACTCGATCATCTCCAGGATCCTCACCCGGTAGCGGTTCCAGCAGTCGCCGAGGACGCCCTGCTCGCAATCGCGGCCGAGGATCACGTCGAACTTGTACTTCTCGTAGCCCGAATAGGGCATCGCCTTGCGGATGTCGTAGCTGATGCCCGACGCGCGCAGGTTCGGCCCGGTCAGGCCGAAATCCACCGCCAGCCTCGGGGAGAAGATGCCCAGGCCCTTCGTGCGGGTGATGAAGATCTGGTTGTAGGTGAGGAGTTCGTCGTAGTCCTTCAGGTGCGCGTCGAACTGGTTGAGGAAGTTGAAGACCATCTCGCCGAACTTCTTGTCGACGTCCTTCATGACCCCGCCGACCTTGACGTAGTTGTAGGTCAGCCGCGCGCCCGAGACGTACTCGAACATGTTGAGGATCATCTCGCGCTCGCGGAACGAGTACAGGAACGGCGTGAAGGCGCCGACGTCCAGCCCGAACGTCCCGAACGCGAGCAGGTGCGAGGCGACGCGGTTGAGTTCCGCCATGATGACCCGGATCGCCTGCGCCCTCGGGGGGATCTCGATCGTGAGGAGCTTCTCGACCGCGAGGCAGAAGCCGCGGTTGTCGCTCATGGAGCTGAGGTAGTCCATCCGGTCCGTGTAGGGGACGTACTGCTCGTACCGGCGGTTCTCGCCGATCTTCTCCGCGCAGCGGTGGAGGTAGCCCACGACGGGCGTGCACTCGCTCACCATCTCGCCGTCGGTGCGGATCATGAGGCGGAGCACGCCGTGGGTGGAGGGGTGCTGCGGTCCCATGTTCACGACCATCTCGTCGGTGTCGAGATCGGGGTCGCGCCAGG
>CAZSCC010000736.1:0-2595 GCA_964604905.1 uncultured Planctomycetales bacterium
GAACATGAACGACGGCTGGACGAGGTCCCAGAACGAGCAGGAGCGCCACTCGGGGTGGCTGAACTGGTAGGAGAGGAAGGTCCAGAGCGGGCCGGTCCTGGACTCGGCCGCGATCTTGTGGAGCTGGAAGGCCGATGTGGCCAGGAGCAGCATGAGGAACCCGCGGTAGGCGTCGAGCGAGATGAAGCGCTCGCTCCCGGCCGGCGCGCGGTCCCGATCGAGGGCATACATCGCCCTATGGGTGCCCCCGGGGGCCGCGGAAATAACGCCGGGCTACTTCTTGAGCAGTTCGCGCACGTAGCCCGCGTTGGCCGCGAAGTCCTCCTTCACGTTCTTGGTGGGGCAGACCGTCTCCAGCATCGCCCATCCCTGGAACCCGCTCTTCAGCACGGCCTCGATGAACTTGGGCACGTCGATCGGCCCTTTGCCCAGGAAGTTCGGGTTGTCCTTGATGTGGAGCTGGCAGATCCGGTCCTTGCCCAGCCAGGCGATCTCCTTGTTGATGTCGAACTTCTGGTTGAACGAGTTTCCGCAATCGTAATAGACCGAGACCGCCTTTGACCCGACCTGGTCGAGGATCCAGGCGTTGTCCTCCGCCGAGATCGTGTTCTCGAGGCCGAGCACCACCCCTTCCTTCTCCGCGAGCGGCGCGAGCACCTTGAGGCGCTCGGCCACCGCCTTCTGCTCCGCGCGCTCCTTGATCTGCTGCTTCCCGAAGAAGGGGAGGAGGACGACGGTCGTTCCGAGCGCCTTCGTGGCCCCGATCGACTGCTCCACCCACTTGGGCCCGTTCGCGTGATCCTTCAGGTTGTCCTGGTGGAGGATCTCCAGGCAGGTCCCGCCGATCGTCATCCCGGTCTTCTTCGACTCCTCGAGCCACTGCTGCTGCCGTTCGGGTTCGCACATCGGGAGGCGGGCCATCTCCTTGACCCCCCGCCCTCCCAGCGAGACCTGGACGCCCTCGAGCGTCGACTCCTTGGCGAGGGCGAAGGCGCCGATCTTCCCCTCGGTCCCGAGGTTCCAGTCGGTGCCCCCGACCTTGATGTTGGCGGCGCGCCGGAGCGCGGCGGGCCAGGGGAGGGCGTCGGCCCGGGCTCCCAGCACGGCCAGGACGGCGGCCCCGACGGCCGACTGATGCAGGAACGAGCGTCTCGAAAGGTCCATGGCTACTTCCTCCCCGGCGTAACAAAGCAAACCGTTTGTTTTGTTACGCTTCAACTCCATGCGCGGAGTGTTGCAAAACGCGGTTTTCGCCCTTAAGCTATGGGAATGAACAACCCCCGCCGGCTCCTCATCGTCCTCTGCCTGGCCGCCGGCTGCGGCGGCGGCAACCTCTACCCGAACACCGACGTGGTCGAGCCCGACGGCCTGGAGCAGAAGGTCGCCACGGGCTTGACGTATTTCTCGGCAGGCCTCCTTGCGAGCGGTCGCCTGGAGTACGAGGGTCCGGGAGATCTCAACATTACGTTCCGCGGGTACATCGAGGCCATGAAGGCGCACGGCTGGGCCCCCTTGAACACGGACGTCCAGGGCGACAAGGCCACAGGCTCGCTCCGGAAGGACACTCGGAATTGCACCCTCACCTTTACGCACACCAACGGCCGCATCCGGGCCGTCATCACGGTGGCCGTGCCCAAGTAGCTCATGCCCCAGGAAGTCGTCAAGACCGTCCCTGAGACCCGCCCCGAGACCCGGCGGGTTCCGATGTACCGGGTCCTTATCCACAACGACGACGTGACGCCGATGGACTTCGTGGTGGACATCCTCGTGAAGATCTTCTCCCTGGGCGGCTGGCGCGCGGCCAGGGTAATGTGGGAGGCCCACCGCACGGGCGTGGCCCACGTCGCGACCGAGCCGCTCGAGAGGGCGGAGTTCCACGTCGATCAGGCCCGCTCGCTCTCCCGGGGACGCGGGTGGCCGCTGACGTTCTCGATCGAGCCGGAGGCGTGACCTAGCGCAGCACGTCGGCGGCCAGCTTGCGGAGGACCCAGACCGTGCCCGCCGCGCCCGCGCCCATGTAGGGGCCGCGGACCACGTCATACTCGCCGCCCAGGCGGGGAATGGTCATCCGCGTGGGCCCCGCGCTCGTCGACCCCTCGATCACGTCGCTGAAGGCGCTCCCGACCAGGGTGGTGAAATCGAACTCGCCCAGCGCGAGGAACGCGGGGTTCGCCTGCAGGATCTTGCCCTGCGAGTCCACGATCACGACCGGCGCGGGGATCGAGAGGAACGCCGCTTGCCAGACGTCGCGGGTCTGCATGAGGAACCCGTAAAGAGCGGTGTTCTCGATGGAGAGGGCCGCGTGCTGAACGAGGACCTGCGCCGCCTCCTCCTCCACCCGCAGGTGCAGGTGGGGCTTCGGGAACGCCACCAGCAGGCACGCCTGCGTCCCGCTCACGCGGTCGGTGAAGGGCGCGAGCAGGAGCTCGTCGAGGCCGTCGCCGTTTCCGCGGCCGTCGCTGAACCATCCGGAGAACGCGGGCTCGACCGCGTCGGCCGTGACGCGCATCACGTCCCCCTTCCGGATTGCCTGGTGGAGGAGCGACCGCTCGGGGGGCGCCGAGGCCCACGGCCCGGCCATCGCCTCGGGGAAGC
>CAZSCC010000737.1:0-8205 GCA_964604905.1 uncultured Planctomycetales bacterium
CGGGCGGGCCCGGATCTCACCGGGGAAATCCTATGCGTTGACGCGGGGGGGGGGGCGGGTGTCGGGAAAATCCCCCGGGGGGGCGACGGTTTTCTGGAAGCCCAGCCACCCGGTGAGATGCGGATTGCAGCCGAGGCCCATGCCGTCGACCCGGACGCTGGGGAGGCCGTCCTGGATCATCCCGAACCCATAGGGACCGCCGTTCAGCCAGGCCCGGCCGAATATGGTGGAGGGGGAGGGATTCGAACCCTCGAGGCCCTTGCGGACCCACCAGTTTTCAAGACTGGCGCTTTCAACCGCTCAGCCACCCCTCCGCGGGAAGAAGAATCACGAATTACGAATCAAGGGAAGAGAAGAACAGAGGAACGGAAGACTACCGGCAGGAGGGGCGCCGTGATCGAGCGAAGCTCACGCTGATCACCCTACCGGAGTGGGAGGGGCGGGTCAAGGGCGGATTGCGGGCCCGGCGGCTAGTCCCCCGACCCGGCATCCGGGACCCGGGACTCGGGACTCTTTCGCCGCGATTTGAAGAACGCCTTGAGCAGTCCCGAAGCCCGCTCGCCCAGGACGCCCTTGACCACCGGGATCCGGTGGTTCAGGCGCTTCTCGGCGACGATGTTGAAGACGCTGCCGCAGGCGCCCGCGATCGGGTCGTCGGCGCCGTAGACGATCCGTGAGACCCGCGAGAGGACCATCGCGCCGGCGCACATCGCGCAGGGCTCCAGCGTCACGAAGAGTTCGGCTCCCTCGAGGCGCCAGTTCTCCAGCGCCTCGGCCGCCTGCGTTATCGCGATCATCTCGGCGTGCGCGGTCGCGTCGTGCAGCAGTTCGACCTGGTTGTGCGCGCGGGCGATCACGCGGCCTTCGTGGACGATCACCGCGCCGACGGGCACTTCGTCAGATCCGGCCGCTCGCTCGGCCATGCGCAGTGCTTCCTCCATGAACTTCTCGTCGGTCACGGAACTATCCCTTGAGCAGGCGCCACGCGAGCGCCCCGACCACCGCCGCGACGCCCACGCCCGCCCAGACCCAGTCCCAGACGGGGTCGGCCGGCGCGGGAGCCGAAGCCGGGGCCTGCGCGACCGCGGGCGGTGGGACCGACGTCGCCGGCCGGGCGATCGCCGGTTCGGCGGGAAGCGGGTCGGCCTTGAAGCCCACCGACCGATTGAGCGCCGCGATCGCCTCGGGCAAGGTCGGGTAGCGCTTCGAGGGCTTCTTCTCGCAGATCTTCCGAAGGACCTTCTCCAACTCCTCCGAGACCTCCGGGTTGAGGGCCCGCGCGGAAGGGAGCGGCTCGTTGATCTGCTTGTTGAGCGTGTCGACGATGCTGCGGCCCTCGAAGGGCTTTTTTCCGGTGAGCATGAGGTAGAGGAGGATGCCGACCGAATAGAGGTCCGCAAGGGCGCCCGCCGAATCGCCCATGGCCTGCTCGGGCGCCATGTAGGCGGGCGTGCCGACCACGTTGCCGGAGAGGGTCAGGATCGTCTGCGACTCGGCGTCCTTGGCGAGGCCGAAGTCGATCACCTTCGCGCGGCCGTCGGAAGTGAGGAGCACGTTGGCCGGCTTGATGTCGCGGTGGATCACGCCGCGGCCGTGCGCGTGGTGGAGGCCCGAGAGGATGTCGCAGGCGAGTTCCACCGCGCGGCGGGGCGCGAGACGTCTCTCCTTCACGATCAGATCGACGAGCGATCCGCCTTCGAGGAATTCGCTCACGATGTAGATGTAGGTGTCCTGCTGGGCCATCTCGTGCTGGCGGACGATGTTCGGGTGCTCGAGTCGCCCGGCCGTGTCCGCCTCGCGTTTGAAGCGGCCCTGGATGCCGGGCATCCGGCTGAATTCCTCGGTGAGGATCTTGATCGCGACCTTCTCGTGCGTGCCGTTGTGGTCGCCCAGGTAGACCGCGCCCATGCCCCCCTTGGCGATCCGGCGGACGATCGTGTAGGGGCCGAAGATCATGCCTTCGAACGGGTCCTTCTTGACGGCCGGCGCGGGGGTGGGCGCCCGCGAGAGGGGGGCGGGGGCCGAGAGGCCGGGCGCCGGCGCGGGAACCGAGGGGGCCGAAGGCAGCAGCGTGGCGGGCGCGGGCTGCAGGCTCTCGTCAATCACGATCTCGAGGTAGGTCAGGCACGGCTCGCACTTGTACCTCCGGGTGGCCCCGAAGTCCGGGACGGTGAACCGGCGCATGCACTTGGGGCAGCGGAGGATCGCCGTCGCGCCGTGGGCGATGGCTTTGGCGACCTGGTCGGGGGTCGCCAGGCCGAGGTTCAAGATCACCTGACCCAGCGAGAGTTCCACGCCCTGCTGGCGGAAGGTCGCCTGGAACTCGAGGGCCGACTTCAGCTTCGTCTCATCCAGGAATCCGAGCTGGATAAAAACCTCCGGGGCGGGCTGGCGATCATCCATATATGGGTGTTCGAAGGATAATAACCGCAGGAAATGGCGCGCGCAACAGGGAACCCCACTCCGGCGAAGGGCGTCTCGCCGGAGTTCGGGCTGGTGTTCGTCCGGGCCAATTGGCATAATATTTATCCTCCGAACGGATCGAACACAGAGGAGGGAAGGGAGGTCTCCGCGATGATGCTGTCGCGGACGGCTTGCCGATAAGCGGCGTTGTCGACCGAAACCAGGGAATCGACCGATGGCGGGCAGCAGCTGCTCTTGGGAAAGATGCTGCTGGAGCGCGGGCTCATCTCTCCTGATCAGCTGCGGGAAGCGCTGGCCGACCGCGCGCGGAGCATGAGCAGCGGCTCGGCCAAGCCGCTCGGGATCATCCTGGTCGCCAAGGGCTTCCTCAGCGACGAGCAGCTGGTGGGCCTCCTGGCCGAGCAGGCCAACCGCCCCCCGAGTTCCAGTTCCGGGGGCGTTCCCGGCTTCGCCCCCCTCGCCCCGCCTCCTCCGCCCGTCTCGTCCAGCACGCGGCTGGGGAAATATGAACTGCTCCACGAGCTTGGCCGCGGCGGCATGGGCGTGGTCTATGCGGCGCTCGATACTCAGCTCAACCGGAAGGTGGCGCTCAAGCTCATGCTCAGCAATCCCAGCGCCGACGCCAAGGATATCTCGTTGGACGAGGAGCGCTTCGTGCAGGAGGCTCAGCTCAGCGCGAAGCTCAAGCATCCGAACATCGTGACCGTGTACGAGGCCGGGATGCTGGAGGGACGCCGCTTCCTGGCGATGGAGATGATCGAGGGGCAGTCCTTCTCCGACTGGCGCAAGGAGTCGGGAGCGAGCCTGAAGGTCCTGGTCGAGGTCCTCCGGGATGTGTCGCTCGCCGTCCACCACGCCCACGAGCAGGGCATCCTCCACCGCGACCTCAAGCCCCGGAACGTGCTGATGGGCGCGAACAACCGCGCGTACGTCACGGACTTCGGCCTGGCCAAGTCCCTCGGGGCGGCCAAGGCGGGCCATTCGCTGACCGGGACGGGCGCGGTGGTGGGGACTCCGGCGTACATGAGCCCCGAGCAGGCGCAGGGGAACGAGCGGGTGGATTGGCGGACCGACATCTGGTCGCTCGGCGTGATGCTCTACGAAGCGATCACGGGACGCACCCCGTTCACCGGCGAGTCGCCGATCGAGATTCTGATGAAGGTCGTGAAGGACCCGGTCCCGCCTCCCTCCACGGTCGTCGAGGGCGGGGCGGCCCTGGCGCTGGACCGGGCGATCGAGAACATCTGCCTGAAGGCGCTGGCGAAGCGCGATCGCGACCGGTACGTGACGGCCCGAGCGTTCGCCGAGGACCTCACGCGCTGGCTCAACGGGGAGCAGATCAAGGTCGGCACCCCCAAGACGCAGAAGAAATCCCGTTCCCGAGTCTTCATCGTCGCGGCGGCGGGGCTGCTCCTCGTCCTGGGAGCGGCGGCGTTCCTCATGACGGGGAAGCCTTCCGTGGAGGCGGACCTCGCCCAGGCCCGCCGGTTCATGGCATTGCAAAACTACTTCGACGCCGCCTCGGCCTACAGCAAAGTGCTCGCGATCGATCCGAGGAATCTCGAGGCCATCGACGGTGCCCGGCGCGCCCGCGAGTTGGACGTGGAGAATCGGAGGAAGGACGAGGATCGGCTGAGGGTCCAGATCGAGGCCAACCGGCGGGAGGGGGACGACGCGCGCCGGAAGGCGGAAGAGGAGACGAAGAAGCTCGAGGAGGCCAAGACGGAGGAGGAGCGCCTGGCGGTCCTGCGGCGGAAAGGCGAGGCCGAGGAGCGCGCGCGCCTGGCCGACGAGGCCGCCCGGAAGCTGGACGAGCAGCTCAAGATCAAGATGGCGCTCAAGCCCGCGAATCCGGTGGCGGTCGCGGCGGAGGACGTCTGGAAGAACGCCACCCGCCTTATGTCGCTGATCGAGTTCCCCAAGAGTTCGGTTTGGGGGACGTGGACGGTGCAGGACGGCAGGCTGATTTCCGGTCGCGAATCGTTCGCGCGGATCGAGATCCCCTACTCGCCTCCGGAGGAGTACGACGTCAGGCTCGTCTTCAGCCGGCTCGCCGGCGCGGGAGAGGTGAGCCTGATCCTGCCCACGGGGGGCGGGCGGTCCTTCTCGGTGGACCTCGGAGGGTGGAGGAATACGGCCAACGCCCTCCAGGCGTTCCGGGGCGCCCGTCGCCCCGACCACGCGGCGTCCGCCGTCTCCGGACGCGCGCTGGAGAACGACCGTCCTTACGAGCTGGTCGTGCGGGTCCGGAAGGACGGCGTGCGGGCTAAGCTGGACGGCCGTGAATTCCTGCCGCTGAAGGTGGACCTGAACGACCTCTCGCTCGATCCCTGCTGGGCGCTCCGGACGGCGGACGTGTTCGGCCTGGGAACGAACGAAAGCCCCACGGTGTTCCAGCAGCTGGACCTGCTGGCACTGAGCGGGAAAGGGGCGAAGGTCGTGCTTCCAGGCTTCCCGCTGTTCGAGTCCACGACCGCGAGCCCGGCGACGTTCAAGCCCGGGGTGGTGGGGACCTATTTCTACGGGACGAACTTCGAGGTGCCGGCGTTCGCGCAGGTGGACCCCGCCCCGCAGTTCGCGTGGGGCGAGGGTCCGGCGTGGAAGGGCGGCCCTCCCAACGCCTTTTCGGTCCGGTGGACCGGGTATCTCCACGTGCCGAAGGCCGGGAAGTATTCCTTCCGCCTGGCCAGCGACGACGGATCGAGGCTCTATCTTGACGACGTCCAGGTGATCTCCAATTGGAAGGTGAACGGCGAACGCACCCGGACGAGCTTCCTCTCGATGGAAGAGGGGTATCACAAGCTGGAGCTGGAGTACTTCGAGGAGACCTGGCAGGCGTCGATCGGGCTGGAGTGGACCGATTCCGCGGCGGCGGAACCGGTGCCGGTGCCGTTGCGACTGTTTTTCCACGATGCCCCCGTCTTCAAGCCCATCCCGTACCCGCGCTTCCCGGAGGTCGTGGCCTCCCTTCCGGCGCATTCGAACTACGTGACCGGCGCGGCGTTCAGCCCCGACGGCAAGTTCTTCGCCACCGTGAGCGAGGACCGGCGGGCGAAACTCTGGAACGCCGTCAGCCGGCGCGAGGTCTTCTCGATGCCCGGCCACACCCAGGGCATCCTCTGCGTGGCCTTCAGCCCGGACGGGAAGTTAATGGCCACCGGCGGCTGGGACCGGCGCATCCGGATGTGGGAGCCCACGACCGGGACGGAGCTCAAGTCCATGGAAGGCCACACGAAGTTCGTGGCGGCCCTCGCGTTCAGCCCCGACGGGAAGCTGCTGGTCTCGTCCGGTGCGGACCGGACGGTGAGGCTTTGGGATCCTCGGACGCGTCGTCCGGTCAGGACGATCACCGGCCACGACGGGAGCGTCGAGGGACTGGCGTTCAGCCCGGACGGGAAGCTGCTGGCGACGGCGAGCCTCGACCGCACGGTGCGTCTCTGGGAGATTCCGGAGGGCCGCGAAATCCGGTCGCTGGAGGGGCACGCGGGCCACGTGCAGGGCGTGGCGTTCAGTCCGGACGGCGCGACCGTGGCGTCGTGCGGTTGGGACGGGCTGGTCAAGCTCTGGGATGTGGCGACGGGGAAGGAGCGGGCCACCCTGTCGGGCCATACGAGCGAGGTGCTCTCCGTGGCGTTCAGTCCGGACGGGAAGCTGCTGGTTTCGGGGGGCGCCGACGCGATGGTGCGGCTTTGGGACGCCTCCTCGGGGAAGGACCTGCGGGTGCTCCCGGGCCACACGGCCCGGGTAATGTGCGTCACCTTCGCGCCCGAAGGGCGGCTGCTGATCTCGACCGGCACCGATATGACGGCCCGGCTCTGGGATCTCAAGTCCTGGTGACCGTCCGCCGGGAATTCCTCCCGGGCGGTCCGCGCCGCCCGCTGAGAGGATCGGGACCGGGCACGGTTTCGGCGTAATCTCGGCATAATGGGCCACATTATGGGTGCGCCGTGAAAGGCAGCGGGACCGAGCGCCGGAAGTATCCTCGCTCCCGGCCGGAGCAGGGCTTCTCCATGCGCTGCACGAGCCCGGAGCTCGTCGGCGTGGGGAACGTGGTCTCGAAGATCATCGACGTGAGCGCGGTGGGCGCCTGCGTCCAGACGCAGGTCCGGCTTCGCGAGGGGGTCTCCCTCCAGGTGGATCTCACGCTCCCGGGGGCTCATGGAGGGAGGTACGCGACCCGGGGGACGGTCCGCTGGACGCAGCACCTGGAGCAGCAGGGCGAAGTGGCCGAACTCGCGGGCATCGAGTTCGAGTCGGTGGTCGAGGCGCTGGCCGGGCGCGCGGGGGACTCGGCGCTGCTGGACATCTTCCTTACGCTGCGGGTCGCGGTGGCGCAGCTCCGGCTCTATCCCAAGGAGAGCCCGCAGGTCCTCAAGGTGGTCACGGACACGTACCACTCCATCCATTCGTTCCTCGAGAACGCGACCACCCTGACGCTCTCCAAGACCCCGAAGGGCCTGGTGATCAACGGCCGGCCGTTGGGGATCCCCGGGATGGTGGCCGGTTCGCTGGAGAGCGCGATGCTCGTGCTGCTCATGGACGCGCAGGTGAAGAGCATCAGCTTCAAGAAGGGCCTGGCGTTGGACGAGCTGATCTCCTTCCTCCACGCCCTCACGAAGAAGTTCTGGGATGTGAAGGATGGAAAGGAGATCAACAAGCGGCTTCGTGAAGAGCGCGTGCTCCAGGTCACGGTGGACGAGGTCACCTACGTGGCGCTGGGCGAGGGGGACATCGTCATCGAGGATGCGGCCCGGAAGCTCGCGGGGGGCGAGACGGAGCTGGCGAAGCTCATGGGGAACCTGGACCAGATCATCGAGTCCGCGATGACGGACGGGCTCGGGGAGGAAGGGCGCCTCCATATCATGAAGAAGCTGCCCGACCAGGCCCCGACGCTGCTCCACAAGATCGGGGAGGGAGGCGGCCGGGGGGGCACGGGCGGGACGGAGAAGGTCGAGGGGGGCGTCGCCGGGGCGGAGGAGAGCGAGGAGGGGAAGCTCTCCTTCGAGCGGGCCAAGGACGCGGTGGGGGAGATCGCGCGTCTCCTCCGCGAGACGCCCGCCCCGTTCCACGACCCGCTCCGGAGGATCGGAAGGATCCTGATCGAGGCCTTCCGGGGCAATGCGGGGATCACGGCGATGATGGGGGCGCTCCTCTCCGGGCAGGTGGAGGGCGCGCTTCCGGACGGGGCCCGGGCGGCGGCCGCCGGCGCCCTGGTCGAGCCCCCCGCGGTCACGCGCGCCACGAACGTGCTGTCGATGCCCGACGACGAGAGGATCGCCGTCCTGGCGCAGGAGGGTGGCGCGCTTCTCGACGAGCTGGCGGCCCTCGAGCGGCCCGACCTCGTGCAATCGCTCCTCGAGTCCCTCTCGGGCTTCCTGGGCGACCGGGCCGCGAAGCGGCGGCTCCAGGCCTGCCGGACGCTCGGCGGCCTGCGCCGGGCCTACGAGAAGGACGCCTCCGACGAAGTGCTCCACGCGCTCGAGATCGGGGTGCGCTCCGCACTGGATCAGGAGCGCGACGCCGGGGTCTACCCCGCGCTGGCGGACGTCGCGGCGTTCCTGGCGGACCTGCGCATCCGCCGGTCCAACCTCGATCGTGCCCGGGAGATCCTGGACCTCCTCCACAAGCACTACAAGATCAAGGACCCGGCCTTTCCGAAGCGGGGCGAGCTGGCGTACATCTCGCTGGAGAAGCTGTCCGCGGGGAGCGGCCTGGCGTCGCTCGCGATCAAGCTGAAGGCGGGGGATCCGGAGGCGGCGAGGATCGTCGATGCGGTCGGCG
>CAZSCC010000738.1:0-2248 GCA_964604905.1 uncultured Planctomycetales bacterium
CCCGCCGGGCCGAGCTGGCGGCGCTGGCGGAGAAGAATACCGAACTCCTCCGGGCCGACCCGGGGACGGCCTACGACAGGATCCTGGAACTGGACCTCTCCTCGCTGGAACCGCACGTGACGGGGCCGCACACGCCCGACCGCTCAAGGCCGATCTCCAAGCTTAAGGACGAGGTCCGCACGGAGGGCTTCCCCGACAAGCTCTCCAGCGCGCTCATCGGGAGCTGCACCAACTCGTCGTACGAGGATATCGGCCGCGTGGTCGACGTGGCCCGTCAGGCGAAGGCCGCAGGCTTGAAGCTCCCGATCCCCTTCCTGGTCACTCCCGGGTCGGACCAGATCTACGAGACGATCCGCCGGGACGAGTTCGTCTCCGTCCTTGAGGGCGTGGGCGCGACGGTGCTCGCCAACGCCTGTGGACCCTGCATCGGCCAGTGGAAGCGGGACGACATCAAGCCCGGGGAGAAGAACTCGATCCTGAACTCCTTCAACCGAAATTTCCCGGGGCGGAACGACGGGAACGCGGAGACGCTCTCCTTCATCGCAAGCCCCGAAATCGTGATGGCGCTCGGGCTCGCGGGGAGTCTCTCCTTCAACCCCCTGACGGACTCGCTCCCCGGCAACGTGAGGCTCAAACCGCCCCCGGCGGCCGACGAGGTCCCGAAGAGGGGATTCGTCACGCCCACGGAGGGCTACGTGGCGCCCGCCGAGGACGGTTCCCGCATCGAGATCCTGGTGGACCCGCAGAGCCCCCGGCTTCAGCTCCTCCAGCCCTTCCCCGCGTGGGACGGGAAGGACGTGGTGGAAGCGCCGCTCCTTCTCAAGGCGAAGGGGAAGTGCACGACGGACCACATCTCCCCGGCGGGCCGATGGCTCGCGTTCCGCGGCCACCTGGACAAGATCAGCGACAACATGTTCACCGGCGCGATCGATGCCTGGAGCGGCCAGGCCGCCGGCGACGCCGTGCCCCGTCGGGCGCGGGAGCACAAGGCCCAGGGCCGGAAGTGGGTCGTGGTGGGCGACGCGAACTACGGGGAGGGCTCCAGCCGTGAGCACGCGGCGATGTCGCCCCGATTTCTCGGCGCGGCGGCGATCCTCGTGCGCAGCTTCGCCCGAATCCACGAGACCAACCTGAAGAAGCAGGGCGTGCTGCCGCTGGCGTTCGCCGACCCGGAAGACTACGACAAGGTGCAGAAAGGCGATCGGATCAGCATCCTTGGGCTCCGGGAGCTGACGCCCGGCCGGGAAGTGGAGGTGGTCCTCCACCACGCGGAGGGCGGGACGGAGAAACTCAAGGTCCGCCACTCGCTGACGGCGGAGCAGATCGAGTGGTTCAAGGCGGGCTCGGCGCTGAATCTGCTGAAGGCGAAGGGCCGGGCGTGACGGGCTCCCGGCGCAGCTCGAGGAAGAAGGCACGCCAGTCGCCCCTTGCGCGGTCGAAACGCTCCCGAAAGCCTTCGTATCGTCCGTAGCGCCGCTGGTTGAGGACGGCCGCGTTGTTCACAGGGCCGTCCGGGATGGCCGCCTCAAGGGCCCGCAGCCTCGCCGCCTCCGCCGTCCGCTCCTCCTCCGTCATCCTCCCCTCTTGGATCCGGCGATGGAGGGCCTCGCGCGCGCCGTCCGCCTCGGCGCGCCGCTTTCCGACGAACGCGGCGAAGATCCGTTCGCGCTCCGCCAGCTTCGCCTCGCGAGGCACAGAGGAGCGGTACAGGCGGTCCAGCGAGTCGAACAGGCCCAGGGCGCGCGTGTCGCGCTGCTGCTCCCGGGCGAATGCCTCGACCGTGCGATCGTACGACGCGGAGCCGGTCCCGTGGGTCCGTCGGGCGAACTCGAGCGCCCCCTGCCAGCCGACGAAGCTGGCGAGTCCCTCGTTGAAGTCGGCTCCGCCGGGGAGGAAGATCGTCCCGTGGGTCAGCTCATGGAGGATGAGCGCGGCGAGCTCCTCCTCCGGATACTCCAGCATGGTGGAAAGCACCGGGTCTTTGAAGTAGCCGAGGGTGGAGTAGGCCGCCGCCGATCCGAGGCTTACGTCGTAGCCTTCCGCCCGGAGCGACCGGGCTTCGGCCACCGCGTCATCGCGCGCGAAGAATCCCTTGTAGGGGACGTCCCCTACGATCGGGAACCACCAGGTGTAGGGGCGGAAGGAGTCCTTGGCGCACGCCGTGACGATGAACGTGACGGGCCGCCCGGCCGTGTCGTAGAAGGTGGTGTAGTTAGCGGAGGGGGTGAGCCCCATCTCCCGTTCGCCG
>CAZSCC010000739.1:0-3076 GCA_964604905.1 uncultured Planctomycetales bacterium
GGCGAGGCGCTGCTGGGCTGGCTCAACGCCACCGCCCGCCTCACGTCCGCCGAGCCGTTCGACGCCAACCAGATCCTCCTCCGGCTCGCCCGCGACCTCCGCGACCGGATCGCGGCGCAGGGGATCGAGATCGCCCACCTCAAGATGACCCTCGACGCCGAGGACGGGACCGGGACCCTCTCCGTGGTGAGCCTCGTGCGCAGCGACGGCGAGCCCGACCTCCGCGAATCGCTCCTCGACCGCGTGGAGGGCGGCGCCCTGGTCATCAACCTCCGCGCCGAGGCGGACCCCGAGTTCCTGAAGGACGCCGTCGAGAAGGCGCTGGGCGCCCTCGGGGTCACCGCGACGATCGAGCATCTCGAGCGCTTCCGCCCCTCGCGCCCCGTGCCCCTCCACCGGATGAAGGGGGGCGGCGCGTGAGGATCCTCTACTGCAACTGCACCTACGCCCAGGTCGTCCCCAAGGAGGTCAAGGGCGAGGTCCTGAAGAAACTCTGCGCGTCGGGCGAGGCGTTCGACGCGGTGGCCGACCTCTGCGACATGTCGGCACGCAAGGATCCGGCGCTCGCGCGCCTCGTGGAATCGGGCGAGGTCAAGATCGCCGCCTGCTACCCGCGCGCCGTCAAGTGGCTTTTCCATGCGGCAGGGACGCCGCTCCCCAAGGAAGGAGTCGAGGTCCTCAACATGCGGGAGCAGACGGCCGAGCAGGTCGTGAGCGCGCTGCTCCCGGGGGTGAAGCCGTGAGCAAGACCCAGGGCCCCAACCTCCGCGTGGTCTTCTACGAGGGATCGGGCAGCACGCCGGTCCCGGCGGAGGAGCGCTTCCAGGCGATCTCCGCGCTCCTCGACAACGGCTTCGAGGTGACCCGCCCCGTGAACGGCGGAAACGTCTCTCGCGCCGACGCGTCGCCCATCCTCCTTCTGGGCCGCTTCGAGGGCGGCCGCGCCCCGGCGGTCGAGGGCGCCGTCCAGTCGCGCGACCTCTCCGGGATGACGGCCGACCAGGTGCTCGGCGCCGCGCGCGAAGTGCGGGAGAAGTCCGGCGCGCGCAAGCTCGAGGCCTGGAAGCCCTGGTTCCCTGTGATCGACTACGACCGCTGCACCAACTGCATGCAGTGCCTCACGTTCTGTCTCTTCGACGTCTACGGCGTGGACAAGCAGGACAAGATCCAGGTGCAGAACAACGACAACTGCAAGACCGACTGTCCCGCCTGCTCGCGCGTCTGCCCCGAGGTCGCGATCCTCTTCCCGAAGTACAAGAAGGGCCCGATCAACGGCGACGTCGTGAAGGCGGAGGACGTCCAGCGCGAGGCGATGAAGGTGGACATCTCCGCGCTCCTGGGGGGCGACCTCTACGCGTCCCTCCGCAGCCGGCAGTCCGACGCGCGGAAGCGGTTCTCCACCGAGCGCGACGAGTCGCGCGCGCTCCTCGAGCGCAAGCGCTGCCTCAAAGAACTCGGCAAGGAGTTGGACATCCCCGACGAGGTGCTGATGAGCCTGCCCAGCGTGGAGGACATCCAGCAGCGCGCCGAGCGGGCAAAGGCCAAGCTGGAGGCGCGCCAGGCGCGGTCGCAGACGGTGAAGGACACGCGGCCGCCGGCCACGGAAAAGGAATGGGGAATCTGATGAACACCCAGCTCCAAACTCCCAACTCCCAAACCCCCAACTCCCAAGAAACTCCCAACCCCCAACTCCCAAGGGAGGCGGGAACCACGCCGGTCCAGTCCAAAGGGCCGGGGTTGATGGGCGTAATGGCGAAGTTCGGCTGGCGCATGGCGCGGTCGACCGACCTCCGGCTCCTCTGGAAGATCGGCTACAACTTCGGCTGGAAGGGCATGCGGTCGGTCGAGAAGTTCAAGGCGCGCCTGAAGGACGGGGTCCACTTCCCGCCCTTCCTCTACATCTCGATCACCAACGGCTGCAACCTGCGCTGCCAGGGCTGCTGGGTGGACGTCGACAAGACGGCCCACTTCATGCCCTTCGCGGACCTCGACCGCCTGGTCCGTAACGCCAAGAAGCACGGCAACAGCTTCTTCGGGATCCTGGGCGGCGAGCCGTTCATGCACCCCGACCTGATCCGGCTCCTCCGCGCCCACCCCGACTGCTATTTCCAGATTTTCACGAACGGCCAGATGATCACCGACAAGGTGGCCGCCGAGCTCCGCCGCGCGGGCAACGCCACCCCGCTCATCAGCGTGGAGGGGACCGAGAAGGTGAGCGACGAGCGTCGCGGCCGCGAGCGCGTGCTGAGCCACACGATGGCGGGCCTCGAGGCCTGCCTCCGAAACCGCCTGATCACCGGCATCGCGACCAGCGCCTGCCAGAGCAACTTCGACGACCTCGTCCGAGAGGAGTGGATCGACCAGCTGATCGCCAAGGGCGTCCACTACTGCTGGTTCCACACGTACCGGCCCATCGGGCCCGTGGCGAACCCGCAGCTCGCCCTCCGCCCCGAGCAGGTCGTGAAGCTCCGCCGCTTCGTCATGGACATGCGCAACCGGAAGCCGATCGGGATCGTCGACGCCTACTACGACGACCAGGGCGGGGCGCTCTGCCCCGCGGCGACGGGGATCAGCCACCACATCGGCCCGTTCGGCGACGTGGAGCCCTGCCCCATCATCCAGTTCGCGAAGGAGTCCATCCGGGACAACGACGGCGACATCTTCAAGACCATGACGCAGTCGGCGCTGCTGAAGGACTTCCGGAAGACGGCCGCGAAGGCCACCCGGGGCTGCATCGTCCTGGAGCGGCCCGATCTCCTCAAGGAAGTCGTCGAGCGGCACGCCTGCCGGGACACCACGCTCCGCCACACCGCGATGGTGGAGCTCCGGGGTCTGAAATCCCGGCCCAGCCAGCACACCCCCGGGCAGGAAGTCCCCGAGGAAAACTGGGTCTATCGTTTCGCGAAAAAACATTGGTTCTTCGGATTCGGAGCGTATAGCTAGATCGTGTTGATTAACGCGGGCAAGAGCGTTGCCGACAGGAGATTTCGTATTCGCACGGATCGCTCGGAAGCCTTTGCGGGACCCGGGAGCCCGATTTCGAGCCCAAAGGGCCATTGCGGGCGTGCTGCGGCGA
>CAZSCC010000740.1:0-1677 GCA_964604905.1 uncultured Planctomycetales bacterium
AAGTCGAGTGGCCCGCGGAGTCAAGGCTGACATTCCGGCAAGAGGAACCGGTTGCGGTCTCTTGCGGCCATCCTTTGAAATGCGTCCTAGCCCGCATTTCTCACAAATTGTCTACTGCGAGAACCGGTGAGATGCGGACTAAATGAGAAGGGCCCTGAACGAGACGTTGCGAGTCATCTCGGCGAACCTGCGAAATGCCTCAAGCTGAGGATAATCCGCCGGGAAGCTGTCAAAGGTTTCTATTTCGATGATCAGCCCTCTGTTCTCCTTGATCAGAAAAAGATCTGGGCGAAATCCATTGATGGGCAGAGGGATGTCCCACCCGCGTGCGTCGGCGAGAACCTGATATCCGAGTGACACGTAACGCTGCGCCAGGTCGAGAATCTTTCTGTTATGCCGCGCCTGATTGGCGAAACTCCGCTTCATAAGTGTTGTCCCTTATTCTCACCAGGGACTCCAAATTTTCCCGACTATTGTTTGGAAACGTCAGCCGTTTGCCTCCGTAGCCTCTAACCGGGATCGGCAGGGTCACGCTGTTCGGGCTATCGGACAGGGTAGGCAGCGACTGATCCCCGGAGAGTCAGATCTTGACCCGCTATCTCTGAGAGAAGAATCGCGGCGCTTGGCGCCGACTCCAAGCGTTCCAGAACCTGGGCGCGGAACCGCTCCAGAAGTTCCTGCCGGATCTCCGGCCGCATGACGTTCTTGAATGCTCTTGGTGTTAGGCCCGACACGTGCTTAAAGCCCCGGCAAAATGTGCGCAGATCCTGGTACCCGACTGCCGCCGCCACCTCCTTGACCGAGATCTCCTTCTCAGCCAGCAGCCCCATCGCCTGGGTAATCCGCACATGCCGGACCCAGTCCCGGAAAGTGATTCCGATCTTGGCGTGAAAGACGGAGGAAAGATATGTCGCTTCCATGCCCGCGACCCGGGAGGCGCTGCTGAGGGACAGTTTCTGGGCTAGATTCTCCTCCAAGTGCATCCTTAGCCTAGAAAGGCCCGTATGGTTGGTAAACGATTCCTCGTTCCAAGCCGACTTCCAGGGAAACAAATCGAATTGCACAGCCACACCATAGGCGCCGTTGGAAAGAGGCTCGACTCGAACAACTCGCCCATGCCCGCTCAACCGATTCCAGGCTGATGGCTCTTGAATGGCAATCTGGATTTCTTCGCCCACTTCATGTGACCGGTGCGTGACTAGAAAAAGCCCTGTCGGACCAATGTCCCGGCTGTAGAAGGTGCCTCCCAGAACTCCATCTTTCCGTACGGCTCCCAGAAGGGAGGTGCTGAATCGAGCTGCCCGTCTTCGTTTCCCTGATAGTGCGCTCATGGTCCGTGCCCCCTTGGCAATCGACATAGATGGACCGCCATGTTTTCTCGCACTCAGACCCTATTAATATGTGACTTATGTCACTTTATTATAAAAAAGTGGCAACTCCCTTGTTCTGACTCTTGAATTCCAAAGAAATGCCCCAAGCCGGCGCCACCGACACGGGCGGTGGGGAGGGCACACGGGGAGCGGGAGGGGCAGTGTGCAACCGGAAACATCGGTAACAGATTAGACCGGATACCTAGCGGGAGTTTACTGAGAACGACAGTCATAGGAAAGTCCATATCGAGAAAATCCACGTCTGACGCTGATCCGGCTGCATAGGGGGGGATCAGTGCTTGCGTAT
>CAZSCC010000741.1:0-14767 GCA_964604905.1 uncultured Planctomycetales bacterium
TCGAGGATCCGCGCCTCATGTCCCGGTGCGCCGGCGTGACGTTCGAGGTGTGCCCGACGAGCGAGATCCATACAGGGGCGGCCTCCTCTTGGGCTCGTCACCCGATGAAGCGGATGCTCAAGGCGGGGCTCCGCGTCACGCTCAACACCGACGATCCGTCGGTCTCGGAGATCACCCTCGCCGGAGAATTGCGGGACTGCATGCGCGCGGGCCTCTCGGGCGATGATATAAAGAAGGCGGCGGTCTGGGCGGCGGAGGCGGCCTTTCTGCCCCGTGCGCGACGGGACGCCTTGAAGAAGACGATCGAGAGGTCCGCGTGAATCCGAGGCTCTCGCGGTGGCTGGTCCCAGGCATCCCGTTCCTCGTCTCTCTCGGCCTCTCGGCGTCCACGGTCGGAAAGGGCGTCTTCTGGCAGGATTCCGGCTTTTATCTGGTCGCCGTCAAGGACCTGGATATCCTCTATCCCCCGGGATTCGTGCTCTACCTGCTCCTCTGCAAGGCATGGACGCTGCTCTTCTTCTTCGTGGACTTCACGCTGGCGGTCCACCTGTTCTCGTCGTTCTGCGCGGCCCTGGCGGCGGGGACCCTGGCGGTGGCGGCCCGCGAGCTTCTCCGGGCGCGCGGGCCATTGTTCAGAGTCCTGGAGGCCGAGCCGGGGTCTCTTGCGGACTGGGTGGGGGCCGCCACCGGTTGCATCGTGGCCAGTGGATACACGTTCTGGTTCACGGGGATCTATGCGAAGGGGTATTCCCTTTACTACTTCATCCTGTCGCAACTCCTGTGGAGGATGATCCGGGCGCACGAGACCGGGAGCCGGCGGGATCTCACCTGGGTGGCGGCGCTGATCGGCCTGTGCTGGGCGGCCCATCCCTCTGCCGCGCTTCTGGGGATCGTCTTTATCGCCTATGTAGCGACACAGCGGCGCCTGGCGGGGTTCTGGGGCATCGCCTGGCGGACGGGACTCTGCGCACTCTGTGCGATCGGCCCTACGCTCCTGCTGCCCCTGATGGCGCGTAAGAGGTCGCTCCAGGCCATGGGAGACCCGACCGATCCCCACGATTTCCTTGGGTATCTCCTGGGCACCGTCTACACCTCCAGGCCCGGAGTTTTCGGGTGGGTGGAGTCGCGCGTGGCCAGCTTCGGGCAGTATCTCTGGGAAGAAATGCTCGGCATCGGAGTGCTTTTGGTGGCCGTGGGGCTGGTCGTCCTCGTACGAGCCAATCGGAGGCTGCTCCTGGGAGTCCTTCTTTGGCTCATCCCCTACGCGACGGTCACCATCCTCTTCAAGGTCGAGGGCCAGCACGACTGCTGGTTCGTCGCGGCGTGGCTGCCGCTCTACCCAGCATTGGCAGTCGGGCTGCACGCGCTGGCGAAGCGGTCGGCGCCCTATTCGAGGCAGGTTCTGGTCGGGCTCTCCGCTTGTTCCGTCGCATGGGCCACCCTGCTGAACCTCCCGATCCTCCAGCAGCGCGGGTACGACCTCCCGGATCATTATGGACGGCTGATTCTGGGCAACCTCGACCCGAATGCAGTCCTGATCATATCCGGGGACGATCCGGTGGCGATCTGTACCTATCTCCAGCAGGTCCAGAAGGTGCGCCCCGACGTGGCCATCGTGAACGCCGCATTCCTGAGGGGTCACAACCGGTCATCCGGTGATTGGTACGTCGACCGCCTCCTCCAAACCTATCCCTTCCTGGTGCGTCCCGATCTTTCGAAGATGCTCCTCGAATTCGGGCCGCAGATGGACCTTAAGGTCACAGTAGCCGCTTTCCTCAATGCCAACCTCGACCTGGACCGTCCGCTGTTCACGACGATCGCCCCAGCGTCGCGCGCGACCCGGAGCGATCTTGCGCTCGTCCCCGCGGGCGTCCTCTGGAAGGTGGTCCGAAAGGGGCAGGAGAAGACCGACCCACGGTACTGGGAGTTTCCCATCACCGCCCAGGAGGTCCGCGCGCGGTACCGGCGGGAACGTGGCCAAAGCATCGAGTACACCGTCGACGACATGATCGTGAAGCCCGAAGGATACGAGCGTCGCCTCTATGAGCTCCTGTTGGGGGCACGCGCGATCCTGGCCAACGCCCACTTGAGGCAGGGGAATTTCGCCCAGTCCGCCCGAATCTACGCCAAGATCCTGGAAGTCGATCCAGAGAAGGCGAAGGATCCGAAGATCCTCTATGGCATGGCGCACGCCTTCAACGGGATGGGCGAGGTCTCCCGGGCGGAGCCCCTTTTCACGGAGGTGCTGAAGCGGACCGCCGACCCGAAAATGGTGGCGGGGTCGTTTCTCGTCCTGGGCCAGATCTACTTCCGGCGCGGCGACAAGGAGGGGGCGAGGCGGGTCTGGAAACTGGCCCTGACGGTGGACGACGTCGACCTTCCCCTGCGTGAGGAGATCGAGCGAGAGCTTCGGGAGAAGTGACGCCGTTCAGCTCCTAAGGTGCACGGTCCAGAAATCGAAAGCGTGCTCAAGAGCCCGTAGTCGCTGAGGCGACAAGGATGCAGACATTACCGGTTCGTCGTTGGCTGGTTCCGGGGATCCCGTTCCTCTTCTCGCTGACCCTTTCAGGCTCCACCGTGAGCTCGGAGCTCTTCTGGCAGGATTCGGGATTCTATCTATCTGCCATCCGGGAGATGGCCGTGCTCTATCCCCACGGATTCGTGGCCTACCAAATGCTCTGCAAGGCGTGGACGCTGGTGTTCTTCTTCTTAGACTTCACGCTGGCCGTGCACCTCTTCTCATCCTTCTGCGCCGCGGCCGCCGCGGGTTGCTTGGCCCTCTGCGGGCGGGACCTTCTCCTGGCGAGATCGAACTTGCTTCGCATCGCGGAGGACGATCCAGGAGAGTCGGCTTCCTGGGCCGGGACGATCGCAGGCTGCATGGCGGCCCTCGGATACACCTTCTGGATTGCCGCGATCTACGCCAAAGGATATTCCTATTACTACTGTGTCCTGTCCCTCCTGCTCTGGAGGATGATTCGGGCCGCGGAGAGCCGGAGTCCACGCGATCTCACGATCGTGGCCGCGCTCATCGGTTGCGCCTGGCAGGCCCATCCCTCCGCGGTCGGGACGGGCCTCTGCCTGGCGACCTTCGTGCTGCTCCACCGGACCGCGATCGGCTGGAAGGGCTTGGGGTGGAGGTTGGCCTGGGCGGCGCTCTGGGCCCTGGGGCCCGCGCTGCTCCTCCCCGTGCTGGCGTGGAACGACTCGCCCGCGGCCTTCGGCGCGCCCGTCCGGGCGCTGGAAATCTGGGAATACCTGGTGGGGCAGCGTTTCGTGGAGCGCCCCGACGCGTTCGGCCTAAGCGGCGACCGATGGAAGAGTGCGTCGGTGTTCTTCTGGGAGGAGTTCCTGGGCACAGGCCTGGTCCTCATGGGGATCGGCCTCGCCACGATCGCCCGGACCAACCGGAGGCTCCTGCTGGGCATGGCGCTATGGATCCTTCCCTACATGGCCATGACCCTCGTGTTCGTCATGGAAGGACAGCACGACCATTGGTACGTTGCGGCATGGCTTCCGCTGAGCCTTGCGGTTGCGGTCGGCCTGCACGCAATCGGCCGGCGCGCGGGCTCGTGGGGGCGTCCCGCGATGATCGCCTTGGGGGCGCTCGCCGCGGCCTGGTCCGTGACCGTGAACTTCCCGCTCCTGAACCAGCGGGGGAACAACCTTCCAGAGATCCTTGGAGAGATCCACCTGAAGCCGCTCTCCCCAGGCGCCGTGCTCTTAACCACCTCAGATGACGCCACCGGATCGACGCATTATCTCCAACTCGTTCGGGGACGGCGCAAGGACGTCACCCTGGTACGGCCCGGGCACCTCAATTCAGGGACTGAGACGCAGCCCGGTTGGTACGACCGGCACCTGAGTCGGAGGAAATCAGAGTTTCCAAAGCCGGATTATGCGGGGCTCCGGCGCAGTTTTCCCGGGGCCACTAAGCTTCACGTGGATATGGCCGCGTTCGTCAACGCTGTCGTCGCCCCTGATCGGCCGGTCTATTTCGAGGAGCCGCCCCCGGCCGAGATGATCCGTCCGGACTACGCCCTGGTCCCCGCGGGACCGTTGATGAAGGTCGTTCCACGGGGGAGCGAACGCATCGACCTCCGAGACTGGGACTTTCCGATCACGCCGGAGGAGGTCCGGCTTCGATTCAGGCGGGGCCGGGGAATCTCTGGGGAAGAAATGTCCCGGGGAAGGCGGCGGGACCAGGAGCCGTACGAGCGTCGGCTGTTCCTGGCGATCCTCCGCGCCCGGCTGTATCTGGCGGAATGGCAGGCCCGCCACGGGGAGATCCGCCAGGCCAGGGATCTCTACGAGTCGATCCTGCGGAGCGACCCCGAGTCGGCCCGAGTGATCGACGTCGTCCACCCCCTGGGAGTCTGCACCGCCCTGCTCGGGGAGCATTCCCGCGCGAAACCCTATCTGGAACGGGCTCTTTCCTTGGAGCCCTCCCCACGGGATCTGGCGGAAGCCCTGTACTACCTCGGGGAAATCAGTCTGGTCGAGGGACGCCCAGGGGACGCCCGGACGTACTTCACTTCGGCAAGGCGGATTCCTGCTCTTCCCCCCGCTCTCCGGGAGCGGATCGCGCGCCGGCTCGATCCGAAGTAGGACGGCCCCCATCGAGAAATCCTTCACTCCGCCAATCCACGTCGAGTAGAATCCGGACCCTCATGACCGTCCGCGTCCGTTTCGCCCCGAGCCCCACGGGCGATCTCCACATCGGGGGCGTCCGGACCGCGCTCTACAACTACCTGCATGCCCGGCACGAGAAGGGCGTCTTCGTGCTGCGGATCGAGGACACCGACCAGGCGCGCAACCGCGAGGACTCGCTCAAGACGATCAAAGAGGGCCTCGCCTGGTGCGGGCTCGCGTGGGACGAGGGCCCGCACTACCAGAGCCTCCGCCTCGACCGCTACCGCGAGTGCGCGAAGCAGCTCGAGGAGAAGGGCCGCGCCTACTGGAAGGAAGACCCGGAGAAAGGGAAGGCCCTCTACTTCAAGATCGACCGCATGCGGATCGAGTGGAAGGACCTGATCCACGGCCCGATGGGGTTCGACACCTCCCCGGACCCGGACCTCGTCATCATCCGCTCCAACGGCTTCCCGACCTACAACTTCGCGGTGGTCATCGACGACCACGACATGAACATCACCCGCGTGCTCCGGGGAGACGAGCATTCGCCCAACACCCCCAAGCAGATCTCGCTCTACCGGGCCTTCGGATGGACGCCCCCCGAGTTCGGCCACATGCCCCTCATCTTCGACCCCAACGGGGCCAAGCTCTCCAAACGCGAGATCGACAAGTATCGGGCCATGGGGCTCCCGGTGACCGTCGATGAGTGCCGCCGCCTGGGCTACCTGCCCGAGGCGATCGTCAACTTCCTCGCCCTCCTGGGATGGTCGCCGGGGAAGGACGTCGAGCTCATGACGCTCGACGACATGGTCAAGGCCTTCACGGTCGACCGCATCGGAAGCAGCCCCGCGCGGTTCCAGGTCGACAAGCTCCAGTCCATGAACGGCCATTACATCCGCAAGTGCCCGCTTGACCGCCTGATCGATCTCTGCCGGCCGTATCTGGCGGGCGCCTATGACCTGTCGAAGGTCGCGGCGGATACCCTGCGGGAGGCGGTCCGGCAGCAGCAGGAGCGGCTGAAGAGGCTCGACGAGATCGTCCCGCTCACGAGGTGGGTCTTCAAGGACGAGATCGAGTACGACGAGAAGGCCGTCGCGAAATGGCTCAAGGCCGAAGGCGGCAAGTCCGTGCTGGAGGAGTTGCGCTCCGGCCTGAGCGGCCTGGAACGCTTCGAGAAGGAGGCGATCGAGACGCTTCTGAAATCGGTCGCCGAGAAGCGGACGCTCAAGATGGGGAAAGTGGCCCAGCCGCTCCGGGTGGCCGTCACGGGCGGCGATCAGAGCCCGCCCATGCACGAGACGCTGGGCGTGCTCGGCAAAGAGCGCGTGATGGCGCGGATTGATGCTACACTGAAGGGCTTATGACGAGCGTTCTGGGGGTGGGGAGCGTGGCGCTCGACACGATCGAGACGCCGCACGGGAAGCACGCGGATATCCTGGGCGGATCGGCCACCCATTTCTCGCTGGCCGCGAGCCGATTCGCGCCTACGAAGGTGGTCGGAGTGGTCGGCCAGGACTTCCCGAAGGAGCACGTCGAGATGCTCCAGTCCCACGAGATCGATACCGCCGGCCTCGAATTCGCCGACGGCCAGACCTTCCGGTGGCACGGCCGCTTCGTAGGGGACATGAGCCGGGCGGAGACGATTTCCGTCGCCCTCAACGTCTTCCAGAAGTTCCAGCCGAAGATCCCGGCGTCGTTCGTGGCCACTCCTTATGTGCTCCTCGGGAACTCCAGCCCACACACCCAGCGCTCGGTCCTCGACCAGCTCCGCGGGCCGAAGTTCGTCATGATGGACACGATGAATTTCTGGATCGACTCCGAGCGGAAGGCCCTGGAGTCTCTGCTCCCGAAGGTGAACGCCCTCTGTGTGAACCACGAGGAAGCCCAGCAGCTGGCCGGCTCGGCCACCTGCGCGGGGGCGATCCGCAAGCTCCTGACGATGGGCGTGGGAACGCTGATCGTGAAGCGCGGAGAGCACGGGGCGACGCTGGCCACGAAGGACTTCCAGTTCTCGATCCCGGCCTATCCCACGGAGAAGGTCGTCGACCCCACGGGAGCGGGCGACTCGTTCGCGGGCGGGATCGTGGGCTACCTCGCGCGGAGCGGCGGCGACGCGACCTCGCTGCGGAAGGCCCTCGTGTACGGGGCGGTGATGGGCTCCTTCGCCGTCGAGGAGTTCGGGACGCGCCGCCTTCAGAAGGTCACGAAAGACGAGATCGAAAGCAGGGCGAAGATCCTCCTGGACATGATTCGGGTGTAGCGATGGCTCCTCCGGCGGCCTCCGCGAAGCAATGGATGCTCGGGCTTCCGGGTCACAACGAGGTGATGAGGCTCGATGAGGTCCTGCTCCTGCTCAAGGGAGGACAGCTCCGCCCCACCGATCTCGTCAAGAAGCTGGGCGAACCCTGGCGCGCCGCCAACGAGATTCCGGACCTCATGGAGTACTTCAGCGATCCGAAGAAGATGGCCGGGATCGCGGACGGGCCGGGAATCTCGACGAAGCCTCCCGAGGAGAAGCCGATGCGGCAGGGCGCAAAGGCGCCGTCCCCGAACACCACGCGGATCCCATCGCCGCCCGCGGCCTCCGTGCGTCCGACGACGGCTCGGGCGATGGTCCCCGAGAGGAAGCCCGCCGCGCCCTCCCTGAGGCCGGCGACCGCCCTCTCGAGCGCGCCGACCCAGCGGGCCGAGGTCAGGGCCTCCGAGGCGCCCAAGGCGGAGACCCAGCCGCCGGAGGCCTCGAAGGGCGATACCCGGCCCCCGGACCCGCTCAAAACGGAGGCGAAGCCCGCGGACCCCCTGAACGTGGGAGCCAAGTTGACCCCCATCGTGGACAAGCCGCGCGAGACCCGGTCCCGGCCGCTCCCCAAGCCCCCGCGTGCCCCCGCGGTTCGGTTGGAACCCATGGTGGCCAAGTATTTCGGTCCGGTGGACCTCCTGCGGAGCGCCTCTCTCGCCTTCGAGCCGAAGAAGCTCCTCATGGCCGCGATCGGGGTCACCCCCTTGGGGATCCTCTCTGGGGTGCTCTGGCATTTCAGCGGAGACCGGGACACCGTCCGCGAGTGGGCCCTCGCCCTCCTCGGCGGCGTGCTCTGGGTCTTCGGGTTCGCCTTCCTCTGGACCGCTCTCGCCTATCTGACACGCCGGCAGCTCGAGGGCAAGGAGTACAAGGCCGCAGACGTCGTGGGCTACGCGACGTCCAACATGGCGACCTCGGTGGTCTACCCCCTCCTGTCGCTCCTGCCCTCGCTCGCCTCCCTGGCGGTCCTTTGGATCTTGCGGTCCATCCGCAATTCCAGCACGGGGGGCGCGTCCTTCCTCAAGATCGCGTACTTCATTCCGATGGCCTTCGCGTTCCTGGCCGTGGCCGGCGCGCTTCTCTACCAGATCGCGTCCATGTACATCCCCGCGGCCGCGGCCATCGAGGGACAGGGCCTGGGCGGGGCGATCAGCGCCGCGTGGGACAACATGCGTCGCCAGTGGGGGCGGGTCGTGCTCCACTGGCTCATCATCACCGTGGCCGTCGGGGTGATCTCCGCCGTGAGCCTCGGCCTGGCCATCCAGGCGGTCTTCCTCCCCGAGGTGATGTTCGGGAGGCCCGACGACAGGATCCGGGACGCCTGGAACAACTTCGGGGCGCTCTTCTCGATCTACAAGGGGCTCGCCTTCGGGCTGGGCCTCACGCTCCCGGTCTCGCTTCTCTCGACGCTCGGGACGCTCTCCTATATGTCGCTCCGCCACCCCGGGTCGGCCCAACTCTCGCCCGCGCCGCTCGACGAGACGAGCGGCATCGCGCTTCACGGCACCCGGAGCGGGTCGTCCAATCCGGCGGAAGCCACTCAGCCCGGGGAGACGCGCCCCGCGCCTCCCGATGCCACGCCGCCGCCTCCCATTTCCGACGACAGCGACGAGCAGCCGCTGGTCAAGGAGGCGTGAGACGGTCGTGATGTCGATCCTCCTCGCGTTTCTCCTCAGCGGGTCGGCAGGACAGGACGCCCCCGCCGCGCGGTGGAACCTCGACGGCGATGCCGCTCCCGGCAAGGCGCACGGGCGCGTCCAGTTCGTGGAGTCGCCCATCGGCGGTTCCGGCCAGATGCTCGTCCTGAACGGCATCGACGCCTTCGTCCAGGTCGATCCGGCCGATGCGCTCGGAGCGGGGAAGGGCGACTTCACCCTCAGCCTCTGGATCTGCCCGATCGAGTTGCGCGACGCCGTCATCCTCTCCCGGGGCGACCTCTCGAAGGGCTGGACGCTCCTGCTTTCCAAAGACGGCTCGATCCGCGCCCAGTTCTCCACGGGCGAGGCGCTGCAGACCGAGCCCAGACGCGTGGGCCTCAACGAGTGGGTGCACCTCGGCGTGACCCGAGGGTCGATCCACGTGAACGCGCGGCCTTCGGCGCAAGGAACCGTGCGGGAAGGGGACCTCGACCCTCCGAAGGCCCCGCTGCGGATCGGCCGGGGATCGGAGGACGGGAAGTTCTTCTGCGGGCTGATCGACGACGTGCGGCTGTACGCGAAGGCCCTCGATCCCGGCGAGATCGCCCGGATCGCGGGCGAAGGCCTTCCTTCGGTGCTTTCCAAGGCCCACGCGGGGGCGCCTTTCGAGAAGGCGTTCTCCCTCGAGCGCGACGACGTCGTCGCCTTCGCGGGAGGGGAGAACGTGCTCGCGGCGCAGGAGTCGGGCCATCTCGAAGCGATGCTCTCCAGTTCCGCCTCCGGCAAGCGGGTCGTCTTCCGCTCGCTTTCCTGGGAAGGGGATACGGTCCACGAGCAGCCCCGACCGCTGAACTTCGGCTCGTGGCGGGACCAACTGTCGCGGCTGGGCGCGAGCGTGATCTTCGCACAGTACGGCCAGGTGGAGGCGTTGGAGGGGAAGGCGGGCCTCGAGCGCTTCACGGCGGCCTACGACCGCCTCCTCGGGGAGTTTTCCGCCGCGACCCGGCGGATCGTCGTCGTCTCGCCCTTTCCGTACGAGAAGCCGCCCGCCCCCCGGCCGGATCTGTCGGGGCGCAACGGGGATCTCCGCCTGTACGTGGAGTCGATCCGGGCGATCGCCGCGAAACGGAACCTCCTGTTTGTGGACCTCTTCGAAGCGCGGTTCGACGGGCCGGTCACGCGCGACGGACTCCACCTGAGTGCCGGCGGGCACGAGGCGGTCGCGCGGGAGGTCGCCCGCCGGCTGGGCGTCGTTCCGAAGGGCGACCTCGAGCCGCTCCGCCTGGCGATCCGGAAGAAGAACCGGCTCTGGCTGGACTACTGGAGACCCCACAACTGGGCGTTCCTCAACGGCGACCGCATCGAGCAGCCCAGCAGCCGCGACCATGCAGACAAGCGCGTCCGCTGGTTCCCGGTGGAGGTGCAGCAGACGCTGGCCCTCCTGCGGCGCGAGGAATCGGCCGTTGAGAAGATCCTGGGGAGTCCTCGATGACCGGTCTGATGCTGGGACTGCTGACCCTCCTGGCGGTGCAGGATCGGGACGACCCCGAGACCGAGCGGCGCGCGTTCACCGTGGCCGAGGGTTTTGAGGTCAACCTGTTCGCCTCGGAGAAAGAGGGCGTCGTCAAGCCGCTCCAGATCCGCTGGGACGCGCAGGGACGGCTCTGGGTGACCTGCGGCCCGTCCTATCCGCAACGCCGACCCGGCGAGGAAGCGGACGACTCGATCCTCGTGCTGGAGGACAAGGACGGCGACGGCCGCGCCGACGCGTCGCGCGTCTTTGCGAAAGGACTCAGCACTCCGATGGGGCTCGAAGTCGGACGGGGCGGAGTCTTCGTGGGCAGCGGCGGCGAGTTGCTCCATCTCAAGGACACCGGGAGTGACCGGCCGCCCGAGAGGACGGTCGTGCTGAGGGGCTTCTTCAGCGGCGACTCGCACCAATACATCAACTCGTTCGTCTGGGGGCCGGGAGGGGAGCTCTTCTTCTGCCAGGGGCTGCATGCCGTGGCGCGCGTGGAGACCCCCTGGGGCGTGGAAAAGCTCGAGAAGGCGGGATTCTGGCGCCTGCGCGACCGCAGCCTGAAGCTCGACCCGTTCCTCGGTTACGACATGGGCCCGCAGAACCCCTATGGGATCGTCTTCGACGATTGGGGCCAGCCCATCATGGTCTCGGGGAACGGGCAGGGCATCTACTATCCGGTCCCCACGATGATCCGGACGACCCATTTCCTCCAGATTGCACAGATCTGGGATAAGACCAACAAGCTTGCGGGGGCGGACATCCTCGGCGGCGAGCACTGGCCGGAAGATCTCCAGGGGGTCCTGGTGAGCGGAGCGTACTTGAACAACGCCTTCTACGCGTTCCGGGTCACGGACGACGGCGCGGGCTTCCGAGCGAAGAACCTCCCTCCGATCATCGTCTCCAGCCACTCCAGCTTCCGCCCCGTCGACGTGCGCGTCGGTCCGGACGGTGCGATCTACGTGGCCGACTGGTACAACCCCATCATCGGCCACTACCAGGCGTCGTTCCGCCATCCCGACCGCGACAAGACGCACGGGAGGATCTGGCGGATCTCGGCCAAGGGAGGGCCGCGGGTGAAGCCGCCCAACCTGACCGCGATGACGGTGCCGGAACTCCTGGGACAGCTGCGATCGCCCGAGCGCTGGACCCGCACGCAGGCACGGCGGCTCCTGGCCGATCGGGAAACCTCGGAGGTCGTCGCCGCACTCGGCAAGTGGACGAAGGGGCTGGACGATCGCCTCCTCCTCGAGGCCCTCCAGATTCACGAGACTCACGACGCCGTCGAGCCCGTCCTGCTGAAGAGGCTGCTGAATTCGAAGGACTACCGCGTGCGCGCCTACGCGACGCGCGTCCTGGCGTCCTGGCACGATCGGGTGCCCGGAACGCTCGATCTCCTGGCGGAGCGCGCGGCGGACGAGCACCCGCGGGTCCGGCTCGAGGCCGTCGTCGCCGCTTCCCAGGTCCCCGATCCGCGCGCGATCGAGGTGGCGGCGATCGCCGTGGACCGTCCGATGGACCGGTTCCTGACTTATGCGCTCACCCAGGCGGTCCACGCGCTCAAGCCCCACTGGAAGCCCGCGTTCGATGCGGGGCGGATCACCTTCGGGAACAAGGCCGACCGGATCCAGTTCGTGCTCAAGGCCGACGGCACCCGGGACGTGCTTCAGTCGCTCCTGGCGCTCCTGAAGCGGACGGACCTCGACAAGGAGGTCCGCGGGAACGCCCTCGTCCTCCTTGCGGCGACCGGTGGGCCGGAGGAGCTCGTCCTCGTCCTCAAGGAGTTCGATGCGGCCTCTCCCGTCGCGGGCAGGATTCTTGAGGAGTTGGCCGGGAGCCATCGTCTGCGTCGCGCGGCTCCGGCCGGCGACTGGTCGGAGTCGCTCCGGTCGTGGATGAAATCTCCCCTTCGGTCGCAGGCGGCCGTTCTCGCGGGGTTATGGAAGGTCGAGGCGCTGCGGGGGGAGCTGGAGGCCGCCGCAGCCTACGAGGCCCTGGCGGACCTGGGTGGGCCCGCCTCTACGGCGTACCTCAGTGGGAAAGCGCAAGGGGGGTCTCCGGCGGCCGTGATCGCCCTGCTGCGGCTGGACCTCAAGGCCGCCTCGGCGTCCGCCGCGGCGATCCTGTCGGCGGGCCAGGAGGACCCGGAGCCGCTCGTGACGGCCTTCCTCTCCCGGCAGGGGGGGACGGAGGCGCTGGCGGGGGCCCTGGGCGGGAAGGCGATGCCGGCAGACACGGCCAAGCTCGGATTGCGCGCGATGAGCTCGGCCGGCCGCCAGGACGACGGGCTGCGCGGACTCCTGAGCAAGTCCGCCGGCCTCTCGAGCGCCGCCCCGGCGTACAGCCTGGACTTCGTGCAGGCCCTCGGCCGGGAGGCCCTGCTGGAGGGCGATCCGGTGCGGGGCGAGAAGGTCTTCCGGGGCACGCTCACCAACTGTTTCTCGTGTCACGCGATCGGCGGCGCGGGGGGGAAGGTCGGGCCGGACGTGAGCGCGGTCGGGACGGGCCTGCCGGTCGACATGATGATCGAGTCCGTGCTCTGGCCCAACCGGCAGGTGAAGGAAGGCTACGGCTCGACGGCGGTGATCACGAAGGACGACCAGATCTTCCAGGGCTTCCGGGTGAACGAGGATAAGCAGACGCTCATCCTCCGTGACCCCAACCAGGAGGCCCCGATCCGCATCCCGATCGCCGACATCAGGGCGCGGAAGGAGATCGGATCCGTGATGCCCGAGGGGCTCGCCAACGGTCTGACGCGCGCCGAGCTTCGCGACATGATCCGTTTCCTGTGTGATCTAGGAAAGCCGGGCCCCTTCCGGGTCCAGGACCGCCCGCTGGTCCGTCGTTACGACGTGAAGGACGCTTCCGGAAAAGGGTCGCGCCGATTCGCCACGGTGGCGGGCCTGCTTCCCGCGGCGGAGCTCGTGGGCGCCGTGGACCTGCGGTTCGAGGTGGAGGTCCTGCACCCCGGACGGTTCAGGATCATCGTCAATTCGCCCCGGGGCCTGCTGAGAGGGGGCGCGGCATGGCCCGACCCTCTGGAGATCGATATCCCTCGGGGCCGCCACGCCGTCGAATTCAGGATCGATCCCGGGCTGCGGGGGGACACGGGTCTGGAGTGTGAAGTCCTCCCCGTCTCTGGCTCAGCCGCGGAACTGCGAATCCTGAACTAGGGACGCGTCAAGACCTGGGCGAGCCTCTCCGCCACATACTTCCGTCCTGCTTCCTTCAGATGCTCGTTGGGGGAGGCTGATTCGGACCAGTCGAACTGGGACGCGTCCAGGTCGGCGGCCAGATCCAGCAGCGGGAGGCCCAGAGCTTCTAAACTCTCCCGAAGGATTGAGCGGTGACGGATCACGGTCTCCCCGAATTCCGTCCCGATCCTGCGGGTCCCGGTCTCCACGTCCAGGGGAGTCACGTAGAAGATCGGCCGCATCCCCGCCGCCCTGCAGTGGGCGACGATCGCACGGATGGACTTGAGTTTGCGGTGGTCATCCCGTATCGGATGGAGATAGTTCAGGGCGAAAAGGTCGGCGGTCCGCCGCTCCGGATCGCCGCGCCCGTCCGGAATCATGAAGTCGCCGACGGTCCCTGTCTTTCGTTCACCCCGGAGAACGGGTGTGGATCGGTACTGACGTTCGGAGACGGGATTGAGGGAGTAGAGCTTGAGCGCGGAGAGCGGGCCCAGGAGGGTGTCGGCCGCGAAGTCGCCGTGATGGAGGCGGAACTTCATCGATCGGAACTGATAGGGAGGCGCCATTTCCCAGACGGGGGAGAACGTGCGCAGGTTGATCGGGATCAGAACGACCGCCGGGCGTCGGGGCTCGCGGGAAAGACGCGCCAGGAAGGCTTCGAACACTTCCAGGTCGAACGCTTGATTGGCGATCTCTCCGATCGACCGTGAGGGAAGGCGTTCCCGGAGCATCGGCGTGATCCCGCGGAGATCCCTGTCCCCCCGTGCGGTGGATCCCAGGACGCTGTCGCCGAAGTGGAGGATCTCGACCGGACCGCTGAGGGTCTCCTCGAGTGCGGTCCGGCCGGGGAAGTCCCGGTCGAAATCGGCGATCCCGACCAGGACTTGGCCCCCCAACGCGATCAACGCGAGGAGGGCGAGTCGACCCCAGAACGATCTCATGCGGCGCATCGGTCAGAATTGGAAGTAGACAAACGGGATCTCATTCTCGGCTCCGAGGTTGAGCACCGCAAGGCAGGCCGCGGTGTAGGCCAGCCAACGGGCCAGCACCGGCCATCGCGCCAGGCGGTCGGAGAGAGGCGCCCGGCGATCCTGGAGGTCCGCCAGGATCAGCATCAGGACGAGGCCGGAGGCCAGGACGAGATCGCGGAGCGGAATGCCCGCGTCGGACAGCGAGCGCGAAGGAGCGTCGGAGAAGAGATGCGTGATCACATGAAGGGCATCGCCGGTCGAGTCCGCGCGAAAGATCACCCACCCGAGGACGACGAGGTGAAACGTGACCGCCGCGCGAAGCCAGGCCGGGAGGCGGGCGGGGATTCGCTTTGCCACGACGTAGGAGAGGGCGACGAGCAGCCCATGATAGGCCCCCCAGGCCACGAAAGTCCATTTGGCCCCATGCCAGAGTCCGCTGAGCAGGAAGGTGGCCAGGAGCGCCGCAAGCCACAGCGGCTTTGAGGTGCGGTTGCCCCCCAGGGGGATGTAGAGGT
>CAZSCC010000742.1:0-2641 GCA_964604905.1 uncultured Planctomycetales bacterium
CGGGTAGAGACTACCGATCATAGTAGTCCTCCGGCCGCATCACGATCTTCCGCCAGACCTTTCCGGCGACGACGATGAGGCTGTAGGACGCGGCGCCGAAGAGGGGGAAGAAGCCGATCCACCGCTCCCAGGCGAAGTGGGTCTTCTCCGCCTTGATGAAGACCAGGCCCAAGACGACGAGCACTCCGCAGAACGCGACCAGGACCCGGAAGAGCAGCGTCACGTGGGCCGGGTCGTCGAGCCAGTCCTTCTTCTCTTCGGTCACGGCCCCCCCTTTCCGGCCGCGATCGGCAGCAGGAGCCGGTACACGGGATCGGCGTAGAAGAACATCGCGAGGCATCCGGCGGCGGTGATGCAGATCGGAACGAGGCAGAAGGCCGGCGCCTCGTGGATCCCCCCGCCGTGGTGTTCTTCCGCGGGCGCGCGGAAGAAGCCCCGCGCCACCACCGGGATCAGGTAGGCGACGTTCAAGAGCGAGCTGACCATGAAGACGGCCACGAAGAAGAGCTGGTCCGCCTCCGCCGCGCCGAGCGCGAGGTAGAACTTGCTCCACGAGCCCCCGAACGGCGGGAGACCGATCACGCTGAGGGAGCCGATCAGGAACGCGAAGAGCGTGACCGGCATCGTCCGGCCGATCCCGTCGAGCTCGCTCACCTTCGTCTTGTGCGAGGCCACCATGAACGCCCCCGCGCAGAAGAAGAGCGTGATCTTCCCGAACGCATGAGTGGCGATGTGCATCCCGCCGCCGATCACGCTCCACTTGTGGGCGAGGAGGGCGCCGAGCACGATGTACGAGAGCTGGCTCACCGTCGAGTAGGCCAGCCGCGCCTTCAGGTTGTCCTTGGTGAGCGCCACGAGCGATGCGAACAGGATCGTCGCCGCCGCCGCGTAGGAGAGCCACACGCTCGCGGGGGTCGCGCGGACGACGTCCAGGCCGAACACGTAGACCGAGATCTTGAGGATCGTGAAGACGCCGGCCTTCACCACCGCCACCGCGTGGAGGAGGGCGCTCACCGGCGTGGGGGCCACCATCGCGGCCGGGAGCCAGCGGTGGAAGGGCATCAGCGCCGCCTTGCCGGTGCCGAAGACGAAGAGCGCCAGGAGCGCGGCGGTCGCCTCGGGGCCCGCCTTCCCGGCGAGGATGCCCCCGCGGGCGAAGTCGAGCGTCCCGGCCAGCGTGTACGTCCAGGCGACCGCCAGGAGGAGGAAGACCACCGAGGTCGTCAGCAGGATCCCCAGGTAGACCCGCCCCGCGCGCACCGCCTCCGGAGTCCCGGCGTGGGTGACGAGCGGGTAGGTGGAGAGGGTCAGGATCTCGTAGAAGACGAAGAGCGTGAGGAGGTTCCCCGCGAAGGCGATGCCCATGCACGCCGCGATGGCCACGGCGAAGCAGAAGTAGAACCGGGTCTGGTGCTCCTCGTGGTGGGCGCGCATGTAGCCGATCGCGTAGGCCGACGTGACGATCCAGAGCCCCGAGGAGACCAGGGCGAAGAGCATCCCGAGGGGCTCCACGTCGAACGCCAGGGAGAGGCCGGGCATCATCTCCACGAGGGTGACGTGGATCGTCCCGCCGGACTGGACCTGCGGCAGGATCTGGAGCACCACGCCGAAGAGAACGATCCCGGTGACGAGCGTGATCCCTTCCCGCACGTTGGGCCAGGCGCCGGCGAGGGCGACGAGGACCGCGCCCGCCAGGGGGAGCAGGACCGCCATCGTGGCCAGATCGGCGCCGCTCATGGCCAGCTCCTCAGGAGGGCCTGCGCCGCCTTGCCCGCCAGCTCCGACGAGAGCGAGGCGTGGATCCCGAAGTAGACGCTCGCCCCGACCAGGATCCACGCGCCGATCACGATCGACCAGGGCCCTTCCTTGATCCCGGCGGCCGATTCCGCCGCGGGCTTGAAGTAGATCGCCTCGATCATCCGCCAGACGTACACCAGCGCGAGGAGGGACCCCAGGAGCACCGCGATCGCGAGCCCGATCTGGTTCCCCTGGATCGCCCCCACGACCAGGTACCACTTGCTGACGAAGCCCGCCGTGAGCGGCACGCCGATCAGGCCCAGCCCGCCCACGACGATCGCCGCCATCGTGAAGGGCATCTTCCTCCCCAGCCCGCGGAGCTGGGCGAGATCGGTCCCGCCCGTCCGGTAGGCCACCGCCGCCAGCGCCATGAAGAGTCCGCCTTTCGTGAGCGCGTGGTTGAACAGGTGGATGATCGCCCCCTGGAGCCCGCTCGGGTTGGCCAGCCCGATGCCCATCGCGATGTAGCCGATCTGGCCGATCGAGGAGTAGGCGAGCAGGCGCTTCACGTTGCTCTGCCCGATCGCCACGTACGACCCGACGAGGACCCCGAGGGCGGCGAAGATGGAGAGGTAGAGGCCCGTGTCCAGGTCCCTGAAGCAGAAATCCGCCCCGAGGATGGTGAACATGAATCGGAGGGCCCCGTAGGCCGCGACCTTGGTGGCCGTGGAGGCCAGGAGCGCCGTGACGGCCGAGGGGGCGTAGGTGTAGGCGTTCGGCAGCCAGCCGTGGAGCGGGAAGAGCGCCAGCTTCAGGCTGAAGCCCACCATCAGGAAACAGTAGGCCACGATCACGGTCTTCCGGTAGGCCATGTCGCCGGCTTTCCATCTCTTGGAGAGCTCAA
>CAZSCC010000743.1:0-18819 GCA_964604905.1 uncultured Planctomycetales bacterium
GCGCCGTCCAGGTGCACGGCGAGCGGCTGCTCTTCGCGAGCGGCCAGCACGTCTACATCGCCCCGGTCGACGCCGGCGAGCCGCCCCTCAAGTACGTCTCGAGCATCGAGAGCCCGGTGACCTGCATCGCCTCGGCGGCGAAGACCGTCTTCGCGGGGACCGAGAGCGGCGCGATCGTCTGCTGGAAGATCGACGCCCCCGACCAGCCCGTCGTGCTCGTCCGCCAGCGGGAGGCGATCGTGAACCTGCGCCTGGCCAAGATCTGCGGGATCCCCCACCTGATCTACAGCACGCGCGACCTCTCCGTCCGCGCCCGGGTGATCGGCCAGAACCTGGAGACCTCCTACGATTCGGGCGGCGCCCCGATCGGCGTCCTGGACGCGGCCAGCGACCTCATCGCGGCCTCCGACGCGGATGGCCGTCGCGTCCTGATCTGGAAGGCGACGACACCTGCCCGGCCGCACCGGGCGATCGACGTCTGGAAACAGTCTGAAAAGCCCGTCCTCGATATCTGGATGAAAAAGGTCCGCGCGAAGAGCGCATGATTGGCCACAGAGGCACAGGGCCCACTGAGACCGGCATGAAAAACCGGGAAGGAAGCGCGGTCTTCGGCGTCTTAGGATCGGTTTCTTCTCTGTGCGCTCTGTGCCTCTGTGGCCAATAACATGGGAAGCACGAAGATACGGAAGGCGCCGCCTCCCGAGGCGGACCGGAAGACCGCCCGCGTGGCGGAGGAGAGCTTCTTCGAGCGGCTCTCCGCCAATGCGAACGCGACCGCGGGGGTGTATGATCCGGTTTCGAACCGGACCTACGACGCCTCGCCGCGCAACCGGGTGGCCAAGGTGCTCGACGAACGTTCGAGCGAGGTGAAGGGCCTGATCAAGCGGTTCGCCGAGCGCGACCTCATGCGGACCTACGAGGAGATGCCGAAGAACGGGGTGCTGCTGCACGAGATCGTCCACAAGGAGCTGCTCGGGCGGCCCCTCGTCCGCATCGTCATCGCGGGGGCCGCGTTCAGCCCGATCGAGGAGCTGATCCGGGCCGGGGCGTCGCGGCGCCGGACCGGGGGAGAGGAGCTCAACCGCCTCCGGGACCTGATCGTCCGCACGGAGAGCATCTTCTATTACATAGGCGCCTTCTCGACCACGGGGTGGGAGGACGACGCGCGGCGGGCGCTTGTCGGACCGAACTACCTGATCGCCCTCTCGGACGTGACCGAGGGGGCCTGGCGCACCTACTATGCACCCGACCCCCGCTGGCGGTCGGCCGCGCGGATCTTCGACCTGACGAGCGAGGAGGAAAAGGTCGAGGCGGTCCGCCGCTGGGTGAACAAGCACACGTTCGAGCTCCTGATGGACGAGCTCACGGAAGACACGGTGTTCGAGGAGCTCGGGTACGCCATCCCGATCGTGCGGGAGGCGTTCGAGCTCATCGCCTCGGAGGACCGGTACGTCCGGTTCGACACGAGCGCGCGACCGTATCGCCTGGTCCGAGTTTACGGGTAGACCATGCTGGACAAGATCCGCAAGCTTCTCGGCGTGAAGGAGATCCCGGAGGAGATCACGCCCCTCTACCGCGGGGCGAAGACCGAGCGGGAGGCGCTCATCCTTCTCAAGGAGGCGCGTCGGCGCGACGAGTCGCGCCGCCGCCGCGCCATGCAGGACCTCGAAGTGCTCGACCGCATGGAGGAGGAGCTCCTGGAGGAAGGCAAGGGCGAGATGACGGACAACCGCCGTCTCATGCTCGCCCGGCGGGTCAAGGAGATCCGCTGGAAGATGCAGGAGCTCAACAACCGGATCGAGAACATCTACAACAAGCGCCTCAAGATCCTCAACGAGCACGTCGCGTCCCTCGAGACGGTCCTGGAGCTGACGAGCGAGGCCCTGCCCGACAAGAAGTCGATGGAGGAGATGGCGATCAAGGCCAAACAGCTCCTCGAGGACCTCGAGAAGACCAAGGAACTCGCCGAAGGCATCTCCCTCACCCCCGAGACGCCCCATGCCGACGACGAGGAGAAGGAGATCCTGCGCGAGATGGAGAAGCGGGCCGACCTCGAGGCGGTCAAGGAGGAGCCCGTCCGCGAGAAGCGGGTATCGGAGAAGAAGACGGAGAAGATCCAGAAGACCGAGAGGCCCGTCCGGGAGAAGGACCCGCCCGAGATCATGTTCGAGGAATAGGGATGTCGATCCTGACCAAGATTTTCACGGGGCGCAAGGGGCTGGGGGGCATGTCCCTCGAGGCGATCCGGGTGGAAGAGAAGCGCCTGGAGATCCGCGAAAACCAGCACCTCCACCAGATCGAGAAGTACGACAAGCTGCGCGAGGAGGTCTTCCACCAGGGGGCGAAGACCAAGTCGCCGGCGCGGCGCCGCATCTACGCCCGGCGCTTCGGCGAGTTCTCCCAGCGCATCGGCATGATCGAGCGCGAGCTCACGCGCGTCGTCAAGGAGCTCATGACGATGAACCGCGTCCGAGCCCTCCTCGAGCGCCAGCGCCAGGTCCCGACCCAGAACGTCCTCCAGAATCTCTCCGAGGAGGACCTGATCAAGCTCACCACGCTCCTCGAGGACGACAAGGTGGGCGAGGAGCTGTACCTCCAGAAGCTCGACACTCTCCTCGGCGTGGTGAACGACCCCGCCTACGAGAGCCAGGAAATCGGCAACGAAGGCCTTGAGGTGCTCAAGACCTGGGAGCAGATGGACGAGGGCGACCTCGAGTTCAACGAGGGCCTCAAGGAAGCCACCCAACGGGAGAAGGCGGGAGGCCAGAAGGAGCCGAAGGAGAAGGAGCCGGGGGAGGCGGAACCCGCATGATATACCCCGACTCCCAAGTCCCGATGAAATTCACACCCCCCCATCCCAGTGGGAGTCGCGCCCTCGGCGGGACGGGTTGGACGATCGGAGTCTGGAGTTCACCGGGATTCTCGTGTCTTGATTTTGGGTCCTGATCCTATGGGGATGCTGGAATTCCTGGGGTTGAAGCGGAAGGAGCTCTCCCTCGACCAGGTGAAGCGGGAGGAGATCAAGCTCGGGATCCGCGAAAACCAGACGCTCTCGAAGCTCGAGAAACTCGAGAAGGAACGGGAGGACATCTTCTCCCGCGGCATGAAGATCAAGGCCCCCTCGCGCCGCCGCCAGCTGGCGCGGCTCTACGAGATGAAGGCCTCCGGCGTCAAGATGCTGGAGCGCGAGCTCTCGGTGGTCTCGAAGGAGCTGACCACGATCGCCGCCCTCAAGCTCGCCCTCGAACGCCAGCAGATGTCGAAGGACGGCGTCTCGCGCCTGCTCAACCGCGTGGACGAGGCGCAGCTGATGGGCGCCCTCGAGGACGACAAGATCTCCCAGGAGATGTACCTGGAGAAGCTCAACGGCGTGCTCTCGACGGTCACCGACGGCGCGACCCAGATCACCGAGGACCTCGGGAAGGAGGGCTCCGAGGTGATGAACGTCTGGCAGCGGATGGACGAGGGCGAGATCGAGAGTTTCCAGGACGGCCTGAAGCTCGCCGACAGGGCCGTCCGGGAACGCGAGAGGAAATCCGAGCTCGAAGCCGAATGAGGAGAATCACCACAGAGACACGGAGTCCACAGAGAAGACTCCCTTCTTCTTCTCAAAAGCATCTTCTCTGTGGACTCCGTGTCTCTGTGGTGGAAAAGGGTTAGCGGATGGAAGTCGACGTCCAGGCACCGCTCAAGCAGGCGCTCGCGAAGGCGAAATCCTTCACCGAGGCCAAGGACTACCTCAAGGCCGCCTCGGCCTACGAGAAGGCCGCCACCCTCATGTCCATGTGGGCCGAGCAGGCGATGGGACGCGAGGCCGAGGAGCGCCGGAAGAAGATGGCCCTCCAGTACCGCGAGATCGCGAAGAAGCTCCGGGCCGGCGAGGTCGCCTCGGACGCCCCCGGCCTTTCGTCGGACAACGGGAGCGACAAGGAGCCCGCCTCCAAGGCGGCGGGGGCTGGCGGCGAGATCCGCTCGATCGTCACCAACCTCTCGCACTCTTCGAAGATCACCTGGGACGACATCGGCGGCCTGGACGAGACCAAGAACGAGATCAAGTTCGCGCTGGGGATGACGCTCGCCCAGCACCCGCCGGGGGTCAAGATCGCCGCTTGGACCAAGATCCTCTTCTACGGCCCGCCCGGGACCGGAAAGACCCTCCTCGCCGCCGCGACCTCCAACGCCGTCAAGTCCACGGAGGGCGTCCCGAGCGTCTTCTACAACGTCAAGGTTTCGAGCATCCTCTCGAAGTACTTCGGCGAGAGCTCGAAGATCGTGAGCGAACTCTACGGGACGGCGCGCGACACCTCCCCCTCGGTGGTCTTCCTGGACGAGTTCGAGTCGCTGGCCGGCCAGCGCGACGCGAGCGACTCCGGCGCCGAGCGGCGCATCCTCTCGACCCTCCTCTCCGAGCTGGACGGCATGGACTCGAAGGGCCGGAGCGACCTCTACGTCCTCACGATCGCCGCGACCAACCGCCCGTGGGACCTGGACGGCGCGGTGCTCTCCCGCTTCGAGAAGAAGATCCTGATCCCCCTCCCCGACGAGCGGACGCGGGAGAAGATCCTCAAGATCCACCTGGAGAAGAAGGGCTTCGCGGCCGATATGCCCTACGAGGAGCTCGGGCGGCTCACGAACGGCTACAGCGGCCGCGAGATCGAGCGGTTCTGCAAGGAAGTCACCACCGGGATGATCGAGGAAGTCAACCGGGACATCCCCTCCCTTGTCGACACGGGGCTGGACACCGTCAAGAAGTACAGGATCAAGGTCCGGCCGCTCACACGGGACGATTTCACCGCGGCGGCGCGGATCATCCACCCGCAGACGACCCCCGAGGAGATGCAGAAGTATTTCAGCTGGAAGGAGAGCGCCGAGGAGGCATAGCGTCATGGGCATCTTCAAATCCAAGGAAGAGCGGCGCATCGAGCGCGACATCGAGGTCCGCAAGGGCGTCAACTCGCTCAAGCGCAACATCCACGCGCTCGCCAAGCACGAGAAGTCGTATATCGAGAAGGCCAAGCGCGCCAAGAAGATCGGCGACAAGGACCAGTACGAGTTCCTCAAACGCCAGCTCAAGAAGTCCGCCGCCCAGAAGCGGATGCGCGAACGCCAGCTCCTCTCCATCGAGACCGCCGTCCAGATCAAGGACCAGGCGGAGAGCGACGCCGATTTCGCCAAGTCGATGGGCTCGGTCGCGAAGGCCGTGAGCGAGGTCTACGGCTCGGTCGACTTCGCGAAGACCCAGAAGAACTTCGAGAAGGCCATGATGCAGGCCGAGACCCTCCAGCAGCAGATGGAGATCTTCCTCGAGATGACCCAGGAGCACGTCATGGCCGGCGAGGTCGAGGGCGAGAACGAGCTGGTCTCCGACGCCGAGATCGACCGCATGCTTGAGGACGAAGTCGTCCACGAGGAGGGCGGAGCGGTCGACAAGGACATCGAGAAGGGCTTGAAGGACATCCAGGACGAGCTCGACCGGGAGCGCGGAAAGGCGTGACCGACGGCGCCCCCAAGCCGAAGACCCCCGCGCGCTCGATGGCCACCGGTTGCCTGATCGCCGCCGCCATCGCGGTCGTGGTCGCGGCGTTCGCCGGCTTCGCCCTCTGGAAGGTCTCGCGGGGCATGGACGAGATCGCCGCGGGCGGCGCCGCGTGGCTGCGGCAGCAGCCGGGGGTCGAGAAGGAGTTCGGAGAGCTGCAGAGGGTCGAGCGCATCCCCATGAAGTTCAACCTCCAGATCCACAACGACCAGGGGGACGCCTGGTTCGAGTACTCGATCGCGGGCTCGAAGGCCTCGGGTCAGGCGCGGGTCTCCATGATCCGCCGCCAAGGGGAGTGGACGTCCACGGGCGCGCGGCTTTCCGCCGCCGGGCGCGAGGTGACGATCGGGACCGTCCCCTGAACCATGCCAAAATCCTTCCTCCTGGAATCGTTCGAGAAGCACAAAGCCAAGGGGATCGCCCGTTTCCGCATGGGCGAGCTCGACGAGGCCAAGTACCACTTCCTGAAGGCCGCCGAGTACCTCCTTCAGCTGGCCCGGGAGACCGAGGGACCGCTCCGCGAGGTCCGGATGAAGCAAGCGGCGGAGCTCGTCTCCCTCGCCAGGAACGTGAAGGAGAAAAGGAAGGCGATCCGCGAGAAGGAGGCGACCGCCAGGGCGGGCGCCCCCGCCGAGGAGGAGAAGGACGGCGTCCCCAAGGAATGGACCCTCTCCGAGAAGCCGAAGCTCCGCTTCGACGACATCGCCGGCCTCGAGGATGTGAAGGAGCAGTTCCGCGTCAAGATGATCCTCCCCTTCACCCATCCGGAGAAGGCGAAGAAGTACAAAGTGAAGACGGGCGGCGGCATCCTCCTCTACGGTCCGCCCGGGACCGGGAAGACGATGATCGCCAAGGCGGTCGCCGGCGAGCTGGACGCCACCTTCTTCGCGATCGCCCCCTCGGAGATCCTCAACAAGTGGGTGGGCGAGAGCGAGAAGAACATCCGGAAGCTCTTCGACGCCGCGCGCTCGTGTGAGAAGGCGGTGGTCTTCATCGACGAGGTCGAGTCGCTCGTCCCGAAGCGCCGCGACAGCGAGGCGGGCGGGGTCATGCAGC
This sequence comes from uncultured Planctomycetales bacterium, assembly GCA_964604905.1. GTDB lineage: Bacteria > Planctomycetota > MHYJ01 > MHYJ01 > JACPRB01 > JACQFK01. The sequence continues at coordinate 6,593 of CAZSCC010000743.1, forward strand.
GCGTGGTCCCCCAGATCCTGGCCGAGCTCGACGGCTTCGACGTCCGCGAGGGCCAGAGCGTCATGTTCATGGGCGCCACCAACGAGCCCTGGAACATCGACTACGCGATGCTCCGCCCCGGACGGCTCGACGAGAAGGTCTACGTGGGCCTCCCCGACCTGGCGGCGCGGCGGAAGATCCTCGAGCTCAACCTGAAGGACATCCCGCTCGCCGGCGACGTGGACCTCGACGGGATCGCGAAGCGCCTGGACGGCTACAGCGGCGCCGACATCGCCTACCTCTGCCGCAAGACCGCCGAGCAGTTGTTCCTCGAGTCGGTGAACGAGCCCGGCGAGCGGCCGATCGCGGAGGGGGACTTCGCGAAGGTGCTCGCGAAGCTCCGTCCCTCGGTGAACCCCTCGGACCTCGAACGATTCAAGAAGTTCAAGGCCGAGTAGGTGAAGCCCGCCCACTTCTGGCCCCTCACGGCCCTCCTGGGCTTCGCCATCGTGATCCTGGTCCTCAATCTCCTGGAGCGAGACGTGTACGAGCACGGGGAACTCGCTCCGCCGGCCCCGGGGAACAACGTCGACGACCAGGACCCTATCTTCCAGCGGCTCCGGCCCCGCGAGTTCGCCCACGCCTGCCCGGCCTGCGGAGAGTGCCGTCACCCGTTGGAGATCGTGGAGAATCGCCGGGTCCTGTCGCTCCGCGATCGCGACGGCTGGTACCGGCTCTTCTGGGCCCGCGACGAAACCTATCACTACGACGACCCGGTCTACCTGGCCGCGGGATATCAGAACCGCAGCGCGGACGATCCCTCGGGCACCTGGGTGATCCGGGCCCGGATCGGGCCCGCGGTGCACGCTCCTTCCGCCCCTCACGCGTGCACGGAGACCCCCGGCGAACGGGGCTGGGTGTACGAACTCTTCACCCGCGACCACCCGATCGACGAGGCCCGCGGGGAGATCCAGGCCCTCGTCTACCGGTGCCGCGACGAGAATCGTCCGCCGGTCCTCCACCTCGGCTGGCGGCTCACGGGGACGATCGAGCACTCGATCTCCCCCTGCCCCTGCGGGAAGCCTTGATCGCGCTCCCGCTTCCGTCCTAGAATGGCCTCTTCCTTGGAGGGGTGGCTGATGCGGTCTCTTCTCGCGCTCCTCGTCCTCTCCGGCGCCGCCTTCGCGGACATCGTGCACCTCAAGAGCGGCGGGAAGATCGAGGGGAGGGTCGTCGAGAAGGGCGACAAGCTCGAGATCGAGACGGCCGGCGGCACGGTCACCGTCGGCAAGGACGAGGTCCTCCGGATCGAGAAGAAGGGCTTCGCGGCACCGGCGAAGGCCGTCCTCCCCAAGAAGGTCAACGCGAAGCTCGGCCCGAGCTACTCCCACCCGTTCTACGCCTTCAAGATCTACCTCCCTCCCAAGTGGCAGCGGGGCAAGGAGCAGGGTTCGACGAACGTGAGCTTCTGGGGTCCCAAGGACGTCGCCTACCAGCCCCGGATCGACCTCCGCATCATCCCGTCCAAGAAGGAGCTCATCGACTTCGTGACCGCCTGGAAGGACGAGTTCAAGAAGCTGTTCAAGGACGTGACCTTCCCTTTCGAGGAAACCTCGATGCTGCGGGGGAAGCTCGCCTACACCTTCTCGGTGAGCTTCAGCGAGGGCGAAGGCGCGATCGCGATCCAGCAGCAGGCGCTCTACACCTTCGTGGGCGAGGGCGACCGGATGTACCTCCTCTCCTTCAACTGCAGCCGGAACTGGTTCGACCGCTACTACGGGATGGTCGACGCCTCGATGAAATCGCTGCGGATCTACGCCGCGCCCGCGGCCGATGCCGCCGGGAAGCAGCAGTTCCTGAACGCCTACAACAAGGCCGAGACCGACTACCGGGCGGGGAAGCTGCAGGAGGCGCTGGCCGGGTTCAAGGAGGCCGAGCGGCTCATCCCCGAGTACGGCGACCTCCATTCCACGCTCGGCACCGTCCACATGAAGCTCAACAAGTTCCCGGAAGCCGAGGCCGCCTACCGGAAGGCGATCGCGGTCGACCCCGAGGACTACGCGGGCCACTACAACCTGGGCGTCTGCCTCTTCAAGCAGGCGAAGTACGACGCCGCGATCGAATCGCTCAAGAAGGCGTCCGCGATCGACCCGACCATGGAGCCCGCGCTGACCAACCTCGGCGTGGCCTACCTCAAGAAGGACCTGAACGACCCCGCGCGGGAAGCGCTGGAGAAGGCGGCCGCGGCGGATCCCGAGAGCCCGACGGCCCACTACAACCTGGGCATCGCGTTCGAGCGCCTCGACAAGAAGCGCGACGCGGAGCGCGAGTACAAGGAGACGCTCAAGCTCGACCCCAAGCACGCCGACGCGCAGGAGGCGCTCGCCCGGGTCAAGGGGAAACAGTAAGACCGGAAGCCTGGAGTAACGGCTGCCGGATTCCGGCTTCGAGCTTGCGGCTTCTTACGATTGCGTGCCCCACTCCTCTTTGCTACCCTGTCCGCCCTATGGTCGACCTCGACACCATCGTCTCGCTTTGCAAGCGCAGGGGGTTCGTCTTCCAGTCGAGCGAGATCTACGGCGGCCTCGGGTCCGCCTGGGACTACGGCCCGCTCGGCGTCGAGCTCAAGCGGAACGTGAAGAACCTCTGGTGGCGCGAGAACATCCAGCGGCGCGACGACATGGTCGGCCTCGACGCCGCCATCACGATGCATCCCACGGTGTGGAAGGCGAGCGGCCACGCCGATAACTTCGCCGACCCCTTCACGACCTGCAGGGACTGCGAAAGGAACTATCGGGCCGACCACACCGACGGCCTGTCCCGCAACTCCCGGTGGTTCCTGGCGATCGCGAAGCTCCCCGAAAGCCCGTCGGCCCAGAAGAACGGCTTCGCCAGGGCCCTTCAGAACTGGGCGCAGTCCGACGGAAAAAAGCTCGCCCCGAACCTCGCCGTCGTGAAGGACCCCAAGCTCGCCGAGTCGGTCTCCCCCGATTCGCTCAAGGGCGACCAGGGGGCCCGAGCCCTCGCCACGAAGGAGGCGGCGTTCCCGGTCCCGTGCCCCAACTGCGGCGGCCGTCTCGCGGAGCCCAAGCCGGCCAACCTTATGCTCACGACCGTGCTCGGCCCGGTCGAGGCGACCGGCGTCCGCGTCTATCTCCGTCCCGAGACCGCGCAGGGGATCTTCGTCAACTTCGACAACGTGCTCCAGGCGTCGCGGAAGAAGCTCCCCTTCGGCATCGGCCAGGTGGGCAAGAGCTTCCGGAACGAGATCACCCCCGGCAACTTCACCTTCCGCACCCGCGAGTTCGAGCAGATGGAGATCGAGTACTTCTGCCGGCCCGGGACGGAGGACGAGCACTTCGACAAGTGGGTCAAGTCCCGCTTCGACTGGTACGTGAAGTTCGGCATCCGGAAGGAGAACCTCCGGATGCGCGACCACGACCTCGACACGCTCAAGCTCAAGGACGGCTCGACGATCCAGGCCAAGGTCTTCGATCGCGGCGACCACTACCAGTGCGTGGCGCGCGGGATGGACCGCAAGGTCCCCAAGGAGGACGCCGCGTCGTTCGAACGGGGCGAACTGGCCCACTACGCCAAGGCCTGCAGCGACATCGAGTACCTCTTCCCCATGGGGTGGAGCGAGCTCGAGGGCATCGCCAGCCGAACCGACTACGACCTCACCCAGCACTCGAAGTTCTCGGGGAAGACGCTCGACTACTTCGACGAGGAGACCAAACAGCGATTCATCCCGTACGTCGTCGAGCCGGCGGCCGGCGCCGACCGGGCGACCCTGGCCTTCCTCTGCGACGCCTATCGGGAGGAGACGGTCAAGGACGAGAAGCGCGTGGTTCTGGGCTTCCACCCAGAGGTCGCCCCGATCAAGGTCGCCGTCCTCCCCCTCCTCAAGAAGAGCGACAAGATCGTAGGCATGGCGAAGTCCCTGGTCGCACGACTGCGCGAGCGATGGAACGCGGTGTACGACGACACGGCCGCGATCGGCAAGCTCTACCGGCGACAGGACGAGGTCGGCACGCCCTTCTGCGTCACCGTCGACGTCCAGACGGTGGGTGACGAGCAGGCGGCGCCCGACCACAAGGTCACCATCCGCGAGCGCGACTCGATGCAGCAGTGCCGCGTCCCAATCACCGAACTCGAGGGGGCGATGGGCCTCCTGATGGCCGGCCAGTGGTCCGAGGTGGCGCTCAAGTTCCCCACCGGCACGACCACCCCCTGAAATACCGAATTGATTCGGTAATTCGCAATCCCCTGAGTTCCACGCCTTTACACACGACACCCCTCTCATTTAGAATCCGGGACATGCACGACGTGATCGTGGTCGGCGCGGGGCATGCCGGGATCGAAGCCGCCCTCGCCTGCGCCCGGATGGGCCACGAAACCCTCGTCCTGACGCTCAAGATCGAAGCCACCGGGCGGATGTCCTGCAACCCCGCCGTGGGGGGCCTCGCCAAGGGGCAGATCGTGCGCGAGATTGACGCCCTGGGCGGCGAGATGGCCAAAGCGACCGACGCCACCGGGATCCAGTTCCGCATGCTCAACACCTCGAAGGGCCTGGCCGTCCGCTCCCCCCGCGCCCAGTGCGACAAGGTCCTCTATGAACGGCACATGACCCGGGTCCTCTCGACCGAACCGAGGATCGCCCTGGTCGAGGACACGGCCGAGGAACTGCTGGTCGACGGCGGGGCCGTCCGGGGCGTCCGCGGCCGGAAGGGCGAGTACCTCGCCAGGTCCGTCATCCTCACCACCGGCACGTTCCTCAAGGCGATCCAGCACTGCGGCGAGGAGAAACGCAGCGGCGGACGGATCCACGAGCCCTCCGCGGAGAACTTGAGCGACCACCTCCGCGCGATCGGCTTCGAGATCGGACGGCTCAAGACCGGGACCCCGGCCCGGCTGAAGCAGGGCTCCATCGACTTCGACCGCTGCACAATCCAGGAGGGCGACCCCCGGCCCGTCCCCTTCTCCCACTTCACGACGACGCTTCCGCAGCCGCAGGTCCCCTGCTGGATCACCCACACGAACGAGGCGACGCACGAGATCATCCGGGCGAACCTGCATCGTGCCCCCATGTACTCCGGCCAGATCACTTCGACGGGCCCCCGCTACTGCCCCTCCATCGAGGACAAGGTCGTCCGCTTCCGCGAAAAGACGCGACACCAGATCTTCCTGGAACCCGAGACGCTGGAGGGCGAGTCCATCTACGTGAACGGCGTCTCGACCTCGACGCCTCCCGACGTGCAGGAGGCCTTCATCCACACGATCCCCGGGCTCGAGAAGGCCGAGTTCCTCCGCTTCGGCTACGCCGTCGAGTACGACTACGCCCCGCCCCACCAACTGCACCCGACGCTCGAGACCAAGACGGTCCGAGGCCTCTACTTCGCCGGCCAGATCAACGGCACGAGCGGCTACGAGGAGGCGGGCGGACAGGGGATCGTCGCGGGCGTCAACGCCGCCCTCCGGCTGGAAGGACGGCCTCCGTTCGTCCTCCGCCGCGACGAGGCCTACATCGGAGTGATGATCGACGATCTGATCCGCATGGAGCATCGGGAGCCCTACCGGATGTTCACATCCCGCGCCGAGTACCGCCTCCTCTTGCGGACCGACAACGCCGACCGGCGGCTCATGCCCCACGCGTTCGAACTGGGGCTCCTCAAGGAGCGCGGCGCCTTCGACGCGCGCGAGGTGGCGATTGCCGAGGCGATCGCGGCGCTCCGCAAGAGCGGGAAGGACGCGCTGCTGCGGAGGCCCGACGTGACGATCGGCCAGCTCCTCCCGGGCCTTCCTCCCGCGGTCGCCTCCCAGGTCGAGGTCGAGCTCAAGTACGAGGGCTACATCGAGAGGCAGACGAACGAGATCGCCAAGTTCCGGCGCCTCGAGGAGAAGACGATCCCGGAAGCATTCAACTACATGCGGCTCAAGCAGCTCCGGAACGAGGCGAGGGAGAAGCTTGAGCGCATCCGGCCCGCCTCGGTCGGCCAGGCCTCGCGGATCGCGGGGGTCACCCCCGCCGACATCCAGCTGCTCCTGGTGCATCTCGGATGACCCTCCCGAAGATCCTCTTCCTCACCTCGGGCCGCGACGTCCCCTCCTCCCGCTTCCGCGTGATGCAGTACCTCCCGCTCCTGAAGGAAGTGGCGCGCGTCAGCGTGGCGCCCTGCCGTCCTCCCAAGGACCTCGGCGCCTACGACTTCCCCTTCGGCGGCCCTCCCCTCGCGGCGGCGCTCTTCGCCGCCAAACTCTTCAGCCGCCTGACGGCGATCTGCCGCGCGCCGCTGCACGATCTCGTCTACCTCGAGCGCGAGCTCCTGGTCTCCTGCGCGCCGGCGCTGGAGAAGCTCGCGATCCGGATGGCCCCGCGCGCGATCTTCGATTTCGACGACGCGATCCACCTGCGCCACCCGGTGGCGATCGCCGCGATCTGCGCCCGCGCGGGGACCGTCATCGTCGGGAACGAGACGCTCGCCGCCTTCGCCCGGGCCCACGCTCCGCGCGTCGAGATCGTCCCCACCCCCGTCGACACCGACCGCTGGACCCCCGGCGCCCGCGACGGGAAGACCGTCGTCTGGACCGGGAGCGCCGACAACCTGGGATTCCTGGAGGCGATCCGATCGCGCATCAAGGCGCCGCTCCGCGTCGTCTGCAACCGTAAGCCCCGCTTCGACTGCGAGTTCGTTCCCTGGAGCCGCGAGACCGAAGTGGACGCCCTCCGCACCGCGGCGATCGGGATCATGCCCCTGCCGGACGACGAATGGGCGCGGGGGAAATGCGGCTTCAAGCTCCTCCAGTACATGGCGTGCGGGCTCCCCTGCGTCGCGTCCCCCGTGGGCGTGAACGCGGAGATCGTGGGGGAGACGGGCGTCCTCACCGAGGACTGGGAGGCGGGGATCGAACGAGCGCTCCGGATGGATGGCGCGGCGGCGAGGGCCCGCGTCGAGGAGCGCTATTCCGTCCGCGCCCTCTTCCCCCGCTGGTGGGGGGCGATCCTGGCCACGCTCTCCTAGAATCGCCCCCATTCGGGCTTCTCAGGAAGTATCATAATTCTGCCGCTCCCGAGCGTCGAATATGGAAGAGGCCCCAGGATGACGCTGCTGATCCTCGCGCTCGCGCTCCTCCGGCAAGACGAGCCCCTCGAGTCCCTCGTGCGCAGGCTCGGCTCGGACAGCGTCCTGGAGCGGGACAAGGCCGCCACCGAACTCAAGCGCCGGGCCGGCTCGGCCATGGAAGCGATCCAGAAGGCGGAGAAGCGGGCGGGCGATCCCGCCGAGAAGGCCCGGCTCCGCCGTGCGCTGGAGGAGATCCTCGGCTACAAGCCCCTCACGATGGACCGGATCCGGGAGGCGAAGGTGACGTGCGCCCTGGGGCCCCTCAAGGCGCGCGCGGCGGCGGCCGAACTCGGCCGACTGGCCGGCCTCCCTGTAGAAGTCGAGGGGCCGGCCGACGTCGACCCGGCGGTCTCGGGGCTTTCCGGGAAGGAGGTCTCGCTGGAGACGCTCCTGGATTCCCTGGCGCGTCAGGCGGGGGGCGTCTGGCTGGTCGACGCCCGCCGGATCCTCATGTTCTTTCCGGGAAAGGTGCCCATCCGGCTCTACGACGTCCGAGACCTCACCTCCGGAGTCGAGGACGAGCCGCCGATCGCGTTGGAACCGGACGGATCGGACAGGCCCGAGGGCGAGCGGGGGGGGATCGAAGCGGCACAGACGTTCACGGGAGAGGATCTGGCCAATCTCATCCGCTTCGACCTCTCCCCAAAGAGCTGGGAGGAGGCCGACGGCAAGAGCCTCCAGTTCCAGAACGGGATGATCATCGCGCGGAACGACGCGGAGATCCTGGAGTCGGTCGAGGGCTGGCTGCAGCGGCTGCGGAGGCAATCCCTGACGGAAGTGCGGATCGAGCTCGAGGCCTATGCGGTGAAGGCCGGGCGGAAGATCGAGGAGGGCGCGGTCGACCGGCTCCGAGAGGAAGCGGCCGAAGGGAAGACGGCCCGGCGGCTGGCGGCGTTCGACCGCACCGAACGGGACAAGCGCCAGATCACGTTGAGCGCCCTGTCCCGGAGCATCCTGCTGACCGGATACGCCGCCGAGGGGGTCCCCGTCACGACCCTCTTCACGACCGGCACGAAGGCCAACCTGCGCGCCTCGCTCGACGGCGACCGGACGAACGTGAGAGTGGACCTCGAGGCCGGCTGGAGCCGCCTGCTCTCGGTGGAGAAGCGGCGGGAGGAGGCGGGCGAAGTCCAGGTCCCCACCTTCGCCAGCCACGTCCTCAAGCTCTCCCTGGGCGTGCCCGCGGGCCGCACCGCCCTGCTGGGCCGGATCGGAGAGACGAAGATCGCCGACGGCCTGGCCGACATCGTCCTGGTAGGACGCTTCACCGTGGTGGGGAGGCCGTAGCATGACGAGGATCGTCTGGGCGTCCCTCCTGGCCGGCCTCCTCGCGCAGGATCCCGCTCCTGAGGCGGTGACGATGGCGCGGGAGCTCAGGAAGCACCACGCCGCCGCGGCGGATTCGGAGGTCCGCCTGCGCCTCGGCGAAACGGTGCGGGCGATGGAACTGGGCGCGGGAATCTCGCTCTGCGACGAGGACGGGGAATCGGAGCAGCGGGTCCTCCGCCTGTACGACATCCAGAATCTGATCGCCCGGATCGCCGATTCTCCGTCTTCGGACATCCGCCGATGGAGCCCCCGCCCGGATTTCTCGCTCGGCGAGCCCCGGGAGCCCATGATCGGCGAGGAGCAGATCGTGGACCTATTAAAGGAGAGGACGGGGACGGAGGCATGGCAGGGCGAATCCGTGATCGAGAAGACTCCGGTGGTCCAACTCCTGGTCGTCGCCCCTCCCGCCCTCCACCGGAAGGTCGCGCGCGTGCTCCAGATCCTTCACCGGGAATCGCTCGCGGGCGTCCGCCTGAGCCTCTCCCTCTTCGCCTCGAACGCCCCACTCGCGCTCGGCGCGGACGCCCAGGGAGGGATCTCGGACGATGCCTGGGAACGGCTCGGCCTTCAGGCCGACGAAGGCGGCACGGTCCGCCGCCTCGGATCGATCGAGACGGTCGCCCGGACGGGCCAGACGGTCTCCGCGTTCTCCGGCGTCCGCCGGTCCGTGGCCCTGCACGCGCCCGAGGGTCCCGTGGCCTCCACGATCCCCGACGGGCTCGCGCTGGAGGCCTCCGCCCTTCCCAGCGGCGACGCCTACGAGCTCCGGGTCGGCCTGTCCTTCACGAAGGTGATCGCGATCGACGAGGTGGCCACCGCCCGCGGCACGCTCCGGCTTCCCCGGTTCTCGGAATCCCTCCTGTCCGTCCACCGGTCCGTTCCCACGGGGAAGCCCGTCGTCCTGGGCGTGATGGGCCCCCTCGCCCCCGAGACGGGGCTTCCGCCCCACCTCACCGTGATCGTCCGCGTCGCGGCGGTGCGGCCGTGAGGAGGATCGCCGCGGTCCTCCTCCTGGCCGGCTGCGGGCACGAGCTCTCCATCCCGCAGTACATGCAGGACCTCCCCCGCTCGGAGGAGGAGTCGCTGCGGATCATCGCGGAGATCCGCCGCGAGCTGGGCGACGCGACGCGGGTCGAGCCGGTGGAGGAGTACTTCTTCGTCGCCTCGAACGACACGGAGCGCTCGTTCCGGGAATGCAAGGGGACGATCGCCCGCGTCTACCGCTACCTGTACGCGGACTACTTCACGAAGAAGCCCGCGAAGCCGATCCGGGTCTATCTCTTCAAGGACCGGCAGACCTACGACGAGTACCACCAGGCCACCTACCAGAAGCCTCCCTCGACCCCGTTCGGCTTCTACATGTCGGGCGAGCGCAAGATGGTGATGAACATCTCGACGGGCATGGGGACGCTGGCGCACGAGCTCGTCCATCCGCTGCTCGCGGAGGACTTCCCGGAGGTCCCCAGCTGGTTCAACGAGGGCTTCGCCTCGCTCTACGAGCATTCCGGCGAGCGGAACGGAAAGATGACGGGCTTCGTCAACTGGCGGCTCCCGGGCCTCCACAAGGCGCTCAAGTCGGGCAAGGCGGTCTCCTTCCGCGACCTCCTGGGCTTCTCCCCCTCCCAGTTCTACGGCGAGGAGCGCGGGGTGAACTACGCGACCGCCCGATACCTGTGTCTGTACCTTCAGGAGAACAGCCAGCTCATCCGTTTCTACCAGGAGTTCCGGGCCGGCCGGAAGGACGAACGCACGGGCGCCGCCGCGCTGGAGAAGGTCACGGGGAAGAAGCTCGACACGCTCGAGGCGGCCTGGCGCGAGTGGGTGCTCGGTCTACGGTACACCGAGTAGGCCTTCCAGGACAGCCGCAGCGGCCCGAAGTCCCAGAGGGGGATATCCTGCTCCGTGTCTTCGCGGCCGATCTTGCGTCCTACTTCGCGGCCTGGACGTAGATGTTGTTCGACAGGATCCAGACGATGTCGTTCCTCATCGCCTCGACCCGGTAGGAGCCCGGCTCGGTCAGGTCGACCAGGATCTCGTCGCCCTCCTCCTCCTCGTGGACCAACTCGCCGTTGCGGTAGACGTTGAGGAGCGCCTCCTGGGGGAAGCTGGCGACGAGCTCGGTCCGCTCGCCCAGCTCGATCGAATCGCCCATGCCCGCGACCTTCTTCCCGTTGTCGATCTCGAACGAGAAGTCGGTGGGATCGTCCCACCAGTCGAACGACACGTAGACCGAGCCGTACTTCACCGCTTCCAGGACCTGCTTCTTCGCCTTCTTGTAGTCCTTCTCGAGGGGCTTGTCGAGCAGGATGTGGTTGCAGATCGTCTTGAAGGCGACCTCATACGGGAAGATGTGGATCTCCTGCCCGTTGTAGTCCTTCTTGTACTTGTGGTTGTCGATCTCGCCGATGCCGACGACTTTGCGGGTCTTGTTGAGCTCGTCCCAGCGCTTGAGCGTCTCGAGGCGCGGGCCGTTGAGCCAGTCCTCGAACTCGCTGTGGACCTCCAGGGAGACGTCCTCGCGGTCGAGCTGAGCCTGCCAGTCGGTCATCAGGTCCCAGATGCCCATCCCGGTGTAGTTCGAGACGTTCCAGTCCTCCCACTTGTAGCTCGGGATGCTGAACTTCTGGGTCCCGAGGTGGTCCGGGTGGGCGATGAAGCCGAACCACCCCTGGTCGTTCACCGCGTCGATGTACTCCTGGGGCTTGCGCTCGCGGAGCGTGCCGGACTCCTTGAGCTTCTTGTCGCCGAAGACGATGTAGTGGTTCTTATCGGGGGTGATCTCGGTGCCGCAAATGATGAGCGAACTGCCGGCCCACTTCTCCTGGCCGTCCTCGACGGGCTTCATCTGGTCGTGGTCGGTCATCATCACGAAGTCGAGACCGACCTCGTTCGCCGCCTTGGCGATCTCCTCCATGTCCCCGGTGCCGTCCGAGTAGGTGGAGTGACAGTGGATGATGCCCCGATAGTCGTAATTGCCCATCAGAATCCCTTGAGAAGCGGTTTCAAAGCATCCAGGAGCGTGGGGGCCGTCCGCGGCCCCAGCGACATGGATTCCTCGTACTTTTTAGGATCGAAAGCCTCTTTCGGCAAGATATATCCGATCTCGTCCTGGCCCAGGCCGATCACGAACCCGACGGGGGCCTCGAGGAGCGCGCGGATCACGCTCCCGACCTCGGGGAGCGCCTCGCCCGGGACGGTCACCCACGCCACGCCGCCCATCCGCACCGCCACGACCTCCGATCGGAGCACCAAGCCCTCCCCCTCCTGTTCGACGACGCCCGACGCGTCCTTCCCGAAAATCTTCCCCTTAAACCCGGCGACGAACCGCTTGTTCTCCAGCGGAAACCGGACCGGCGCACGGGCGACCTTCAGCTCGAGGACCTCGACCGCCGCCGCGGAGACCTGCGACTCCTTCACGCGAGCGGCGATCGTCTCGCCGCAGCGACGGATCTCCTCCCAGGTGTGGCCCTTCACGTCGGGCGTCTGCATCCCCCCGAGGTCCCCGCTCGTGTAAACGGCGACCGCGCCCGGGAAGTCGCGCTCGACCGCTTCGCGCACGTAGTGCGGGAAGTCGCTGGAGACCTGCCGGTTCTTCGAGCCCATGCCCTCGGGGTGCATCGCGAAGTTGACCAGGACCGCGACGGCCCGGCCCGAACCGTCGCGCGCGACGAGCGAGGTCGCGACCTCGTTCCGGTGGTCCGGGGGGCGGATGTCCTTGCAGACGCCCTCGACCCGGGCGGAAGCGGCATGCAGCGTGGCGGGCCGGCGGGCTTCCCGCGCCCGGCGCGCGACCCCGGC
>CAZSCC010000744.1:0-2057 GCA_964604905.1 uncultured Planctomycetales bacterium
CGGCTTCGCCTCGGCCTCGGCGACGTCGCGGAGAAGGGTGTCGCCCGCGAGCTCGAGGCGGGTGCGGTCGGCGAAGAGGAGGGTCGCGGCGCTCTTAGCGCCGACGGTCTCGATCACCGCGCCGGCGGGGAGCGCGTCGCCCGCCTTGACAGCGCTGCGGCCGGAGATCTCGGAGACGAACACGTCGCCCTCGACCTTGTCGATCCGCGCGGCGACGAGGACTGTCCGGGCGGGCTCGACTTTCTCCTGCGTGGGCGGCTTGGGGGCGGGGGGCGGCGGGGGCGCGGGCGCCGGCTTGAGCTGGGGAGCCGGGGCGGGCGGCGTCGGGACCGGATCGGGCCGCACGGGGTCGGGCGTCGGGGCGGGGACGATCCTCTCCCTCTCGATCTCCCTGGACGGCTCCGGCTCGGGCTCGGGCGAGAGAGCGGGTTTTGCCATTTCGCGCCGGGGCGGGATGGGATCGCCGCCCGTCCGGAAGAAGGCGAGGATGGCGAGGAAGATCGCCGCCGCGGCGGCGGCCGCGACCCAGCGGCCCCAAGCGGGGGGCGCGTCCGGGCGCAGGGGGGCCGCGTGTCGCGTGGCGCGGCGCGTGGGGCGCGGGCCCTTCGCGATCTTCTGCTTCACATCCTCCACGAAGAGATCGACGTCGCGTTCGGCCTCGAGGCAGTCGGCGACGCTCCGCACGAACGCCTCGTCCTCGCGCCGTTCGGCCTGGAGGGCGCGGAGGAGGCCGTCGACTTCGGCGTCGCCGGCGAGCGAGGGGTCGCGGCGGAGCGCTTCCAGGAGGGCGCGTTCCTCCTCGGGGAGGAGCGTCTCGCCCGCCACGAAGCGGGCCCACAGTTCGTGGAGGGGGGCGTCGCTCATGGCTTGACCCCCGGGGCGTCGAGCTTGAGGTCCATGCACTGCCGGAGGGCCTGGCGGATGCGGAGGATGGCCATCCAGACGGCGCCCTCTTTTTTGCCGGTGGCGCGGGCGATCTCGACGGCGGGGACGCCCTTGAAGTAGAAGGCATCGACCATCTCGGCGCTGGTCGGGGCGAGTCCCTCGATACAGGCGCGGAGGGCGGCGAGGCGTCGTTCGTGGATTTCCGGGGTCTCCTCCTCGGCGCGGCGGGTGAGGATCTCGGCGACGGTCCCCTGGAGGGTCTCGTGAAGGCCCGTGCGTCGGCGCTGCTCGTCGCGGAGCTGCATGAGGGCCCGGTGGCGGGCGATGCCGAGGAGCCACAGGCGCAGCGGCGCCTCCCCTCTATAGGTGGAGAGCGTGCGGAAGGCGGCCAGGAAGGTCTCCTGGGCGAGGTCGTCCACGAGGTCGCGGTCGCGGAGGAAGCGCCCGATGTAGGCCCGGACGGCCGCCTGGTGGAGGCGGACGAGCCTTGAGAAGGCCTCGGCGGAGCCCTTCCGCGCCTCCTCGACCCACGTGGTTTCTTCGGTGTCCATAAGAGTGCTTCTATTCTATAGGGTGCACCCCCCGGCGGAACCTCACGCGTGAATCCGTAACAAAACAAACGGTTTGTCTTCTTACGGAACGGACAGCCAGCGCTGGAACCAGGCGACGGCCTCCCGGCGGACGTGGGGCGGAAAGTCGTGGTCGCCCGGGAACCAGACGTAGCGGACGCGGTCGCCGGCCCCCAGGGACTGGTAGACCTGCTTCACGGCGGCGTGATTCTCCTCCTCCCGGGGGCGCCTTTCGCCCACCGCCTGGCCCACGGCGAGCGCCCGGGGGGCGATGAGGGCGGTGATCTCGTAGAAGGTGACGGGAAGCTCGCGGGTGGGATCGAGCACATAGGGGCGGAGGGCCGGAAGCGACTGGCTGCTCCCGGCGCCCTTCGGGGAGGCCCAGTGGAGCCCGTGGTGGAGGAAGTCGGAGACGGGCCCGTTCGCCCAGGCGGCCTTGATGCGCGGCTCCATCGCGGCGCTGAAGATCGTGCTGTGGCCGCCGTACGAGTGGCCGACCATGCCGATCCTCTCCGGGTCGACGACGTCGAGCGACTGGAGGTAGTCGATCGCGCGCATCGTGTCCCACGCGTCCTTGCCGTGGATCGACCAGTCGGGGAACTT
>CAZSCC010000745.1:0-1743 GCA_964604905.1 uncultured Planctomycetales bacterium
GGCCCCGTCCCAAAATTCTTCCCGTCGATCTCGATCGTCCCCGTGTTGAAGTCCGGCACCGTGCTCAAGATCATGAGCTGCGTCGCCGGACCCCCTGCCTCTGCCACCTTTGCTGACGTACCGAAACCCAACGCCATCGTCAGAACCATCAGTGCCCAAATCGTCCCTACACGATTCTTAACCATTATCTTTTCCTCTGGCTCACTGCTGGTGAACTGCTGAATTTCGAATGCCGCCTTGCCTCTGCTCGCGCTCCACTGGCTCGAAAGCCTCCCGGCGTATGGACGGCGGACGGCGGACGGCGGACGGCGGACGGCGGACGGCGGACGGCGGACGGCGGACGAGAGGCATTAGTAAGGTGTCCTGGTTTATGTGTCAAGGAAATCCGGTCATCCCTGCGCCCATTTTGCTCTACCGATCTTGATCTCCTGCTTTGCCAAGTGTCGGCCGGCGGACCCGCCCCAGGCGACTTCACGGCCCCCCCTGGGGCCCCGTAATCATCGCCCCCCCACCGGGCCGCGCGCCCGATGGCGCGCTTGCTCCCGTTCCGCGGCGTCCCAGGCACCGCGGTGTGGGCGTCGGGCGGGAATCTTCGGGCCTCCCCGGGGAATTTCACGATCGGCCAGATCCACGGTGCAATGGTAACGCTAACGCCAGGAGCCGAACCTTTCCAGCTACGCTCTCTTCCCGTAGGCGGACGTTCAAGAGTTTCCCTTCCTGGCGAAGCGATTGCGGCGCGGTGTAAGGATAGGAAAAAGGATAGGAAATTGCTTTGGGGACCCTCGGGAGAGCGGCGTGGGCTGACGGATCGGAGGCCCTGAATCCGCATCGAGAAAGGGGCTACGGGTGGCGAAGGGGGCCTCAAGGGCTCGCCCGGGCGAGCCCTTGAGGCCCGCCGTCGAGCAGCGAGGGGCCTCGCGGGATAGTCCGGCATCGGGCGGGCAGGGCACGGCCCCCGGTGCGGAGGGGTGTTCAGGAGCGGCGAGAGATGGACTGCGAATCTCAGTGGATCGGTACGGACGAGTCGGGGACCGGTGGAGCGCGGTCGGAGTTCGGCCGCTTTGCCAGGTGGTCAAGGATTTTGCGGATGACCCTGCGCTCGGTGATGAAGGCCAGGATGCGCATGGTTTCGCCGCAGCGCGGACAACGCAGCGGGTCGATCTCGTAGATCCGTCGGATGAGGTCGGCCCAGCACAGGCGACGCGCCTGTAAGTAGGGGGAATCGTCGGCGGAATCGCCGGAAGAGTCCGTGGGCTGCGCGCCGGGCTTCAGGGGTGGTGAGGATGCTGTACGCCGTCGAGCCCGGACGACCGCCGAGTACGCACCGAAGTAGCGGATCGCATGAAGGCGGGGTGCCGGGACGTGGACGAGGATGCGGGCGAGGAACTCGAGCGGGTCGAACTTCTCCTCCAGGCTAACGCCATCCTCGACGCCATCCTCGCGTTCGTCCCCGTCGTGCCCGGCCTTGTGGCGATAGCGAACCTCGCCCGAGGCCTCATCGTAGCGTGTCCGCTCCAGGCTCAGCGGGGATCTCATCCGTCGCCGCGATCCATGCGACGTCGAGCCGGAAGGGACCGCTCTGCCGATCGGCGATGACCAGGCCGAGCGACGTGATCTTCGAACCGCGCAACGCTCCGGCTCCAGGCACTGCACGGCCGTGCCAGGTTGCCGTGAAGTCGTCGAGCGGCAGGACGACCTCCTGCCAGCCACCAACTTGGGTATCGAACTGGCTCTGGTAGACCA
>CAZSCC010000746.1:0-11627 GCA_964604905.1 uncultured Planctomycetales bacterium
GCCCTGAGGAGCGACGGGACGGTGTGGGCGTGGGGTGCAAACTTCTATGGTGTGCTGGGGGACGGGACCACCGTGAACCGCTCCTCCCCGATCGAAGTGCCGGGGCTCGCCGAGGTGACGGCGGTGTCGGCGGGGAATTACCACAGCCTCGCCCTGAGAAGCGACGGGACGGCCTGGGCGTGGGGTTTCAACTATTATGGCCAGCTGGGGGACGGGACCAGCGGGACCCTCGTGATCCGCTCCTCACCGGCCCAAGTTCCGGGGTTCGCCGAAGTGACGGGCGTATCGGCGGGGTATAACCACAGCCTCGCCCTGAGAAGGGACGGGACGGCTTGGGCGTGGGGCGGGAACTACGAAGGTCAGCTAGGGGACGGGACCACCGTGGACCGCTCCTCCCCGATCGAAGTGCCGGGGCTCGCCGAGGTGACGGCGGTGTCGGCGGGGGCTTACCACAGCCTCGCCCTTAGAACCGACGGGGCGGTCTGGGCGTGGGGTGCAAACTTCTCTGGTATGCTGGGGGACGGGACCGAAGTGAACCGGAACGCCCCGGTGCAGGTGCTGGGCCTCGCCGACGTGACGGCGGTGGCGACGGGAATCTTCCACAGCCTCGCTCTGCGGAGCGACGGGACGGTGTGGGCGTGGGGTGCTATCTTCCAAGGCTGGCCGGTGGGCGAGGAAAACCCGCTCACCTCGACCCTGCTCGTCCCCGTAAGAATTCCGCTGGCCGTGCCGGGCGGGCTCGGCGCCACGATCGTCCCGGGCCCGGCCGTTTCACCGGCCGTTTCCCTGGCCTGGGTCGGCGTCACCGGCGCCACGCGCTACGAGGTCCTCAGGAGCACGGTCTCCGGAGGACCCCACGGGGTCATCGCGACGGTGACCGACACGGCCTACATGGACCTGGCCGTGGCTCCCGGGCAGACCTATTACTACGTGGTGCGGGCCCTCGATCCGGAGTCGACGGGCCCTGCTTCCGTCCAGGTCTCGGCCTCCTTGAACCGGCCGCCGACCGCGAACGCCGGACCGGATCTCGTGGAGGAATGCGCGGGACCGGGAGGAACGCGGGTCACGCTGAGCGGAGCGCTCTCCTCGGACCCCGACAACAACCCGCTCACCTACACGTGGACGGGGCCGTTCCCCGAAGGCGGGGGGACGGTGACGGGCGCCAACCCCACGGTGACGCTCGCCCACGCGACCCACGCGATCACGCTCACGGTCTCCGACGGCCTCTATACTCCCGACCCGGACACGGTGACGATCGCCATCGTCGACCGGATCGCGCCCGCGCTCCTCGCGCCGTCCGATGCGACCTGGCCCTCAGGCATCGCGGTCGTGCTTGGGACGCCGCAGGTCTCCGACGTCTGCGACCTGGCGGTCGACGTCACGAACGACGCGCCCGCCCTGTTCCTCGTGGGGGTGACGACCCTCGTCACCTGGACGGCCGTGGACGACTCCGGCAACCGAACGACGGCCGTGCAGAGCATCACCGTGACGGCGGCCACCGTTGCGCCCGGCGTCACGATCGGCTCGGGGATCGAGGTCGGCAGCGGCGTCACGATCCAGACCGGCGTGACCATCGGGAGCGATGTCACGATCGGGGACGGCGTCACGATCGCGGAAGGCGTCACGGTCGGGGACGACGTCACCGTCGGCGAGGGGACGGTCCTCAAGGGGAAGACCGACCCCCAGACGGGCGCGGTGACGTCCGCCATCATCGGCGACGGGGTCCAGATCGGCATGAACGTGACCCTGCACCCGGGGGCCATTATTATGGACGGGGCCCGGATCGGCAGGGGCGCGACCATCCACGACGGGGCGACCATCGGGAGGGGGGCGGAGATCGGCGACGGCGCGACGATCCACGAGGGCGCGTGGATCGGGGACTACGCGGCGATCGGCGCGGGTGCCGTCGTCGGGAAGAACGCCGTCGTGGGAAGGCTGGCGATGGTCGGAGACGTCTCGATCGTCAAGGCGTCGAAATCCGGCGACCCGACGATCCTAGGGGAAGGGTCCTGGATCGGCAGGGCGGTGACGATCCAGAGCGGCGTCGAAGTGGCGGCCGGGATCCTCATCGGAGACGGCCCCCGCACGGTGAACTCCGACGCGACGGCGAATATCGGGGGCACCCCGTCGACTCCCACCCAGCCGGATACGTCCGTGGGCCCCTGAGGAACGGGAACTCGCCCCATTGCAGCCCGGGAGACGAACCCGGCTCGATAGTGGATCGCGGTTGGGAGCGCACCTCAGGCGGGCGGCTTGTCCTTCTCCGCGAGCGCCCGGGCGAGCCCTTCGGGCATCGCGGGGTGGCCGGGCTGCATGGAGATCGCCGAAGCCGTGACCAGCTGGTGGGCGGGATGGAGGACGCCCGCGGAGATGATGATCCGCATCGCCTCCTCGACCGAGAGGGGGAGGGGGATCATGTCCTCGCGGGGGACGTAGACGACGAAGCCGCTGAACGGGGTGGGGGCGGTGGGGACGAAGACGCAGATCAGGTGCTTCCCGGTCGCCTCGTTCAGGGTCCTCATGCCCTCGGCGGTCACGAAGCCGATCGAGTAGAGCCCGTGGGTGGGGAAGGGGACCGCGACCGCGGTCTTGAAGTCCATCTTCTTCTCGTCGCCGGAGAAGAAGAAGTCGGTGAACTGCTTGGCGTACGGGTAGACGGTGCGGACGACGGGCAGCTTCTTGAGGATGATCTCGAACCACTGGAAGAGCTTTTTGCCGAAGAAGGTCGCGATGAAGAAGCCCATGACGAACGTGACGACGATGCCGACGGCGAACCCCATGAAGGGGGCGCCCCAGTGGAAGAACCAGGCGTGGCCTTCCTCGGGGACGACGGAGTTCCACCCGAGGAACCGGACGGCGGCCCACTTGAGCGTGTCGCCGATCGGGACCCCGACGTTGTTGTAGAGGAACCCGAGGACGAGGTAGAGCACCGCTCCCGTCACCGCGAGCGGCAGGATCGCGATCAGGCCCTTGGTGAAGAATCTCTTCATCGGCGGAAGGGATTATCCCACAAATCAGCGGCGCGTGCGACCAAGAGTTTTCAGGGGGAGCCGGGGCGCAGGGGCGTCCCGCAGCAGTCGCCGGAGACCGAGGCGGTCCGGCCGCACGAGGGACACTCCCACCCGATGAAGTTGGTGATCGTCCCGCAGCCCGCGAGGAGGATGAGGACGGGAGCGGAGAGCCGCCTCATCCCTTGATGCATCCGATGGGGACGAGCCGGGCGACCGTGCTCGTGACGCCGGCCTGCTCCATGACGTCGACGACGAGGCCCGCGTCCTTGTAGGCCTCGGGCATCTCCTCGGCGACCGAGTCGCGGCCGTGGGCCATGACGATGACGCCGCGGTTCTCCTCGAGGTCCTTGAGGAGGTTGCGGCCCTGCATCATCTTTTTCATGGCGGTGCGCGAGTGGGCGCGGCCGGCGCCGTGGCAGCTGGAGCCGAAGGTCTCCCGCATCGAGCCCTCCTGCCCGATCAGGAGGAAGCTCGCGCGGCCCATGTCGCCCGGGATGAAGGTCGGCTGGCCGAGGTCGCGGTAGGCCTCGGGCAGCGCGGGGTGGCCGGGCGGGAATGCCCGCGTCGCGCCCTTCCGGTGGACGCAGAGCTTCCGGCCGCCGTGCTCCTCGATCTTCGCGATGTTGTGGCAGACGTCGTAGATCAGGCGGGCGCCGAGGGACTCTTCCGTGACGGCCAGCGTCTGCGAAAAGACGCGCCGCGTGATTGCGGTCATGACCTGCCGGTTGACCCACGCGAAGTTGGCGGCGCAGGCCATCGCAGCGAGATACCGCTTCGCCTCGGGGCTCTTGAGCGGGGCGCAGCAGAGCTGGCGGTCGGGGAGGGCGATCCCGTACTCCTGGCTCGTCCGGATCATCGCCTTCAGGTTGTCCTCGCAGACCTGGTAGCCGAAGCCGCGCGAGCCCGAGTGGATGGAAAAGCAGACGGTTCCCACCTTGAGGCCGAAGCGTTCCGCCACGTCCTTCCGGAAGATCTTGTCCACGACCTGGATCTCGAGGAAATGGTTGCCGCTCCCGAGGGTGCCCACCTGGGGCATGCCGCGGCTGAACGCGCGGTCGCTGACGGCCTCCGGATCGGCGCCGGGATAGAGCCCGCCGTCCTCGATGTGGTCGAGGTCGTCGGGCGTGCCGTATCCGTGAAAGACGGCCCACTTGGCGCCCTGGGTGACGATTGCCTGCGCATCGTCGCGCTTCGGCGTCGGGATGGCCCCGTCGCTCCCGACGCCGGCAGGGATGGCGCGGAAGAGGTTCCGCACCAGGTCGCGCAGCTTCGGCTGGAGGTCCGCCCGGTCGAGATTCGTGCGGATGATCCGCACGCCGCAGTTGTTGACGATGAATCCGCCGGCCACGAAGGTGTGGTCGGGATGATCGACCGTGATGTCGTAGACGCGTCGGACATCGGGGCGGGGAGTGCGGGCGAGGAACTCCTCCCAGACGACTCCGTTCCGGACCCACTCCTTCCGCCAGGCGTCGAACGTCGGGAAGTCCTCGGGGGAGCGGACGGCGCGGTCGCCGCGGCCGTAGATCGTCCGTTCGACGAAACGCCGGTTGACGGTGACGGACTCGATCCCGACGGCCGCGAGGATCTTCCGCGCGCCCCAGCCGCTCGCCGCCCGGATCTCCAGGATGCGGCGACGGACGAGATCGCGCGCGGCGAGGTGCGCGCACTTCCTCCGGAGATAGCCGACCGCCTCGCGCGCGAGCCTCGAACGCTTCGCGTTGTATTCGAATCCGACCCGCCCCCACAGGGCGACCAGGTTCTGGGTGCGGTCGGAGATGACGAGTCGAAGCCGGATCGAACGCCGTCCATCGGGGTTCATCTGCTCGTTCCGCCTCGAGACGGTCAGCGAGGTGACTCCGAAGCGCTCCAGCATCCGTGCGATCTCGCCCAGGAAGCGGACGCCGCTCTCGACGAACCCCTCGCGCTTCACCTGGACCAGGATGGGGCAGGGGAAGTTGTGGTTCGCGTTCTTCATGGCACGCGGGGACGACAGTTCGGCTCCGAAGAACCCCGCGAGAAAGAGCCTCTGTTGCCAGAGGGGCGCCCGGTGGAGGAAGGGCGGAAGGCCCCAGTCCTGGGTGGTCTTCGGCCCCACCGGGATGCCCAGGGATGCGAGGAGGAGCGCGAAGCCGGTGGAGTTGATGTGGACCGCGTGTTCGGTCGCCTCGGTGTGCTTGAGCCCGTAGGTCGTTGGGATGACATGCTTCCGGTGCCGGGAGTAGACCCGCGACACCTTGATCCAGGGACGCAGATCCGCGGCGATCTTCCGGAGATCCTCCCGCGTCCCGTTGATGGAGACATGGCCCTTGCCCCTGCCGCCGTCGAAGTGGATCGACCCGTCTCCGAGCACAAGCCCTGCGACCTTGAGCAGGGTCGGAAGCGCCGGGTGGTCGCCGGTCAGAGGAAGCAGGGGGCGGAGGTGCTCGATCGCCTGGGTGAGCCCGCGGCCGCGGTCGTCCTTCCCGAATCGAGCGGCGGTGCGCAGGAGGTCGCGCTCGGACACGATCGTCACGGGCGCCGGCTTTTCATAGGGGACCCCGTCAAAGCCCAGGGATGCGATCCGGTCGCCGGGCCCCAGCGATCCGAGGTCGCGCATCCCGGAGGGGGTGAGGACCGGGTGGTCCTCCGTGGCGGCGATCGTCCGGCCGGAGGAGGTCACGATCTCCCATACGGGTCGGCGAGGGTGCCGGCCCACGGCGGCGACGATCTTGGCGGGCGTGAGGCCGCGCCTTCTGCGGGCGAAGAGGGCGACCTCATGCTCGAGGCGCTCCTCGACGATCTCGCGGATCGGCCGCGTGTAACCGTCGGGGAAGAGGACCTGGGAGGACCCCTCGAGGCAGTTGATGTCGTACCCCACTCCTCCCGGCGAGATCACGCCCTCCTCGAGGTCGAACGCAGCGACGCCGCCGATGGGGAAGCCGTAGCCCCAGTGGAAGTCGGGCATGGCGAGGGAGTAGCCGACGATGCCGGGCAGGTGGGCGACGTTCCGGACCTGGTCGACCGCCTCGTCGATCTTCTGGGACTCCATGAGCGCGGGGGAGGCGTAGATGCGGCCCGGGACGCGCATGCCGCCGCGCTTCGGGATCTCGTAGAGCCAGGGCTTGATCTTGACGAGGTCGCTCATCGGAAGGTCCATGATAGCAGGGAGTGGAGCCGGGGACGACACTCACCACAAAGGCACAAAGGACACCCAGAAGATCCTCTTCCCGGGGTGGAGAATGAGTCTGCTTTGTGTCTTTGTGGTGAATTGTCTCAGGGCCTAATTGGGGCGGGTGGGGATCACGCCGTCGGAGCGGCGGCGCGGGGACCAGAGGCGGCGGGTCTCGCGGAGGGGCTCGGGGTCGTCGTCGGCGGGATCGAGGACCGTCCATGACTCGGCGAAGCGGAAGAGGCCGAGGGCGAAGTCGAGGAGCTCGAGGAGGGAGAAGCCGGCGTCGATCCCGACGAAGCCCGCGAGCCCGCCCGCCTCGAGGTCCAGATAGCGCATGTCGGACTTCTCGAGGGTCCCGGGGTTGAGGGTGCCGGGGAACAGGAAGTAGCAGCGGTGGGTGCCCTGCGCGCCGTCAGGGCCGACGGCGGCGCGGTGGACGTGGTCCTGCTCGGGGTTGAGGAGGGTGTAGACCGCCGTGAGCGGGAGGTGCTCCTCGGTCGAGGTCCCGTGGGCGACGCGCCCGTAGACCCATCCGGCGCTCCACTGGCGGCTGCTCCCGGCGCCTAAGTGGAAGAGTTCGCCGATGTTGGCGTGGGCCTGGAGCCCGTACCCGACGTGGCCTTCCAGGCGGACGATGTCGCCCAGGTCGTGGACCCGGGCGGAGGCGTACGAGCACCCGGAGGCGAAGAGGATCGGCCACAGAGGCACGGTGACACAGAGACGAACCCATTTGAAGATCCCTCCTCCCGCAGGGGGGACTTCATTCAAGGTATTCTCCGTGCCTCTGTGACTCTGTGGCCGATCGTTCTTCACACGTCGAAGATGACCTGGGCCTTCCATCCTGTCTCCTCTTTCGCGACGGCGAGCTGGTGCCAGGTGACGGCCTTGAGCTCGGTCTTGAGGGGGTGGCGCGCGGGATCGTAGGGCTCCCACGTTCCGTGGACCGTCCCGCTCCCGGGGGCGAACGAACCATACATCTTACGCTCGGCGGAGAAGCGGTAGAGGAGCTCGGCGAGGAATTCGCGCAGCTCCTCCGCGGGGTCGCGCCCCGGGACGTCGAACGCGTCGACGGTCCCGGCGGCGGGGGAGGGGTTCTCGGCAAGGATGTCGAACATCGCGCGGGCGCACTCGGCGAAGAGCGCCTCGAGCGAGCTCGCGCGGGCGACGATCCCGAGGTCTCCCGTGTGGTCGATCAGCTCGTAGGACACGGCCTCCATTCAACATGAAGGCGCGGGGGTCGCAAAGAAGAAGGAGGGTTCAGCAAAAAGGGGACGCGTTTTCCTTGACCCGCCGCCCGGGGTCGCGTATATAGGCGCCGATGCACGTCAAAGCGATCGGGGACATGGCGGGCGCCGTGTGGAAGGTGCTCGGCACGCAGGGGAAGGTGGCGCTCACCACGCTGCCGAAGGTCCTGGACCGGGACGGCGCGCTCGTCCAGCGGGCGGTGGGCTGGCTCGCGCGGGAGCACAAGGTCGAGTTCGAGAAGCAGGGCCGCGCGCTCTACGTCAAGCTCACCGCCCACGAGGCGGACGTCTTCAAGAAGCACCACCACGGCAAGTAGTCCGTGCGCACGATCGTCCTCGACGGGGAGAGCCTCGGGTTCGACGATCTCCGCGCCCTTTCCCGCGACTTCCTCCAGAAGGACATCCGGCTCCGCCTCTCGCCCGCCGCGCTGCGGCGCGTGAAGCGTTCGCGGGGGCATGTCGACCGGGCGCTCCGCGACGGCGCGGTCGTCTACGGCGTCAGCACCGGCTTCGGGAAGCTGGCCGACACGCGGATCGACTCCGCGCGGCTGGAGGAGTTGCAGGAGAACCTGCTTCTCTCTCACAGCGCGGGGATGGGGGAGGCGATCCACGAATCGGGGCTGCTGATCGCGCTCCGGGCGAACTCGCTCCTGATCGGCTACTCGGGCGTGACGCCGGGCCTGGTGGAGTACCTGGCCGCGCTCTACAACCGGGGCGTCATCCCGGTGATCCTCGAGCAGGGGTCGGTCGGGGCGTGCGGGGACCTGGCGCCGCTCGCGCAGCTGGGGGCGGCCATGCTGGGCCACGGCGAGGCGTTCATCGGCACGAGGAAGCTCTCCGCCCGGGCGGCGCTCCGCCGCGCGAGGCTCGCCCCCTACCGGTTCCGCCCGAAGGAGGCGCTCTCGCTCATCAACGGGACGCAGTTCACGGCGGCGCTGCTGGCGCGGGTGCTGGCGGACATGGAGGACCTCCTCAAGCTGTCCGACATCGCGGGGGCGATGAGCCTGGAGGCGCTGAAGGGGAGCATCCGGCCCTTCGACGCGCGGTTCCACCGCCACCGGCCCCATCCGGGGCAGCTGGCGGTCGCGCACAACGTGCGGGCGCTGCTCTCACGCAGCGAGGTCCTGGAGTCGCACCGCCAGTGCCAGAAGGTGCAGGACGCGTACTCGCTCCGCTGCATCCCGCAGGTGCACGGCGCGGCGCGGGACGCCTGGGCGTACGCGCGGGACGTCCTGGTGCGCGAGGCGAACTCGGTGACCGACAACCCGCTCGTCTTCGAGAACGGCGAGATCCTCTCGGGGGGGAACTTCCACGGGCAGGCGCTGGCGCAGGCGGCGGACTCCCTCACGACCTCGCTCGTCTCGCTGGCGAACATCTCGGAACGGCGGATCGACCGGATGACGAATCCCGAGATGAGCGAGCTGCCGGCCTTCCTGGTGCGGGAGAGCGGCCTGAACTCCGGCTACATGATGGTGCAGGTGGCGGCGGCGGCGGTGGCGGCGGAGTGCCGCGCCGACGCGTCGCCCGCGAGCATCCACTCGATCCCGACGGGGGCGTCGAAGGAGGACCACGTCCCGATGGCCCCGGTGGCGGCCCGGAAGTGCCGCCACGTGCTCACGAACGTGCGGAAGGTGATCGGGATGGAGCTCCTCTGCGCGGCGCAGGGGCTGGATTTCCTCCGGCCGCTCAAGCCGGGGAGGGGGGTGCAGGCCGCGCACGACGCGCTCCGGAAGGCGATCCCCCACCTCGCGCGCGACCGGTTCCTGCGGCCTGACCTGGAGAAGGTGACCTCCCCGTTCGGGAAGCTCCAGGGGGAGATCCTGGCCGCGGTCGAGCGGGCGATCGGCCCCATGTGTTAACGAAATCGCGGCGCGATTTCGTTAACAGTTGCCTCGGGCTCTGCTGCGCCGCGAGGCAAAGGCCGGTGCGGGATCCGAGTGGCGGTCTCTCGTAACGGGCGGGGTTCCAGGCTGGTCTCTCATCCACCATGACCGAGCGCACCCTCGCCCGCTTCATGAGGGTCACAAGTTCCCTGGTGTCGACTCTCTGTGGGGTCGGGATCGTGGTGGCCTTCGGTGTTGCACCGGCCTATCAACGGATGAGCGGTTTCCTGCTGGCGCTCGGGATACTGAGCCTCGGGATGGCGGTCGTGGGATGGACGCAGATCCGGGACTTGAGAGGTGCAAAGTCCACGCCCAAGGTTCCTCGCCCCGGCGTCGCGAGAGCTTTCTATCGGGCCCCGGGGAAGAAGCCGGAATCTCCGGTCCGGCCGACGGCCCCCTTTCCGCGATATCGAATTCTCGGAGTCGCCCTGTTCATGGCGTTGCTCGTGGGGCTCTGCGGGTGGGGAGTCCTGGCTGCGGCAGGGGATTCGGATTCGGGGGGCATGCTGATCCTTCCGGCGGCCTGGGGTGTCTTTCTGGAAATCGGCTTCACAGGGCTGCTCCGGCGCCGACCCTGGGCGTGGAGGGCCTCGTTCGTGGCGCTGCTGAGCTCGGCCTTCTTTGTAGCCGCTATCTGGATTGCACTTCCAGAGGGGGAACCGACGACCTGCTTTGGAATCAAGCTTTCCATCCTCTTGGGCGGAGGATTTCTGCTCCTGCTCGCTCCGCTGGCAAGCCTGGTCTCCTGCCATCGTTCGTACGTGCGGGCCACGGACTCGTAGGCGTCCGGGCGACGTTCGTCCCTCGCCCCCTGGGCGGTAAAGGGGTGGCGTCGGACGAGGCGGCCGGTACAATCGCTTTACGAATGGACGCGCCGAGCCGCCCCGTCCGCGCGCCGCGAGGGAGGACGCTCCACTGCCGGAGCTGGCAGACCGAGGCGCCCTTCCGGATGATCCAGAACAACCTGGATCCCGAGGTGGCGGAGGACTGGAAGAATCTGGTGGTGTACGGCGGCACCGGCCGCGCGGCGCGGAGCTGGCCGGCGTTCCGGGCGATCCTCCGGGCGCTCCGGTCGCTCGGGGACGACGAGACCCTCCTCGTCCAGTCGGGGAAGCCCGTCGGCGTGACGCGCACCCATCGGATGGCCCCCCGCGTCCTGATCGCCAACTCGCTCCTCGTCCCCGCGTGGGCGACGTGGGAGCACTTCCGGCGCCTCGAAGCGCAGGGCCTCATCATGTACGGCCAGATGACGGCCGGCTCGTGGATCTACATCGGGACACAGGGGATCCTGCAGGGGACGTACGAGACGTTCATGGCGGCGGCGCGGAAGCATTGGAAGAGCGACCTCGGGGGGCGCTGGGTCGTCTCCGGCGGGCTCGGCGGGATGGGAGGCGCGCAGCCGCTGGCCGCGACGCTCGGGGGCGGCGCGTTCCTTGGCATCGATGTGGACGAGCGTCGGATCGACCGCCGGATCGCGCAGGGCTACTGCGACCGGAAGGCGCGGACGCTCGACGAGGCGCTCGAGATCGTGCTCGGGGCGAAGGAGCGGAAGGAGGCGATCAGCGTTGGGCTCGTCGGCAATTGCGCCGAGCTGCTCCCCGCGCTCGCGGAGCGGAAGGTCGTGCCCGATCTCCTGACCGACCAGACGAGCGCGCACGACGCGCTGGGCGGTTACGTCCCGGCGGGGATGGCGTTCGGGGAGGCCCTCGAGCTGCGCGGCCAGGACCCGGAGCGGTACGTCCGGCTCTCGATGGAGTCGATGGCCGTGCACTGCCGCGCGATGCTGCGGTTGCAGGCGCTGGGCGCGGTGACGTTCGACTACGGGAACAACCTGCGCGGGCAGGCGAAGGCGGCGGGCGTGGAGAACGCGTTCGACTATCCCGGCTTCGTGCCCGCCTACATCCGCCCGATGTTCTGCGAGGGGCGCGGACCGTTCCGCTGGGCGGCGCTCTCGGGCGACCCCCGGGACATCCACGCGACGGACGAGGCGGTGCTCCGGCTCTTCCCGAAGGACCCGGTGCTTGCGCGCTGGATCCCGCTCGCGCGGGAGCGGGTGAAGTTCCAGGGTCTGCCCGCGCGGATCTGCTGGCTCGGCTACGGAGAGCGCGCCGAGTTCGGCCTCGAGATCAACCGGATGGTGAAGCGGGGAACGCTGCGGGCGCCGGTCGTGATCGGGCGGGACCACCTCGATTGCGGGAGCGTCGCCTCGCCCCACCGGGAGACCGAGGGGATGAAGGACGGGTCGGACGCGGTGGCCGACTGGCCGATCCTGAACGGCCTCCTCAACGCCTCGAGCGGGGCGACCTGGGTGAGCGTGCACCACGGCGGCGGGGTGGGG
>CAZSCC010000747.1:0-21523 GCA_964604905.1 uncultured Planctomycetales bacterium
AGGGCGAGATCGCCTTCGGCTATCGGGGCGACGGCCAACCAGCTGTGGAGCAGGACATCCTCACCGGAAAGTACGTCTACGAAAGAATCGGCTACGACAAACGGGTGTTGAATTTGTGCGATAACGGCCTGGTGGGGCAGGGAGGGGCGAGGCTTGAGTACATCTGGAGGCTCCTGCTGGACAGTGATGGCGGTCAGACGCTGGGGATTTTCGGCGACGAAGGGTATCCCACCTGCTACTTGAAGCACCAGGTCACCGGCCGATGGGAAGGGAACTGGGTCGATCACGAGAAGATGCCGATCGCCCTGGAGAAGATCTCCTAGTCCACCGAGAACGACGCCATGCACGTCCACGGCGATTCCGTCCGAAAGCTGGTCCTCAAGAACTTCCAATCTCCCGGCGACATCGTCATGCTAACCGCAGCTTTGCGGGACCTGCACCAGACCTTCCCGCACCGCTTCGTCACCGACGTGAGAACCTCGTGCCCCGAACTGTGGGAGAACAACCCGTACCTCACTCCTCTCGACGAGGCGGACCCGGGCGTGGAGGTCATCGACTGCCAATACCCGCTGATCCACCACAGCAACCAGAGACCGGTCCACTTCCTGCATGGATTCATCGAGTTCCTGAACGAGCGGCTTGGCGTGCGGATCGTGCCGACGGCCTTCAAGGGGGACATTCACGTTTCCGATCGGGAGAAGAGCTGGATCTCGCAAATCCACGAGATCACCGGCGAAGCCACCCCTTTCTGGATCGTCGCGGGGGGCGGCAAACTCGACTACACCATCAAGTGGTGGGACCCGGCCCGCTATCAGGAGGTGGTCGACCACTTCCGGGAAAGAATCCTCTTCGTTCAGGTGGGAGAAGCGGGACACCAGCACCCGCCGCTTGACGGCGTGATCGATCTGAGAGGGAAGACGACGCTCCGTCAGCTCGTCCGGCTCGTCTATCACTCGCAAGGCGTGCTTTGTCCTGTCACGCTCCTCATGCATCTGGCGGCGGCCGTTGAGGTCAAGGGAGGAAAGCCCAGGAATCGTCCCTGCGTGGTGGTGGCCGGCGGAAGGGAACCGGCTCACTGGGAGGCGTACCCGCACCACCAGTTCATTCACACCATCGGCGCGCTTCTGTGCTGCGACAACGGCGGGTGCTGGAAGGCTCGCACCGTTCCGCTAGGGGATGGGGACTCAAAGGATCAGCCACAGAATCTTTGCGTCCAGGTGGTGAAGAACCTGCCCAAGTGCATGCATATGATCACGCCGACAGAGGTGATCCGCCGGATCAATCTCTACTTCAAGGGGAGAGCCGTTTCACCCCTCACGAAGGGACAAGCTCGGACGGCCGCCAAAGCGCTGAATCATCCACGGACCGCAGTACCGTCAGGGATCGCTGCAGTAAAGAAGTGACTTCCGTTCCGTCGGCCCTCCGCGCCGACGGGCCTACGTGAGGAGACGACGTGCCGCTCATCAATATCGTCACCGCGGTCTCGCGACCCGAGAATCTCCCCTGCATTCACGCGTCCATGGAGTCTGCCATGGCCGGACACGAGGCGGACGTGCGGTGGATCATGGTCTTCGACACCCCCTGGAATGCCTCCGAAGGCGTCGCGCGGATGCTGGCCGGCCCTTCACGGGTAAGAATGCATCCCGCACTGTACCCCGGCGGGCCCACGAAGTTCGGCATCCACCAGAAGAACATGGGAATGGACCTGATCGAGGATGGGTTCTATCACTGCTTGGATGACGACAACATCGTTTACCCCAAGTTCTTCGAAGGAGTGACGCGGCTCATCAGGAACAGCCCGAACAAGAAAGCGTTCGTCTTCAGCCAGCGGCGGTGGGATCTCCACGGCGACTTGAGGGCGATGGCGTCGCGGATGAATCCGTGCTTCATCGACAACACGATGTTCGTGGTGCACAAGGCCCTGATCGGAACGAGACGATACGATCCGGATCGGGCCGGGCTCGAGGACTATTACTTCTTCAGGGCTCTCTACGACCAAGAACCCGGTGCCTTCGAGTTTTCCGACGACTTTCTGGCCTATTACAACTACCTCCGGCACTTCCCCCAGTCGTGAGCACACCGCTTCCGGCGAGGCGACTGGTTTGCGGGTGAGTCGGGGACCGGCCCCCTCAAATGAGAGAGAAGAACGGCATTGGAACGATAAAGCGGCCGCCCCCGACGAGGTACGCCTTCTCCCGCCTCTTGAATTCGTCAAGGAAGTGCCAAGGAAGGACGAGGAAATAGTCCGGCTTCGCCGCTCTGGCTTCGTCTTCGGAAATGATCGGGATTCTGCTCCCAACGGTCTCCCGCCCCCACTTCTCGGCATTACGTTCCGCCGCGGCGGGAATGTCTTCCTTTGTGAAGCCGCAGTATTGGAGGAGGGTGTTCCCTTTTGTGGACGCTCCGTAGGCGAATACTCTCTTCCGGCGCGCCTTCTGGTCTCCAAGAAAGGCAACCAGGTCGGACTTGATCCGTTCGACCCAGCCGGCAAACTCGGCGTAGCTGTCTCCATTCCCCAGGCCCATCTCGACTTCCTGGCTTCGCAGGCTCACGGTGGACTCCGCGGCCAGGGCCCGGTAGGTATCGTCGCCGAAGCATTCTTTCTTCGCCCGCCGTGCGCGGATGTAGGCTCTGAGACTGCCGCCGTTCACGCCGTTGAGCTCCACCCCGACTACTTCTAGGTCGTGCCGTCCCAGCAAGTACTCGAACGAGGTCAGCGAGTAGTACTCGAGGTGCTCATGACAGATGTTGTCGAAGGCGTTCTGCTTCAGCATCAGCGGAAGGTAGCTCATCTGAACGATCCACAGGCCATCCGGATGCATTACCTTCTTCACGTCGGCCACGAAGGCATTAGGGTCCTCGAGATCGTAGAACATGGCGATGCTGGTGACCACCTTCGGGCGGAGCGTCCGAAGGACGGTGTCGCTCGAGAAATCGTCAGCATTGAAGAAGTTGGTGACGACCCTGTCGGCGATCCTCGAAGAAAGCGGCGCCAGGTTCCTGGCGGGGTCACACCCGATCCTCCGGATCCCCTGGGTGCGGTAGCTTGCCAGCAGGGTCCCGTCGTTGCAGCCGATGTCCAGCACGGAGTCGCCGGCCTTCAGATGGATGAGCTGCTCGGCTTTGCGGGAGATGTCTGCGAGCGCCTCGCGCATCGTCTGGTTCGTCCCGGAACGGTACCAGTAATTAAGATACATCGATTCTGGCGGAACCGTGTGCCGGAGCTGCAGGAGCCGGCACCCTCCGCAGAGGACGACTTCCAAGGGCGCGCGGACGCTGTCGGGCTCGCCCGGACGGGGGAAGCTCGAAACGCAGTGGCTCCCGAGCGAGAGCACGGAGGTCAGAGTGCCATTGCACACACGGCACGTCGACCTTGTCTTCAGTGTGAGCGCCGGGGATCCGTCGAATGACGGGTCGATGCGGCGGGGGGAATGCTCTTCTATCTTCAAGTGATTTCAAATCTTATTTAACATTCAACGTCGCCCGGTTTCAAGGAACTCGTGACTTCACCGGGCGCACTTGGAACCCTCGCCAACCCGGCCGATCCAGCCCCCTACAGTTGCGAAATCACCGCGTGCGGGGACTCCGGTCCGTATAATCAGCTAAGCGGCGCTCGCGGTGAGAGGAGGTTGATATGGGGCCTGTCATGGTTCGAGGCATCTTGACCGCGATCGCACTTCTTGCCGCCGCGACCTCCGCATTCGCCCAGCCTCAGTGGAATCCGCCGAAGGACGTCTCGGCCGAGTCGAAAAACGGCCTTTTCCGCGTCCAGGCGGTCGCGCTTAGCAAGGAAGAGCGGGATCAGTTCCGGTGGGAGTACCGCTGGCATGAGAAGCGTCAGGGGAACTTCGTCGAGACCCACCGCTTCGAAGTCGCCTACCCGAGCGGCACGGACCTCGAATTCCGGTTGATGGTCTCGCCGAGCGGCAACGGCTTCTTCGTAGACTGTTCGACCGCTCCGGCCTTAACGTTTTTCGATCCGTCGGGGAGCCCGCTCCGAAGGCATGAGAGGAAAGCCCTTCGGTTCGGGCCCGGGGAGTTCAAGAGCGAGGACGGTCACTCGTTCAAACTCTACGGCCTCATTCCCTTGCCGCAGGGCATGACGACCGGCGGGGATCAAGGTCTCCTGGAGACGGGCCGATTCTTCCTGCCGCTCGGGGCACCGGTCGACGACCGGCTCAAGAACCAAGCCCTGGCCTTTCTCGCTGTTCCCCCGGAGGGTGCCAAAGTGGACCAGTCCGCACTTGAGAAGCTCGTCCGCGACCTTGACCACCAGGAGCCCACCGTCCGAGGACAGGCGTCACAGCAACTCGTAGGTTACGGGGGTGCCGCGGAGCGTTACTTGTCGGCGCTGCGACCGACCGGTGCTGAAGTCCAATCCCGGATATCCAAGATCCGGAAGGACATCCTGATCGATCAACTGGGATACCCGAACCCGGAACGGAACGTGCGCCTGCTCGCAGCGCTCCTTCTCTATCCCGACGCGGAAGTGGCCGAGGCCGCGAGCCGGCGCCTGAAAGCGGTCCTCCCGGAGGCGGTTAAGCCGGCCATCGGGCGGGACTGCTCCTCGAACCTGGTCCGCACCGCGGGATGGCTTCAGAATCACGCGGAGCGGCTCATCTGGGACCAGGTGTCGGGTCGCTGCCTCTGGAAAGACTAAAGCCGACCAGGATTGGCACCAGTTCGTTAACCGGGTTCCGCCTCGATTCTTGGTTCCATTTTGACGAAGCCAGAGGTTGAATTCCCAATCCATCTCAAAGGAACGCCTTAAATTGCAACGAGCATTCCAGTTAGGGCTTGACGATGATTCCCAGGCCATTGCAGTTCTGGTAGTTAAAAAACCTATGCATCGGGTGCTCTCTCAGAAACTCTTCGATCGGGGCCAGCACGCCGCTCTGGAAAGTGACGGTATCGTGGAACGCAAGAATCCCGCCAGGTCGGACCAACGGCTCGAAGACCTCGATCTCCTTCTTCGTATGCTCGTAGAGATGGCTTGTATCGATGAATACGAGGTCCACAAACTGCGACCGGTCCCAATTCCTTCCGAATTCTAGGTCGTCGGACTGTGTGAAGGTCCAGCGTTCCGAAAGGTTATAGTCCTGAACTATTCTACGTGTGCTTTCGCAGGGGTTCAAATCAACGCTGATCAGCCTCCCCTCTGTCGCTCCCACACCCTCCAGAAGCGCAACCGTGCTTTCCCCTCCCCGAACACCTAATTCGATGACGACTTTCGCCTTGAGCGAGACCACGAGAGCGTAGAGCATGGCGAGATGCTGATGGATATCCGTGATTGTCACGGCATGTTGAAGAGTGTGCTTCATGTTCATGGGTCGCTCATTTCCTCGCCAAAAACAGGAAGTTCATATACCGCGGCAAGAGCAAACCGTAGCCGCGGGGCGATCATCCTCACCACGAATCGCCTTCAACGAGTGGCCTGAGCTTTTCAATAACGCGGCGCTCGCCTCGGCGGCGCCGGATCGGCTGGCCCACGGCGCGACGCAACTCGTTAGCGCCTCCTCTCCAAGGATAAAGATCCGGTTGTTCCCTGAGAAGCAAGAGAAAGAAAAGGGTCGGAATGCGGCGAGGAAAAGAATAGGAAAGGCTCCGCGCTTGTTGCCGACAGGAAGGGAAAGGGAAGAGGGAGAATCGCTCGCGCTGGGGGTTGGCATATTGAGAAGGGACGGCCGCCCCCGCGCGCGTGTCGTCCGTAAAGGGCCCGCCCTCGCAGGCGGGTGAAGGGAAGAGCAAAACGCGAAGCCAAATCGGCTCGCCTTTATACCTTAGGCAGCTTCGGCGTCCTTTCGAGCGCCTCTAAAAGTTTGCGGAGGGTTTTCCCGCGAGGCTGACGCTCTCCGCTTTCGAGATTAAACACGGTTCGGAGTGCGACGCCGGCTTTGTCCGCAAGCTCTTGCCTGGACAGACCGCGAGCTTCCCGCGCTTTCCGGATGCGGTCTGCGACCGGAGCGGCCTTCTTCGATGGACGCTTTACATGCCGTGGCTCTAGCAGAGGCTCCCTCCTGGGTCCAGCTTATGGAGTTGCACCCCTTTTGCAAGGAATGGCAGAATGCACGTTATATGCAAGTATGATGTAACATTGTAGTTGCATAGATATTGCACTATTCGCTAGAATCCGTGATGTAAGGCAGGGCTAATGGAAAGGGTCGAAGCCGTCAAGTAGCCCGCCGCCATCAGCCCCGCGAAGAGGTGATCGATGAGAAGGGCAGGGGTGTCGACGAAGTCCGTAGGGACTGGGGCTCTCGATAGGTCGACGGCCATCGATCTTTACGACCACCTCATCCACCAGCTTGATCGTTTGAGCGCGATCGCGGACCTGCTGACCTCGGCGACCGACGAGCTCGCGATCGGTACGCTCGCCGGAGTGAGATGCCTTCTCAAGGACCTGCATCTGAAAATGGAAGAAATCCTGAAGGATGCCTACGATTCGCGCTCTCGACCAGAGTGTGCCATACCGCGGCCCGGCTTTCGCCGTCTTCGCTTGAAGGAGGAGCCATGGAAAACGAACCGGTCATGATCGACCGCTGGAAGCTCCAGGATATCGAGCATCTGCTCAAGCGCCTCGAGTCCAGGAGTCAGCGGATCCTAGACCGGATGCCCACCCAGCATGCCCCCGGGGCCCAAGTCGACGCGCGGATCGCCGACCAGTACGTGCCCGAGATCCAGCGTGACGTCAAGACGCTTCTTCTTGAGCTCCGGTTCGCGAAAGAGCATCTGGACCGGCTGGCCGACCGGCCCGAACCGGAATCGACGGGGTGCTTCCGGTTCCTCATGGTTGTGGGTGTGGCCTTCGTGCTGGCCTTCACGATCAAGATCCACCGGAACGTCCGGACGCTCGTGGAGCGGCCGGTGGCGATCGAGAAGGCTCCATCCGGGGTGTCCCGATGAAGGAGAAAAAGAAGAGAGTCGGTTGATCGTGCGTCTTCCCCAGGCGCTCCTGGCGGACGCCCGGTGCGTGGCACCCCGGTCCTTCAAGCGCGATTGCTCCCGACTGCTCGAACATGCCCTGCGCCAGTGGCTGTCGATTCGGAGGGAATATCTCGTCGATCTGGCCAGGATCCGCATGGGGAAGGATCCCCACATCGTGACCGAATGCCGGAAAATCAACCAGGAGTTCGAGAAATGCGACGCCGACGGATTGAAAGGCCTCTGAGACCCACGGGCAAGACGGAATCCATCACCATCACGCTGCGGATGCCGGCGGATATGATCGAGGAGGCCAGGCGGCTGGTCCCTTACCGCGTCAAGAGGAGCATGACCCAGCTGCTCCAGGCGGGGCTCCGGCTCCTCCTCATCCAGCACAAGCGTGAACTGTTCGCCAGGAGCTGGCGTCGGATGGCCCGAGATCCCCAGGCCAGGGCGACCAATCGGCGCCTCAACGAGGAGTTCTCGGTTTGCGACAATGACGGGCCGGAATGACTTTAAGGAAGGGATAATCCATGGACGAGGTCAAGCAGGTCATCGTCATCCGGAAGGACCTCAAGATGCGTCGTGGAAAGGAAATCGCGCAGGGCGCCCATGCGGCGATGTCCTTTCTCGTCAAGAAGTTGCTTCGCAAGGAGCCCTTCACCGAAAGCGAGGTCGCGTGGATGGAGGGCCTCTTCACCAAGGTTTGCGTGCGGGTACAGAGCGACGAGGAACTCCTGTCCGTCGCCCACGCCGCGGAGAAGGCGGGCCTCCGGGTCGAGGTGATCACGGACGCCGGGAAAACGGAGTTCAGCGGCATTCCTACCCGGACCTGCTTGGCCATCGGTCCGGATCTGGCCTCCAAGATCGATGCGGTGACGGGGAGTCTCGAACTCTATTGAGCGGGTCGCCCGAAGAGGCTCAAGAGACAAGGGAACTGAACCACGGGTACATCCGAGGAGGCGTCGGACGAGGATCCATGAGCCGCTGGCGGAAGAAATTCGATCGGCTGGAGAAATCCGAGCTGATGCGCCAGTTCGCGATCCGGGATTGCCATGGAAAGTTGGTCGACAGGCGGGAGGACGCCCATGAACTGCATGATCTGCGGACGGGAGACCTGGGAATCGGATCGCGATCTTGGCCCTTTTTGCTCCGAGAGTCACCGGGCCGCCCTCCGCGAGGAGGTGGAGCGCCTCCACGCTGGGATCCTAGCCGAGCCTGCGGGATTGATGCCTGAAACCATTGCTGCGGAGGGACTCGATCGCCTTGCGCTCAAGATCGCGCTTCTCATCCTGGAAGATACGCCTCCGGGAAAAGGCCTGCCGTCATCGCAGGTCGCGGCCGTCGTCCGTGCGAACATACTGGAATTCGTACCCGCCCAGTTCTTGGCTCGCGTTCCTATCCCCCAAGCATCGATGTTCAGAGCACACGAAGGCCAACCCTTCCGGCACAAAATCCCCCGGGACATCATCCGGGAGGCGATCAAGAAGGCCGGGTACCTCGAATTCCTGGAATAGAGGGAACGGTTCTGCCTTGACGAGCCCAACTCCAATTCTAGAATGCCATCCGGCTGCGGCAGTTGGCGAGCATCTGGAGATTCAACATTGCCGCTGGTGGTCCGACCGGGAGTTGTTGTGCCCATCCCATGCCGCGCCTGTAGTCAGGCTTGCGTAAAGTTCCACGTCCAGGAGGGAACGTATCAACTTCGGTGCGCGAAGTGCGGAGGAGACACGCACGTCCGGGTCTTGGCCGAGGCCGGGGGTTGGCGGGTCAAGACCGCCCGGGTTGCCGTAGTCCCCGAGCCGAAGAGGCAGTAGGCCATTCCCTAAAGCCGCATGCTGCCGCCCCTCAGGGGGGCGCGACTTCCTACGGGCATCGCGTTCGCAAGACGACAGGTAATTCGATCAGCTACGATTGACAGCCATTCCTCAAAGACGGCTATCGGGTTCGATCCCAAAGCCACCGCCCGTCGTCGTGGTTCCCGGCGTGAAATCACAACGGGCTGTAGTTTTCCGTCAGTCTTCGGAGTTAACCCGATAGGCATTAAATAAAATACAAATCCATCAGGAGAACAGCGAAGGTATCGACCCAATCAGTAGGTTCAGGAGCTGGAGGTTTTCCCTAAGAACCTATCACAGCAGCAGCGTAGAACTCTGACTGTACTATGATCGAATCACTCAGGGCTGATGGAGAATGTCGCTTGAGGCAGCCAGGTGCCCTGAAACTTTCTTCAGGCAATTTAGAATTCTTCTTGACCGAGTTCCGTTATGTTCTTAGACTTTTGGACGACATCTCGACTGACGCCGACGCTATAAGAATAGGGAGGGTAAATGGCTCCTTTTTCACGTAGAGATTTCCTTGTTTCAATCAGCGCCCTCGCGGGAACCTCTCTCGGATTCTCGGGCTCACTCAAAGTCTATGGTCAGGCAGTAGGCCCTAGCGACAAGGAACTTGACCAGATCCTCAGGAAGCAGATATTTCACAAGCCCATTCCCGTACCCCAGTCGCTCATCGATATGGGCGTTGCTCAGCACGATGCGGCCTTGAACGATTTTCAGGCCTTCCGCGACCTGATCAATCTGCTGGCCGCACCAAAAGATGCGAAGCACCTTACGAAGATGCTGGGTCACGCCATCGATGCGGTCGAGGCCAGCAAAGCGAGTCTCCCGGAAACGGCGGATACGATTGAGAGCAAGGGCATTCCGGCGAATCTTGACGAGTTCCTTCACGACGGAATCCATGCTGACAATATCATGAGCGGGCCGTTTCAGAATGCCCTCGAGAAGTGGATTGCCAATAGCCCAGAGGCTTCCGCGGCCATTCCTGCATCAATCGCTTCTGACCCCAGATTCTCCAGCCTTATCGACAGGGCATGCGGCGGGACGCCATATGGCGGCGGTGAGTGTGCCACCACGGGCGAGACATTCAATCACATTTCTGTCCTCCTTGCGGCTGGCGGTGGTGGCCTTATCATCGTTCTTATCATCGTCCTGATCTTGCTGCTCATCTCGATTTGGAACCTCAATGCCGCTGGCGCGTGCTTGAGTGGTAAACTACTGAAGGCTACGATTGCGGATGATCCAAATGTCCCTGGAACCCCCGCGGAAGTCGCCACGATTGTGAACGGTGTATTTGCGGGTATGGCAGCGCAAGGCTCTCGTCGAAGCGCAGCCGACAAGCAGGCTATTGCCGACTGGCTGTCCGATGCCTTCTTCAGGTCGCCGCCTGGTCCGGCGGCGGACAGGCTTGCTACTCTGGCTTCCGAGGTTCGGAGAGCGGCCTGCTAAAGCTCAATACGACCTACTCGCGTTGTGTTCTGACTTTGTCATTAGTAGCAGTAGGTATCGTGCTCTTTGGTATTGGGGCAACCGTTCTTTGCATGAACATTCTTCATGCTTCGCCCCGACATATTTCCGAAGTATTAGGGTGGGACCTGCTCGATGCAGTCCATGATCGATCTGGACGTGCAGCTGATACTTCTGCCAACCAGCAGTCCTACCAGGAGCAAGTGATTCGACGCGCCACTGAAGCACTTACATATCACTACTCCCTGAAACGCATCCTTCTCCACAACCTCTTCATCGATCTGGGATTTGCGTTCCTGCTCCCCGGCATTGCCTACTTCGGTGCCGGAAAATCACTCAAACAATCTAGTACGCGAACCGCCTTGCTCATCGGATGTTTGATCGGCCCTGTTATTGGCATGGCGCTCCAGGTGCTTAGGGCGTCAATGCTCTGGACGTCGCGCACCTCTGCGGGATTTGGATTGCCGCCGCGATTTTGGTGGTATGCTCCGCTCGAGATTCTGGCTGCGGCTCTATTTGTCTCAATTCCCTGCGTGTACTACTGGCAAGAAGTCCGCAGATGCTTGAGTATTGGATCAGAACGCTTGGAACCTGGATATCCTGCGTTCCTATGGACTCAGAAGTGGGGAGTGCTTGGTGCCGCTTCGATACTCGTGCTTGCCGCATCTATTGAAATTGGGCTTATCGGATCATGATTCTAACGAACGCACGACCTCCTTCGGTAATGGCGTTGTGGATACTCAACATGGCCATATTGATCGCCTTGGGGGTTTTGGTCGTCCAACTCTCTTCCCAGAGTGACACAATTGCGCGACTTTCTGAACGTGTCTCCCAACTTGATCAGCGCCTCTCGAAACAAAGCGTGGCGAGAAGCGCAACCAATGGCACCCTTGAACCGTTAAAGCCACTCGCAAGTGAAAGCATAGAAAGCGCTCTTCTCTCACAGAAGAATGCACTCAACGATGCGGTGCCCTCCACAAGTTCTGGCAATAGAGAGGAAATATCGAAACTCGTAGCTGAAGTTCTCGAAGATAGAGAACGAAAAGCAAATGCTGAACGCACTTCCCGTTGGTTGGAATTCCGGGTCAAGTCCGTTTGTGATGACCTCGCGTTGACACCCCAAAGCAAGAATTTTGTCCAGGAGGAGTTCAAGCGCTTTCTCGAAAACTACGACAACTTGAAAAGCCAGTTTCCTGAAGGGGGACGCGTGGCAAGCTCGGAATACACGACCCGTCTTGAAGAATTGAAGGTGGGTTTTCGCGCATCAGTATGGCGTTTCCTCGGGAGCGAACACAAGTCGACGTTCGACAACTATCTGAAGAAGTACGCGCGATGACCCAAAGAATCCACGATCAACTGAGGCACGGACAAAGACAAAGCGCGGAGATTGCTCATTGACACGCTTTGTAGGCATCCTTCCTGCGGCCGGCATGGGCTCCCGTCTTCACCCGTTCAAGTACGCGAAAGAACTCCTGCCGGTGGTGTTTCTTGCGGACGGTCCAGGCAAACAAGCGCGCCCCATATTGGCTGCTGAGTATAGCCTTGAGGCAATGCGAATTGCGGGGATCCACCAGTATTTCATCGTAATCTCTCCCTGGAAGACTGAGATTCTCCGATGTTTCGGAGACGGGAAAGACCGCGGGGTAAGCATTGCCTATCTGCATCAAGCAACCCCTCGAGGCCTCGCTGATGCCGTTGACGCGGCATATGATTGGTGCCAGGACTATCACGTAGGACTGGCGCTCCCGGACTCGGTATTCCACCCCCAGAATGCGTTTGCCGTCATCTGTAGTGAGATCAAGGCTACAAATGCAGACCTTGTATTGGGTGTTTTCCCGACTAAAGAGCCGGAACACTTGGGTCCGGTGCGTATCGGCGATGGAGGCATTGTGCTCGAAGTGCTGGATAAACCCACAAAGACAGAACTCCGCAATACCTGGGGTATCGCAGTGTGGTCGCCTCGTTTCACCGACTTGCTCCACCGCAAGCTGCAAAACGAATCCGGTGCATTGGAGAAGCCGTTAGGCATCTTCTTCAATCAAGCTGCGTCAGAAGGTTTGAATGTACGGGCTGTCCTTTTCCCGGATGGCGCGTATTGCGATGTGGGGAGACCCGAAAC
The DNA here is from genome assembly GCA_964604905.1 of uncultured Planctomycetales bacterium. Lineage (GTDB taxonomy): Bacteria > Planctomycetota > MHYJ01 > MHYJ01 > JACPRB01 > JACQFK01. The sequence goes on from CAZSCC010000747.1 coordinate 12,346, forward strand.
TATTGCCTCGCTTGTCCTACGAGAGTGGCCGCACCCGGGTGTTCCATGAACAAGCAGAAATTCCTGTTCCTAGCGCTCTGTAAAGGGGGCTTGGGGGAAACCATACTTGGCATTCGCATCGCCAATGAACTTCACAAGCGAGGGGACTCGGTCTCATTCTTGGCGCATACTGCTTCCGCACTTGCCTACAAGGGTGCTCCATTCCCGGTTGAACTCCTTGATGATCGTCTGGGCGCACTCCTCCCACACTTGGTGGATGGCTGTGTGATAAACGAGCGTCCTACCTGTATCATTGTATGCGACCTGTTCACCAACAGCGTCTTTTTTAGAGACGCGAGAGTCGATCCTGAATTTCTCTCGCGCTATGGAATTCCGATCATCGGGCTTGATACGTGGCATTTTGGCGAGAGTGGAAACAGGATCGATCTCTATCTTGATAAATCAACCGAGATAAGCCCCTGGGTCGCCAAGCTGAAGCATCGCCTGATACCCGTTCCAATTGCCCGACCCATTGCACAACCCGGTATGTATTCGAATCTTCCACCTCCCGTCGTTATTGGGCGCGAAGTGAGAAATCAATTGCGGGTAAATCTGGGTCTTGGTAGCTCTGATCGTTCGGTGCTTTTCTGCACCGCGAATTGGCAACAGGCGCCATATCCGAACGACCACGCGAAACGCTTGGGCGACGGGGTTCCGCTTCTCCTAGCGCAATATCTGAATCAGATCGGCACCCAAACTCACATGGTTCACGTAGGCCCATCGGAGTATCCATTGGAGGAAATCCTGGGCGATCGCTATCACTGGATACCACCGCTTCAACCAAATGAATTTGACCTTCTCTTGGGAAGCGTAGACCTCTTGCTCTCGGTCAACATCTCGGCAACGACTGTGACAAAAGCCATCGTTTCTGAGATTCCTACGATGGTACTGCAGAATTCGCTAAGGGCGGAGACTCTTGAAGAGGCCGAGAGCAGTCTATCGAACGGTCCTTCTAGAATATTAGTCAATTGGGTGAAAGAGGTGCTTCCGCTTTTCCCATTTTCCCTCTGGCCATCCGGCTGGCATGCCTTTCTCGCTCCTGTGCTTAGGGCCAATGACTACGCTCGTGCAGCAGGTCTCACCGAGCTGCTCAACGAGGAGCAGATAGTGCATACCTGCAAGGAATTACTATTCTCGGTGACAGCTCGACACGATCATCTTCAGCGTCGGACCGAGTATCTCAACAAGGTTAGACAACTTCCTTCGGCACCAGATGTAATCGATTCCTTTACCTCATGAGAACATTGACGCCTTCAGTGCATTCGGTGTTCGAGAAGCAGGAGTTCTTCAAAATCTCGGAAGTGGCTAGGCTCTTTGGGATCACGGTCCAGAGCGTGCATGAATGGGTGACGGAAGGGAAGCTTCATGACTTCCTACGAACTTCAAAACGAGGCAACTATTTGGTTCCCCGAAGAGTGGTAATCGGCCTCTTGAAGCGTGCGGAACATGAGGTTCCCGGCCTCTGGACTCGACAGAGGAAGAAGCTTCTAGTTGTTGATGATGACGCACCAATTCGGATGTTGGTAAAAGCGGCGTTTCGCAAGTCTAAGTTGCGCTTCAGAGTGATGGCAGCATCAAGTGTGGAGGATGGGATCGTGCTCGCCGCAAAATCAGAACCGGACGTGATCCTGCTCGATTCCACTTTCTCCAGAGACATGCTTCAGTGCGAAATGGCCCTTGCGTTCATTCGAAATGCGAAGCTGATGAGGGGTATCAAGGTCATTGGAATGGGCTATCATCCGGCTATCAGGGGGCGAATGATGGATGCAGGCGCCAACGACTTCCTTATGAAACCATTCGGACTTGGTGAGCTAAGACAAATAGTTTGCAAGTATGCCCTGAGGAGTCGGTGAACAGGGGCAGGAGCATTTTTCGCGGTCTGACCACTCCCATATTCCGTGTGATGACCCGACGTCGTCACGAAAAGAAATACTCCGACCCCACCACTCCACCCAGATCGAGCGAACCCAGCGGGGGCGGGTCCTTGATCACGATCCCGCCTTCGCCCTCGCGGAACTGTTCGGTGAGGCGGGCGAGCGTGCACTCCTGGTGGACGCGGACAAACTGTTCCCGGAGCACCCGGTTCATGCGGTCAACGTCCGAGGCGTGAACGGCATAGCTGTCATGGACCATCGCGAAATCTGAGAGCCCTTCCGCCTTCAGGGCGCCGACCGTGAACATCATGTGCGCCGCGTCCAGGGAATGGATCAGGTTGGGGACGATCGAGTCCATCTGCTTGGCCGCGTCGAGCTTGCCTTTCGGGTCCGGCACGCGGAGGGTCAGGGCCCCCGCTAAGGTCTCGATTCTCCGGACCACCAGCCTCGGATATCGGTTGATCACCGGGAACCCCGCGGGCGTCACCCAGGAGGCAACCTGGCCGTGCTTGCCGAGTTCCTGGATGACCTCGCGGAGCCATTTCATGATCTCGGCCGCCTTGACCACGACCTCCGCGATGGCTCGCTCGAGGAGGGGAGCCAGGTAGTCTGCCGCCCCCCAGCGGTCCCGGTCTTCCCGGAACCGATGCGGGTGCCGCTCCATCATCGTCGCCATGAGCTGCCGACGAATTCCCGTGCCCCGCACGCCATAGGGGGTCGTCATGGTCGGTTGCTTGACATACTTCCGGTCGATGATGCCCCGCCAGTAGAGCGCCCGACCATCGAAGTCAGCAATGGTGCAGGCCTTCTCGACGTGCGGGATGATTCGATCGGCCACCTCCTGATAAATGTCGCAAGGCCCCGATCCCGGGAGCAAGTTCGTATAGCGACCGCCCTCCGGATCCCGACCCAGCGCCGAGAGGTGCTGAAGGCCGTTGCACGTGCCGTCCATGGCCACCGGGACGTGAGACATGAAGCCGGGGCCCTCGCGGAGATATCCCACCCACTCGAAGGCCGCAGCCAGGAACCTCCACGGCTTATCCGCTCGCCTGATGAACTCGCTCTCGTACGGCCGATCTACCGCATCCCTGATCTGGCTTCCGCTCTCCTGGATCCACCTCACCCGCTCGGCGAAAGGCAGCTTGTCCTTGCCGTTTCCATAGAGATTCGCCAGATGAACGGCCAGCCAATAGGCTCCCCGATCGCCCAAGGGCTTCCCGCGCGCAAATAGGAGGAGCGCGCGGCTTTCGTCGTCGGACTGGGGGTGAAGCGTCGAAGGAAGGGCGTAGCCGCGTCCCCTCCAGTCCAGCTGGTAGGGGAAGTAGAACTCCTTCACGCCCGAGAAAGCCCGAGCGACCACTAGGCGCGTCGCGTGCTGGACTTCCCGGGCACACTCGAGGTCCCTCTCTTTGACGTCCCGATCGGGTTCCGCCTCTTCTTCCATCCCTTCATCTTCGATCCCTTGGTCGTCGGCCGATGTTTGAAGCACGAATCCGCCGAGCGTTCCCCGCCGTCCCCGGAGCGCTTCCATGAGAACAAGGATGGGCACGTTCAGGCGCCAAGGAGTCTCCTGGAGCGCGTTCACCGCCAGGCAGGTCACCCGGAGGTCCGACTTCTTCAGGGCCGAGACGATCTCGGGACGATCGTGATGCTTGACGAGCGGAAGCCCCACCACCTTGTACCCGCCGCCCCCGGCTCCCGCCCAGGGAACGGGCGGAAGGAGCATGGGCTTGAGGGACGGCCAGACGAGCGCCTCTCCCTCCTGGAGCAGCCGACGAAGCTTCCGCCGGGCGAGAGCGGTCAAATGGATCGTCGCTGGCTTCTTGGGGCGGTGGCGCTTCTCGATCAGGCCCGAATGGCGGAGCGCCAGGGCCACGAGCGCACCGCCGAGATAGTAGGTGGGCCATCCCTTCTTCCTGAGCTGTTTCGCTTTCACCCGGATCTGCTTGAGCGCGTTCCAGCGTTTCTTGACCCGCTTGAGCCAGGTGGCGACGATCTCCCGCTGCTGCCCGCTCATGCGGTCGAAGGCATGCTGCTGTTCACAGGCCCTTCCGATTTCTCCTATGAGCTTGGTCTGAGTGGCGGCCGGCCGCTCGGCATCCACCTGGGCCACGACTCTGAAGATCGTCCTGAGCGTGATGAGCGCGAGCTTCTCGGCCTCGATCGAGACGAGGGCGAATCCGTATCTCTTCCGAGACCCTCGCTCGACCTTCTTTTGTTCCTTCTGGATTCCCTCCACGAGCGGAGTCAAGGTCTCCCGGATTATCCGGGTCCCCGCGCCCGTGATGGCCAGCGGCCCGCCCTTCTCGTCAACCCTCTTTTGCTTGATGACTTCGGCGTACCCCATGATCTCGAGGGCAACTTCGCGGTCTTCGATCGACTCCATAATCGGCAGAGAATACCTCCTCCGTCATCGAAAGTCTACCGCTAAGAGGTAGGAAGCGGTACCCCCCAAGACCGCTTTCGAATCCTTCGCAGTAAGAATCAACTTCCGGCCTACTTAACCGTTCCATTTCCTTTCCCTTTTCTTTTTTTTCTCTCAAGCAACGCCGCCTTCGCGCGGCGTCCGACAAACGCCGCCCTCGCGCGGCGACGAAGCGCCCCAGCCGTGACCCGAAGCACCTCATCCCGGCGGGCCCGACACTCCAACCCGGAAGCCTTCCCAGAGGCTTCCGAGCTGGGGTGTCCGGGCCCGTGTGGGCCGGACGGATCTAGGTCCGACCGGAAAGTGAGGTGCTTCGTGGAACTCGGACGGGTGGTCGTAGTAAAGCGTGGCAAGGCGGCAGGACGGCGGTCGTTGCCCAGGCTCCGGCCGGAGGTCTTCAAAGGCCCGGCGTGGAGGAGCCTGGTCGGGCAGTTTGCCAGCGCCCTGGGAAGCGGGGACAAATGGGAGGCAGCGCGCCTCCTGAACTCGCTCAGGGAGAGGCAGCCACCGACGCCTCCGACCCCTGATGCCGCCGGGACTCCTCCCCCTTGACGGATCGATCCGTCAGGGGGGAGGAGATTCTCCATCCCAAGCAGCGTGGCTTTCCGCACCGGGGCTGGCCCAAGGCCGTGCGCCAGACCTGCCCGATCGAGTACCCCACGGTCTCCCGAACAGGGATTGAATTGACAAATTAAATGGCCGCTTCGGCGGCAGAAAGAGAGCCATCAACATGGAGGACAAGACCACGGCATTGTTCCTTTGCACCCCCAGCGAGAGCGGCGACCCGAGAGCCCTCATGGCCGAGGAGGCGTCTCGAACCCTGAGATACGCCAACCGACACGGGCTCCGCATCGTCCAGAGGTGGATGGTCCACGAAGACCCCCACGATCGGGACACGTCGGCGTTCCAGTCGTTCGCCCATCTGGTCTGGGCAGACTCTGAGATTGAAGTCGTGCTCCTCGGGAGCATGGAGGGTGCGATTCGAAGCTCGGAAGATCTTTTCGCCATTCTTGCGCTGGTCATGGAGGAGGGTCGTGAGATCCACTGCTCACGAACGGGTCTTGCCATTGGATATCCTTTCTGCAAAGAGGAACTACTCGAGTTCGTCGAGAAGGCTTGCAGCGAAGGCCGGAAGTCGGCTTAGGCCCCGTGGATGGGGTCGTGGTTCTTGAACTGTCCCCCCGTTCGTCAGTACGCCCGGAATCTTTGCGAGAAGATCCGGCGCGGAATCCATGGGAGGGCCGAGGGGCCCGGACCGACAGAAACCCCTTAACAAATCGCAGGTTCGGCGTGCCAATATGATTAGGAGGACCCGAGAAACACTGAAGATCGGCCGGTGCCCCAGGATTCCGACGCCGGCCAACGAATAGCACGTTCTTCCCTTCACCGAGTCCCGAGGCAGGACGGCGAGAGTCGTGAATCGTCCACCCGGCGGTCCAGGACACCCTCGCGCGGGGCGCGCGGCCCCGCGAGGGGGTGTCCTGTGGCCGCTGTGGCCCGGGCGAACTTGCGGTCTCGTTTTTTGAGGGTCCTGCGATGAAGGGATTCAAGAAGTACGGATGGAGGATGTGGGTTCCCGAGGAGCCCGAGAAGGAGTACGCGCTCATGCAGCCTGAGATGTTCGTGTCAGAACGCTTCCGCCGGATGGCCGAGCGCCTGAACACGTTCCTCATCCTGCACCACTACGACCCGGAGCTGCCGGAGTTCATCCGGCAACTGGCGGCCGTCGTAGAGGACCGCGCTCCCGACGACCCGCCTTCATCCGGAGTCCTGTCTCGGCTCCCCGGCGACGGCTCTCCGTCGCCGGGGGGCCGTCCCCCTTGGCTCCATTTATTTTTCTGGAGGACGCGATGGCCCTGAACAACCCGACCCTGCCCCTGGAGCGCCAACTCATCTCGATCCTTGCCGCCAATCGCGAGGATTCGTACGCGACCCAAAGAAAGCGAGGATATATTCTCGCCCGCGCCGCCGGACTGGTCCACGAGCGCTTCGGCCTCCAGAAGTGGGACAACCTGAAAGCGAAGCACATCAACGACATCGTTGAGGCCTGGAAGCTCGAGGACAACGAGAGGCGCTCGATCGAGGAAAAGCTCTCCCACCTGCGCTGGCTCGTCCGGAAGATCGGGAAAGCGAACCTTGTCCCCCGCTCGAACGCCGAACTGGGGGTGGAGCCCGGGCCGCGCCACACGCGCGCCGGAAAGGTCGTCCCCGACGATCGGTTCGCCCAAATGCTCGCGGCAGTGCCGGACGAACGTGTGAGAACGATGATGCTTCTGGCCCGCCACGTGGGCCTCCGATTCAAGGAGGCGGCCCTCTTCCGCCCCGGGCGCGACTGGCAAGGAGATCGCGTCTGGGTGAAACGCGGGACGAAGGGCGGCCACCCCCGCTACCTGTGGCTCCACAATGCCCGCCAAGCGGAGGTCCTGGAAGCTGCCCGGCGCCTGGCCCCGGGTGAGGCCAGCCTGATCCCCCCGGGGTACCGGACCTATGAGGAGTGGCGGCAGCACGTCTACCCCATCCTTCGAGGAGCGGGGGTTGGCCGGGCAACCGATCAGACGTTTCACGACCTTCGCCGCACGTACCTGTGCGAGCGCATGAACTTCTTGGTCAAGAAGAAGGGCCTGAATCGCGAACAGGCCGCAACCCTCGTCGCCCGGGAAGCCGGTCACCACCGGCTCGAGATCCTGGAGTGGTATATCGCCGACTCGGGAGGTACCGCAGACGTGGCGTGACCTTCCAGATCTGCAATACCGCGCCCGCTCGAAGTTCACGCGTCGAGAGCAACCTCCCCACCCGTCGCCCGATCCTTCCCCGGAATCGGGATCAGAATAAATCGTGCTTGGGCGTGTCCTCGTTTGACACGCCCTTCTGCTATGCTCCCGGAGGTGAGCAAGAGATGGTACTTTTGGAGAGACCGAAGGAAACAGAGAAACTCCCGCCGAAGGTCGATTCCCGCGAACCTTCGGGAGACGGACGGGTTCAAGAAAGTGTCGCCGGGAAGAACGTATCCCCGATCACCGTCGAGGAGCGCGAGAGGCTCGCCCAATTCTTCATCCTCCTCGACCAGATGGATCGCGCGCATGCGCGAAGGGAACAAGAGAGGAGGGCTGCATGACGATTAAGGCGGTGCTCTACGGCCGCGTCTCCGACGAGCGGCAGCTCGAAGGCTACTCGCCCGAAGTCCAGGAGCGCGGAGGCGAGAACTACGCCGCGCGGAACAACCTCGAGATCGTCCGCCGCTGGAACGTCTCGGAGTCGGCCAAGAAGGCGGGCCGGAAGGCCTTCAACGAGATGATCAAGGTCGTCAAGGCCGATGCCTCGATCAAGGTCATCATCTTCGAGAAGACCGACCGCTCGACCCGGAACTTCTACGACGTGGACCAGCTCTACAAGCTGATCGAGATCCACGACAAGGAGCTCCATTTCTACAAGACCGGCCTCGTCCTGAACCGGCACTCGAAGTCGAGCGACAAGCTTCGCTTCGACATCGAGGCCGTCCTCGCCCGGAACTACATCAACAACCTCTCGGAGGAGGTCAAGAAGGGCATGGACCAGAAGGTGAAGGAGGGCGGCTGGCCCTCGATCGCCCCGAACGGCTATCTGAACGATGCGGCCTCGCGCGATATCCTCCAGGATAAAGTGCGGGCGCCCATCGTCCGGAAACTCTGGGAGCTGGCCGGCACCGGGCGTTACACGCTGGAGGACCTGGTCGTGGTCGCCCGGAAGGAGGGTCTGGATCACCCGCTCAAGAAGAAGCCCATTGGCAAGAGCGGCATCCACAAGATGCTGACCAACCCCTTCTACTACGGTCTTACCCTGTGGAAGGGGGAGAGCCAGATCGGGAAGCACGAACCCCTCATCTCGAAGGCTCTCTTCGATCGCGTCCAGGCTGTCCTGGGTCGTAAGACGCAGTCCAGGAAGGAGCGGAAGTTCCCCTTCCGGGGTCTCGGGGCCTGCGGCCATTGCGGGAGCTCGATCACGGCCGACTTCCATGCCAAGCGCCAGAAGAACGGGACGCGCCGCGAGTATACCCACTACCACTGCACGGGCTGGAAGAACGGCGGGAAGGTCTGTCCCGGCTCGCGCATCTCGGAGCGGGATCTCGTCCTGCAGCTGGGCGAGTCCCTGAAAGGCCTCTGGATCGACTCATGTGCGGTCGAGGAGATCAAGACCGCGCTCCGGGATAGCTTTGCCTCGGAGCGGGAATACCACAAGAGCCGGCAGACTGCGCTCCAGTCGGAGGGGACGCGGCTCAAGACCTGGATCGAGAAGGCGTACACGGATCGCCTCGAAGGCCTCATCACGCCCGAGGAGTTCCGCGAGAAGTCGGCCGGGTGGCGCTCCCGGCAGCTGGAGATCCAGAACGAGCTCCGGGCCCACACGGTGGCCGACGGGAAGTACCTGGACGAGTCCGACCGGATCCTCGACCTGGCCCAGCGGGCGCACGCCATCTACGAGGCGGAGGAGGACAACTTCACCCGGAGGAAGCTGATCGACGCGCTCGTTTCGAAAGTGACCATTGAGGACAACCGGGCACTTTCGAACCTCTGGGAACCCTTCCATTCCCTGTCCAAAGTGGCCTTAAAGGCCAAATCCCCCGATCGCTGTCCTCAATGGTGGGCGCTACAGGACTCGAACCTGTGACCTCTTGGGTGTGATCCAAGCGCTCTACCAACTGAGCTAAACGCCCCTGGGTGGACCGAGATGCAGAGTTTAAGAATTGGTGACGGGGAGTCAAGAACCGTCTGATTTTCCCGGGGCGACGGGATCTCCGCCCTTCCCCAGCCACTTCAGCGCTTCACCCCGCGTTGCGAACAGCTGAACCTCTTTCATGCTTTTC
>CAZSCC010000748.1:0-9520 GCA_964604905.1 uncultured Planctomycetales bacterium
CAGGCTAGTTCTTGCGCGCCGCACGCATCACGTCCTTCATTTCGCGGACCGCGCGGGCCATGCCGACGGCGAGCGCCCGGGCGACGATCGAGTGGCCGATGTTGAGCTCCTCGATCTCGGGGACGGCCGCGATCGCGCGGACGTTCGAGAGCGTCAGCCCGTGACCGGCCGCGACGATCATCCCCTCGCGCCGCGCGGCGCGCGCCGCCGCCACGATGTGCCGCAGCTCGGGGCCCTTCTTCCCGGCGTTCGCGTAGGAGCCCGTATGGATCTCGATGATGCGGGCGCCGCTCCGGTGGGCGGCGGCCACCTGCTTGAGGTCGGGGTCGATGAACAGGCTCACCTCGATCCGCCGGTCCTGGAAGCGCCGGACGGCGCGGCGGACCTTCTCGAGCTGGGCCGCGACGTCCAAGCCGCCCTCGGTGGTGAGCTCCTGCCGCTTCTCGGGGACCAGCGTCACCTGGCGCGGCGCGACGCGGAGCGCGACCGACACGATGTCGGCCGAGAGGCCCATCTCAAGGTTGAGGCAGGTCTTCAGGCGCTTCCGGAGCCGGGCCACGTCGCGGTCCTGGATATGGCGGCGGTCCTCGCGGAGGTGGGCCACGATCGAGTCGGCCCCCGCCTCCTCGGCCGCGAGCGCGAGTTCGACGGGGTCGGGCTGCTCGCCGCGGCGCGCCTGCCGGACCGTGGCCACGTGGTCGACGTTCACGCCCAGGCGGATCGGAGTCACGCGAGTTCCCTCTTCACGGCGTCGGCGACCCTCTTCGCGAGGCGGTCGACGAGCGCGGCCTTCGGCCCTTCCACCATGACGCGGCAAAGCGGCTCGGTCCCGCTGTAGCGGACGAGGATCCGGCCGTCGGAGCCGAGCGATTTCTCGGCCGCGCCGATGGCCGACCGCAGCGCGGCGACCTCGTCGATCGGCGGCTTCTTCGCCACGCGGACGTTGAGGAGCACTTGCGGGAACTTGGGGAACGCGGCCTCGGAGAGGCGCTGGCCTCGCTCGGAGAGCACGTTCAGCACGCGGAGCGCCGTCAGCATCCCGTCCCCGGCGGGAGCGGCGTCGTAGAAAAGGACGTGGCCTGACGGCTCGCCTCCCAGGATGGCGCCCGACTTCAGCATCCGCTCGGCGACGTAGCGGTCGCCGACCTGGGTCCGCAGGAGCGCGATCCCCCGCGCGGCGAGCCACCGCTCGAGGCCGATGTTCGCCATCACGGTCGAGACGACGGTATCGTTCGTCAGCTTCTTCCGCTCCTTCAGGTGCGTTCCGCACAGGGCGAGGACCGTCTCGCCGTCGCGGACGGAGCCCTTCTCGTCGACCATGATGAGGCGGTCGGCGTCCCCGTCGAACGCGAAGCCGATCTCCGCCTTCTCGCGCCGGACCACCGCGGCGATCGCCTCGGGGTGGAGCGCGCCGCAGCCGTCGTTGATGTTCTTCCCGTCGGGCGAGGCGTTCGTCACGACGGTCTTCGCGCCGAGGCGCTCGAAGAGGGTCCCGGCGTAGGCGGAGGAGGCGCCGTGGGCGCAGTCGAGGGCGATCTTCATGCCCCGGAGCGGGCGGGAGAACCCGGCGAGGAAGTCGACGTAGGCCGACGTCTCCACCCGGCGGTCGGCCGGCGGGGGGAGCTTTTTCAGCCGCGGGGCGAGGGGGGGTCCGGCGAGCAGGGCCTCGATCGCCGCCTCGGCGGAGTCGGGGATCTTGAAGCCCTGCGGCGAGACGAACTTGATCCCGTTGTCGTCGGCGGGATTGTGGGAGGCGGAGATGACGACGCCGAGAAGGCAGCCCCAGCGCCGCGTCAGCGTGGCCACTCCGGGGGTGGTGAGGACGCCGGCGAGCGCGACCCCGACGCCGACCGACGCGAATCCCCGCGCGAGGGCGCGCTCGATGGCCGGCCCTGAGGCCCGCGGGTCGCGGCCGATGAGGACGAGGCCGCGGGCCGGGGCGCCGCGCAAGGGCGGCTCCTTCAGGTGCGCGAAGGCGCGGGGGATCGAGGTTCGGAAGCTCGCGGGGCTCTTCCGGAGGACGGTTCCGGCGGCGCGCGCGATCTGCGTCACCTTGGAAGGGGTCAGCCAGCCGCGGCCCGCGCGGTCGCGGACGCCGTCGGTGCCGAAAATCGTGCCCATCGGGGGTGGAGTATGAAAGATCAGGATTCGGGAATCAAGACCCAGCGGGGATCACTTCTTGTCGATGGTGATCTTGACCTGCCGGTTCTCGACGGTCAGGTCGGGCATAAGGGCGACCGTGATGTTCCGGTACTTCGGGTCCAGGATGTGGCAGCCGATCTGGGGCAGGTTGATGTTCTTGGGGCCCGGGGTGGCCACGTCGGCGTCGGTCACGATCACGTAGACGACGAAAGCGGATTCGGGAGCATTCTCGATCAGCTCCTTGGGCCCCTGGAGCTCGACCGTGATGTTCTTGGTCTCGAGCTTGACGTGGCCCTTGTTCTCCTCCCGGGTCATCAGGTGGAGGACGAGCGGGAAGCGCCGCGTCGCCGGCACGCCGACCACCTTGACTTCCGCGCTGAAGGGGGTCTGGGCGACGATGCGCGAGCCGGGCTCCAGCTCCCACCGCTCCACCGTGAAGCTCTCGAAGCGCCCCGCGACCGGGAGGGTCCGGATCTCCACCCGGTCGGCGCCCGTCCGGTCGGCGGGGACCTTCGCCTTGATGCGGGCCGGGAGCACGGTCACCGAGTCTACCTTATATCCCTCACGCGGTTCGCCCTCCCAGGGCACGGAGTTCGGGATGAGGTCGACCTCCCGGTCCAGGTACTTGACGTACTCCAGCGTGACCTGCGCGGACGGGAGCGGTTCGACGCTGATGGCGGGAGGGAGGCCGAAGTAGGCGGTCTCCAGGCTGAGCGTGACCGTCCCCTTCGGGCTGTCCAGGAGCTTGGGGTCGACCTGGAACTTGCAGGAGAAGGTCTTGGGGGGGCGGAGGGAGAGGAAGCGGACATCCCCCTTCGGGCCGCTGAGGCGCACCTGGAGGGGGCCCGCGGGCGCGAGCTCGCGGCGCTGGGCGTCCCGGTAGACGGCCGAGGCGAAGACCTGGGGGTCGAGGACGGGGGGCGTGAACTCCACCTGGATCTCGGCCGTGCCGTTCCCCTGGGTGAAGAGGTAGACCCACGTGAGGACGGCGAGGAGGAGGGCCATCGCCTTCGTCGCCAGGTTCTCGAGGAAGATCTTTTTCACGGCTTCGCCCCTCCGGGGCCGCCCGGCGCGGGCCCCCCTTCCGGCGGCGCGGCCGGAGTCCCGTTGTCGTCCCCCGGCCCCTTGCTGCCCCGGTTGTAGAGCTCGGTCAGGAGCTTGTGGAGCGACTCGCGGGTGAGGTCGCCGGTGAGCTTCCCGTGCACCGCCACGGAGATCCGGCCCGTCTCCTCGGAGACGACGAGGGCGATCGCGTCGGTCTCCTCCGCGATCCCGATCGCCGCACGGTGGCGGGTTCCCATGGACTTGGAGAGCGAGGTGTCGTCGGTGAGGGGAAGGAGGCAGCCCGCGGCGGCGGCGCGGTCGTGCTGGAGGATGACGGCGCCGTCGTGGAGGGCCGACCCGGGGTAGAAGATCGTCTCTAGGAGCTCGCTCGTCATCTGCGCGTCGATGCGGCAGCCGTTCTCGACGTACTCGCCCAGGCCGACGTCGCGCTCGATGGCGACGAGCGCGCCGATCCGGTTCTTGGAGAGCTTGACCGCGGCGTTGACGAGCTCGTCGACGACGTGGGTCGAGTGGTCGCGGAGGAGGGGGGAGAGGATGCGCGACTGGGCGAGGTGGGAGAGGGCGCGGCGGAGTTCGGGGGCGAAGAGGATGACGAGCGCGAGGGCGGAGCCCGAGAGGACCCAGCGGAGCATGTCGCGGAGGCGTTCCAGCTCGAGGAAGTCGGCCACGTAGAGGAGGCCGAGGAAGATCACGATGAAGAGGAAGACGATTCCCTTCAGGATCCCGGCGCCGCGCGTGCCGCGGATGAAGTTGAGGATGAAGTAGAACGAGACCGTCAGCACGGCGATCTCGATCCAGGCGCGGAAGTGTCTGAACTCCTCGATCATCGGAGCAGGTCGGTCATACGGGCCACATCGACCATTTCGCGGACGTCATGGACGCGCACGACGTCGGCGCCGCGGAGGATCGCGGCGGCGACCGTCGCTGCGGTGCCGCTCACCCGTTCGTCGACGCGCCGGCCGAGGAAGTGACCGATGAAGCTTTTTCTCGACGTCCCGATCGCCAGCGCGCAGCCGAGCCTGCGGAACTCTCCCAGACGCCGCAGAATCTCCACATTGTGCCCCGGCAACTTGCCGAAGCCGATCCCCGGGTCCAAGACGATCTTATCACGGGGGATTCCGGCCCTCAACGCGATTTTCAGTTTTTCACGAAAATACAGAAGAATCTCGGCGACGACGTCGCGGTAGCGGGGGTTCTTCTGCATCGTCCGGGGCGTGCCCTTCATGTGCATGAGGACGACGGCGACCCCGGCCCGGGCGGCGAGGCGGGCCATCCGCCGGTCGCCGCGGAGGGCGGTGACGTCGTTGAGGATCCGGGCGCCCGCCTGGAAGGCCGCGTCGGCCACCTCGGCCTTCGAGGTGTCGATCGAGACGAGGACGCCCTCCCGGGCCAGGCGCTCGATGACGGGGACCACCCGACGGCACTCTTCCCGGGCGGGGACGGCGGGGGCTCCGGGCCGGGTGGACTCGCCGCCCACGTCGATGAGGTCCGCGCCGTCCCGGACCATGCGGCGGGCGTGGGCGAGGGCGCGGCGGGCGTCGATCCAGCGACCGCCGTCGGAGAAGGAGTCGGGGGTGATGTTGAGGATGCCCATCACGTACGTGCGGCGGCCGAGAGGCAATCGGCCCCCGGGAAAGCGCAGGTGAGAGGGAGAGATCACGGAGAAGAAAGAATCAAGAATCACGAATCAAAGAGGGGCCACTCCACGACCCTTCGGCAGTCCGGAGTCTAGCGGCCATTCCACGAGGGGGGCAAGGGAAAGAGGCAGACGAGGGTGGGGGGAAGCAGGCGCCCGGATATGAGGGGGATGCGATGCGGATCGCATGAATTTTCTGGAACGCGCACAGTTTCGGAGGGAACGGCGCCTATCCTAGGGGAAGGACACGGATGGAAAAGCAGCAGGACCTCGCCCTCGAGCCGTTTCGGCCCTATCTCAGGATCCTGGCTCGGATCCTCCTCGACCCCCGGCTCCGGGCGAAACTCGACGCCTCCGACGTGGTCCAGGAGACCCTCCTGGGCGCCCATCGGAACCAGGACCAGTTCCGGGGGAGCACGGAAGCGGAGCTCGCGGCCTGGCTCCGGCAGATGCTGGTCCACGACCTGGCGGACGCGGTCCGCGCGCTGGGACGGGCCAAGCGCGACGCGAGCCTCGAAGTGGCGATCCATGACTCCGCATGCCGGATCGACGCGTGGGTTGCGGCGTCGCACAGTTCGCCCGGCACGCGGGCCGCCCGGGAGGAGGAGAAGGTACGACTGGCGGAGGCGGTGGCGCGGCTTCCGGAGGACCAGAGGACCGCGGTCGAACTCCACCACCTCCAGGAGTATTCGCTCCACGAGACCGCCGTCATGATGGGGAAGTCCACGCCGTCCGTGGCGTCGCTCATCCATCGAGGGGTGAACGGCCTCCGCCAGGTTCTCGGAGGCAACGGACAGACATGATCGAGAGCGCCGACCGCGACAAGCGCCTGGAGACGGTCCTCGACGCCTACCTCCGCTCCGTCGAGGACGGACGGCCGATCGGCCGGAAGGAGGTCCTGGCCGCCTCTCCCGACCTCGCCCCCGAGCTCGAGGAGTTCTTCGCGGGCCAGGACTGGATGCACCGCGCGGTCAAGTCCGCGCGCGAGGTCCCCGCGGCGGGCCCGCTCCCTTTCCGCTTCGGGAAGTACGATGTGATCGAGGAGGTCGGGCGGGGCGGGATGGGGGTCGTCTACAAGGCGCGCGACCTCGAGCTGAAGAACCGCCTCGTCGCCCTCAAGGTGATCCGTTTCGCGAAGTTCGCCTCGGCGGCCGACGTGGCCCGCTTCCGGACGGAGGCCGAGTCGATGGCGGAGCTCGAACACCCCAACATCGTCCCGATCCACGAGTTCGGCGAGCACGAGGGCCAACCCTACTTCACGATGAAGCTGATCGAGGGCGAGAGCCTCCAGCAGCGCCTCTCGAAGTACCGCGACGACCCCCGCGCCGCAGCGCGCCTCATGGTGACGGTCGCCGGGGCGATCCGGTACGCCAACCGCCGGGCGATCCTCCACCGGGACCTGAAGCCCGGCAACATCCTGCTCGACGCCGAGGGTCAGCCCCACGTGACCGACTTCGGGCTCGCCAAGCGGCTGGACGGCGCGGGCGAGGTCACGGCGAGAGACGAGCTCGTGGGGACCCTCGCCTACATGGCCCCGGAGCAGGTCTCCGGCCAGAAGCGGCGGCTGAGCCTCGCGGTGGACGTCCACGGCCTGGGGACGGTCCTCTACGCGCTCCTCACCGGCCGACCGCCGTTCCTGGGGGCGACGTTCGCCGAGACGATCCGGAAGATCCAGCACGAGGAGCCGGAGCTCGACCCGAAGGTCGACGCGGACCTCGCCGCGATCTGCCTCAAGTGCCTCCGCAAGGACCCCGCCCAGCGCTACGAGAACGCCGGGGCCTTCGCGGCCGACCTCGAGCGCTGGCTTGAGGGCCGGCCGGTCCAGGCGCGTCCGGTGGGCCGGGCCGTGCGTTTCGGCCGATGGTGCCGCCGCCACGCGGGCGGGCTCGCGCTCGGCGCAACGGCCGCCCTGCTCCTGCTCTCGATGGGAGGCCACCTCCTCGTGCGGAAGGGGGTCCGGCAGGAGAGGCTGACCACGGACGCCACCATGGCGCAGCACATCGCCGACCGATTCCGGCGCCAGCTTCGCGAATGGAGCGACCGCCTCGTCAAGGTTGCCGAAGACCCGGAACTGGTGAGCCTCCTGGAGTGGAGCGACTTCGCCGGACTGCAGATCTTCTGCGACCGCGCGCCTTTCGACCTGAAGGAATTCGAGAGCTGGACGGTCCTGGACGCCGAGGGCACGATGAGAGCCCGCGTCCCCTCCAACTTGAACATCGGGGGTAACTTCGAAGACCGGGACTATTTCAAGGGGCCGCTGGAGCATCAGGAACGCGGCCTGGTCGGAGCGCACGTCTCGCGCGCCTTCCGGACTTCGCACGCGGAGGCGTACAACATCGCCCTTTCGGCGCCCATCCACCGGAACGGGACGGTCCTGGGAGTGCTCCGGGTCTCCGTGAGCACCGGCACGACCCTGGGCCTCACGGATCTCCCCGATCCGCGGCGCCGGGTCGTCGTGGTCGCCCCCTGGGACACGAGCAAGCCCCAGGAGGCCGACGACCTGGAGCCCGGGTACCGGATCGTCTATCATCCGCTGCTTGTCCCCGGCCAGAAGCCCGTGCCCCTCCGGCATCCCTATCTCGAAACCCTCGGCACGCCCTTCTGCGAGGACGAATTGGCCCTGCCCAAGCCCGGCGCACCCGCTCGGCACGCGGCGGGCTACCGCGACCCGGTCGACGGCGGCTCGTGGCTGGCCGGCTTCGCGCCCATCGGGAACACCGGCTTCGTCGTCATCGTCCAGCAGCAGGACGAGTAGGGCGCGGGCAGGCCGCCCTTCCGGGATCCCGCTTTCCACGCACCGCTCGACCGCGGTCGGCGCCCAGGTCCCTGACGGTCGGATGGAACGGCATCCCATGAGCTTTTACCGACAGGCGCGCACCCGGGAGAGTCTGGTCCTTTTTCGCTTCCCCGCGTGCCTGGAGAGCCTCACGTTCCTGTGGAGCGCGGTCTTCATCGGAGCGCTGGCCTACGGAGCCTACTGGGGATGGCTCAGGGACAAGGGGTGGGGATGGCTCGCGGCCGCGGTCCCCCTGGCCCTCTTCGCGCTCTTTACCCTGGGGGGCTCGATCCTGCGGATGTGGACCCACGAGCAGCTGGTGGTGGACACCGGGGCGGGCCGCCTGATCTTCACCTCCCGGACTCCCCTGGGCCTTTCGACGGACTTCGTGCGGTTCGACGAGATCGACGCCGTTCGCCTGGGCGGGACCGTCCACGAGCCCAACGACGGGGACGAGCGGTCCGGGACGTGCACGGTCGAGCTCGTCCTTGAACGGAGGGCCATCCCCCTGGGGAACGGCGATGAGCGTTCCGCCCGCGTGCTCGCCTCCCGCCTGTCCGCCCTCCTGGACGTCTCCGTGCGCGACGAGGTCGAGGTCCGGCCGCACGAGCCGGATTTCGATTAGCTTCGATTCCGCGCACAACGGACTCCACTCCCGGCGCCTGTCTCCCCAGAAGGGAGAACACGATCATGACGCTTGCCACGCTGGAAGCCCTTCGCGCGACACCGCCTCCGCCCCCGATCGCCGCGGAGACCGCCGGCCCACGCTGGGGGAAGCGGATCGGATTCGTCGCCGGCATCCTCGCCTTCGCCGGGATCGCCTTCATCCCCTCGGCCCTCCACGGACTGGCCGGGGCGGGCCACCGGCCGGCCTTCGCGGCGGCGACCCTGGCCCTCATGGCGATCTGGTGGTTGAGCGAGGCGGTCCCGATCGCCTGGACGGCCTGCGTGCCGCTGGTGCTCTACCCCCTCTGCGGGGTCTTTGAGGGAGGAATCCTCGCGAACGTCCGCGCTTCGGCGGAGCCGTTCGTGGACGCCTACATCTTCCTCCTTCTCGGCGGGATGATGATCGGCGCCGCGATGGAGGAGTGCGGCCTCCACCGGCGCGTGGCGCTCCGCGTCATGCGGGCGGTGGGGACCGACCCGCGGCGCCTCCTCCTGGGGGTCCTCGCGGCGACCGCGGCGGTCTCGCTCTGGATCTCGAACACGGCGACCGCCGTCATGATGATGCCGATCGCCCTCGCGCTCCTGGTGCAGCTCGAGGCGGCGGCGGGGCGGCCGCTCCCGCGCTTCGGGACCGCCGTCATGCTCGCCGTGGCCTACTCCGCGAACGTGGGCGGGATCGGAACCAAGATCGGGACCGCCACCAATTCGATCTTTTGCGGCTTCGTCCAGCGGACGCTGGGGTTCGAGATCGGGTTCATGAGGTATATCGCCTTCGGGCTGCCCTTCGTCGTCCTGTTCATTCCTCTCATCTGGTGGCTCCTCTGGAGGGTGGGACGCCGGGACGCTCCGGAGGACTCGCAAGGCCGGGCCGTCCTCGAGCGCGAGCTCGCGACGATGGGACGGATGACCGGCCGGGAGAAAACCGTTCTGGCCGTCTTCCTGGCCGCGGCGGCGCTCTGGATCTCCAGCGACGTCGCGCGCAGAGGGGTGGCTCCGTGGGCGGAGGGCGCGGTGCGGTGCGTGTGGCCCGGCTTCAAGTTCGGCGGAAAGCATTTCGAGGCCTGGGTCGCCATGGGGGCGGGCCTCGTGCTGATGGTCCGGGGCCTCCTCTCGCTCAAGGCCCTCCGGCGGATGCCGTGGGGGACGCTCGTCCTCCTGGGCGGGAGCTTCGCGATGGCCGCGGGGATCGAGGGGAGCCGGCTCTCGGAGTGGATGAGCGGGCGCCTGGCGGGACT
>CAZSCC010000749.1:0-30107 GCA_964604905.1 uncultured Planctomycetales bacterium
TCGCCGAGACGCAGCAGACGCTGGTACTGAACAAGCTGCGCGACCGCATCGTGGTCGAGGTAGACGGGCAGCTGAAGACGGGGCGCGACGTGATCATCGGTGCGCTGCTGGGCGCCGAGGAGTTCGGCTTCGCGACGGCGCCGCTGGTGGTGATGGGCTGCATCCTGATGCGCGTCTGCCACCTGAACACCTGCCCGGTGGGCGTGGCCACGCAGGACCCGAAGCTCCGCGCCAAGTTCACGGGCGACCCCGCGCACGTCGTGAACTTCATGAGGTTCATCGCCCAGGAGGTGCGCGAGCTGATGGCGAAGCTCGGCTTCCGGAAACTCGAGGAGCTGGTCGGCCGCAGCGACCGGGTCGAGATGAAGACGGCGCTCGACCACTGGAAGGCTCAGGGCCTGGACTACTCGCAGATCTTCTACCAGCCGCCTGTGGGCCCCGAGGTGGGGCGCTTCTGCTCCCAGAAGCAGGACCACGCCCTCGAAAAGACGATGGACAAGGCGACGCTGATCCCCCTCTGCCGCCCCGCGATCGACAAGGGCGACTCGGTGGGGGCGACCCTCCCGATCCGGAACGTCCACCGCACCGTGGGGACCCTCCTGGGCAGCGAGATCACCCGGAAATGGGGCTACCGCGGCCTGCCGGCCGACACGATCCAGCTCCACTTCCAGGGCTCGGCGGGCCAGAGTTTCGGCGCATTCATCCCGCGCGGCATGACCCTCGTCCTGGAAGGCGACGCGAACGACTACGTCGGGAAGGGGCTCTCGGGCGGGAAGATCGTCGTCCTCCCCCCGAAGTCCGCGACCTTCGCGGCGGAGGAGAACGTCATCATCGGCAACGTCGCCCTCTACGGCGCGACCGACGGCGAGGCGTACATCCGGGGGCTCGCGGGCGAGCGCTTCGCGGTGCGCAATTCGGGCGCGATCGCGGTGGTCGAGGGCGTGGGGGACCACGGCTGCGAGTACATGACGGGGGGCAAGGTGGTCGTGCTGGGCCCCACCGGCCGGAACTTCGCGGCGGGCATGTCGGGAGGCTTCGCCTACGTGCTCGACGAGGACGGCACGTTCGCCTCTCGCTGCAACCCGTCGATGGCGGGGATCTACCCGCTGGACGACCCCGAGGAGGCCGACAAGGTGCGCACGCTCGTCCAGCGCCACGCGCAGGCGACGGAGAGCGCGAAGGCGTGGAAGGTGCTCGCGCTCTGGGACTCGCTGCTCTCCAGGTTCGTCAAGGTGCTGCCGCACGACTTCAAGCGCGCGCTCGAGGCCGAGAAGAAGGTGAAAGCGATGGGGCTCTCGGAGGACGAGGCCGAGATGGCGGCCTTCGAGATGAACGCGAAGGACGCCGCCCGCATGGGGGGCAACTAGCCGGGTTCTTTGATTCGTGATTCCTGATTCTTGATTCTTCTCTTATGGGCAAGCCGACGGGATTCATGGAGTTCACGCGGGAGCTCCCGCACGACCGCGATCCGCGCGAGCGGACCGCCGACTGGAAGGAGTTCCATCATCCCATGCCCGGGGAGGGCCTCCGGAATCAGGGCGCGCGGTGCATGGACTGCGGCGTGCCGTTCTGCCATACGGGGTCGCTGATCGGCGGGATGGCCTCCGGCTGCCCGATCCACAACCTGATCCCCGAGTGGAACGACCTGGTCTACAAGGACCAGTGGAGGGAAGCCCTCGAGCGGCTCCACAAGACGAACAATTTCCCCGAGTTCACCGGCCGCGTCTGCCCCGCTCCGTGCGAGGGCTCGTGCGTCCTGGGCATCAACGAGAAGCCGGTCACGATCAAGAACATCGAGCAGGCGATCGTCGACAAGGGCTTCGAGATGGGCTGGATCGTTCCCGAGCCGCCGCCGAAGAGGACGGGCAGGAAGGTGGCGGTCGTGGGATCGGGTCCCGCGGGCCTGGCCGCGGCGGCGCAGCTCAACCGCGCGGGCCATACGGTGACCGTCTTCGAGCGCGACGACCGGGTCGGCGGACTCCTCATGTACGGCATCCCCAACATGAAGCTCGAGAAGTCGGTCGTCCAGCGGCGCGTCGACGTGATGGCGAAGGAGGGAGTGGCGTTCCAGACGAGCGTGGAGGTGGGGAAGAACTTCCCCGCGGAGAGGCTGCTCAAGGAGTTCGACGCGACGGTGCTGGCGGTCGGCGCGACCCGGCCGCGCGACCTCCCGATCGAGGGGCGCACGCTCAAGGGCGTCCACTTCGCGATGGAGTTCCTGCTCAAGAACACGAAGAGCCTCCTCGACAGCGCCCACAAGGACGGGCAGTACATCTCCGCTGCCGGGAAGGACGTGATCGTGATCGGCGGCGGCGACACGGGGACCGACTGCGTGGGGACGTCGATGCGCCACGGCTGCCGCTCGCTCGTGCAGTTCGAGCTCCTGCCCAAGCCCCCCGACGCGCGGACGCCGGACAATCCCTGGCCGCAGTGGCCGAAGGTCTACAAGATGGACTACGGCCAGGAGGAGGTCGCGGCGAAGTTCGGCGGCGACCCGCGCGTCTACTCGATCTCGACGAAGCGCTTCGTGGGCGACGCGTCCGGCGCGCTCAAGGAGCTCCACACCGTCGAGGTGAAGTGGGAGAAGGGCGCCGACGGCCGGCCCAAGCTGGTCGAGGTGCCCGGCAGCGAGAAGGTCTGGCCCGCCCAGCTCGTGCTCCTCGCCATGGGCTTCCTCGGGCCGGAGGACTTCCTGATCAAGGCGCTCGGGGTCGTGACGGACGAGCGGTCGAACGCGAAGGCCGACTTCGGCCGGTTCGCGACGAGCGTGAAGGGCGTCTTCGCGGCGGGCGACGCGCGCCGCGGCCAGTCGCTGGTGGTCTGGGCGATCGCGGAGGGCCGCCAGTGCGCCCGCGAAGTGGACCGCTTCCTGATGGGGGAGACGCAGCTGCCGTAGAGGCGGGGCGCTCAGGCCTTCCCGAAAATTTCGCACTCCGGATGGGCGGTCGACCAGGCATACCATTTCTCGATCCCGGAGGGGACGAAGCGGAGCGAGGGATCGAGGTGCTTCACCGTTCGGGACCCCCAAGGCCCTCTCCGGACAGGGCCTGGCGGTCGATCTTCCCGTTGGGAGTCCTGGGGAGGGCCTCCTTCAAGAACAGTCGGTCGAGGAGCATGTAGCGGGGGAGACTGGCAGCCCCATAGGTCTTCAACTCAATCAACGTCGGGGGAGGAGGCTGTCGGGGGACGACATACCCCACGAGTCGTTGGTCCGGGGCCTGGCCGGCCGGGAGTACAACGACCTCCTTCACGTTCGGATGCTGTCCCAGCACCGCTTCGATCTCGCCCAACTCGATCCGGTGGCCCCGAACCTTGACCCTGTGATCGCGCCGGCCCAGAAACTCGTAAGAGCCGTCGGGCAAGAGACGGCAGAAGTCTCCCGTCCGGTAGGGCCCTGTCTGGGGTTCGCGACCCCAGTACCCCTGCATCACGGTGGGGCCCTCCACCCACAGTTCCCCCGTCTGGCCCTCCTGCGCGACGGCCCCGTCCTCCTGGACCGCCCAGACTCGATCCCCGCTGGCCGCCGTGCCAATCGGGACCGGGGTGCCGCGGTCGTCCGGGATCTCCCGCACCTCGTAGCTGGTGCAGACGTTCGTTTCCGTGGGGCCGTAGAAATTGAACATCCGGGTCCCGGGCCAGCGCCTCCGGAGCTTCCGAAGGGGCCCGATCGGGAAGGACTCTCCGGCGAAGATGACGATGGGCGGGGGGGGCGAGACGTCCAGGAGCCCCCCGTGGTCCATCATGAGCATCAGGACGGAGGGCACCGAGTACCATACGGAGATCCGGTTGGCCCTCAGGAATTCCACGAGACGAGGTGCCGAATAGGCGATCGTCTCGGGGATCAGGCAGACGCTGCCTCGCGTCAAGAAGGCCCCGTACAGGTCGAAGACGGACAGGTCGAAATTGAAGGGCGCATGGTTGGCGAAGACGGCGGGGCCGGAGATCCCCACGGCGGCCGTGGCCCACTCGACGAAGGAGCCCGCGTTCCGGTGGCTGATGCACACGCCCTTGGGCGTCCCGGTCGAGCCCGAGGTATATAGAATGAACGCCAGGTCCTCGTTCGATCCCCCGAGAGCTTCGAGGGGTCCGTCCGATTCAGCGGCGGCGAGTTCACCCTCACGCTCTTCGTCCAGACAGTACAGGCGTCGTCCCGGTGGGAGGGAGGCTCCCATCGACTTCGTCGTCACGACGAGGCGGACGTCGCAATCGTCGAAGATCTTGACCGCCCGGAGTGGAGGAGTGCCCGGATCGATCGGGACGTAGACCGCTCCGCTGCGAAGTGCGGCCTGGAGCACGGCGACGGCACGGCAGGATTTCGGCGCCCAGAGGGCGACGCGGTCGCCGCGGGACACGCCGAGCTTCACCAGCACCCGGGCCAGCCGGTTGCTCCAGCGGTCCAGCTCGCGATAGGTCCACGCCGAATCGCGGTCCCGCACCGCGGCGTGATCGGGCGCCTCGGCCGCGGCGGACAGGACGTACTGCGTCAAGCGGCCGGGCACGCGGTTCAGGCCCCGCGCAGCGGGGGTAGTCCCAGGGCCCGGGCGATGATCTCGCGCTGCATGTCGCTCGTCCCCGAATAAATGGTGCCCGGCAGGGCGTCCCGGACGTACCTCTCGATTCCCACGTCGCGCACGATGCCGGAGCCGCCGAAGATCCGCACCGCGTCGATGCTGGATTCGAGGAACGCCTCGCTGACGGCCAGCTTGGCGAGGGAGCTCATGAGGTCGGAAGGATGCCCCTGCGATCGCTCCCAGCAGGCCCGGTACAGGAGCAGGCGCGAGCTTTCGAGCCGGAGTTTCATGTTCGCGAGTCGGTGGGAAACCGCCTGGTTGGAGCCGATCGGTCGGCCGAACTGGCGTCGGGTCTTCGCGTGCTGGACCGCCTCGTCCAGCTGCCGCTCCATGGTGCCCAGCCAGAAGGCGAAGAGGCCGCTGCGCTCCCAGCCGATCGAGGACTGGAACAGGCTGCCTCCCAGGCCCTCCGGGCCGAGCCGCCGGGATTCCGGGACGCGGCAGCCGGCCAGGTAGATCGAGCTCATGGGGGAGGTCGTCACGCCGCCCTTCTCGAAGGGCTTCCCGACCGTGAGGCCGGGGCTGCCCCGTTCCACGAGGAAGGCGCTGATCCCGAGGAATCCCCGCTCCGGCTGGGTGGAGGCGTAGACGAGAAAGAGGTCGGCCACGGGGCCGTTGGTGACAAAGGTCTTCTCGCCGTCCAGGACGTACTCGGCGCCGTCCCGGCGCGCGCGGGTCTTCAACGCGAAGGCGTCGGATCCCGCCTCGCTCTCGGTGATGGCGTTCGCCCCGATCCATTCTCCGGAGCAGAGCTTGGGAAGATACACGGCCTTCTGGTCCGTCGAGCCGTGCAGGTCGATCGGCATGGAACACGCGAACAGGTGGGCCCCGAGCGACAGCCCAAGCCCTGAGTCGGGGCAGCCGTTCCCCAGGGCCTCCAGGGCCCTCGCGGTACTGAGGCAGTCGAGCCCGAGCCCCCCCTGATCCCGGGAGACGGAGAGTCCCAGCAGGCCCATCTCGGCGCAGCTCTGCCATTCCTCGCGCCCGAAGCGGTGCTCCTGCTCGCGCTCGGATGCCGTGGCGACCAGTCGCCCGCGCGCGAACTGCTGGACGCTCTGGTACAGCTCGTCCTGCTCGGCGGTCCACCCGAAATCCATGAAATCGTATCCTAGAGGTATCCGGAGAAGACGGGGGAGAGTTTGTTCATTCGATCCAGGATCATGATGACAAGGTGATCCGGATCCGTGAGAATGACGGCGGCGAACATCCGTTCAGGGGAGAGATCCATGATCGGATGGATCGTCACTCCTGGACAGCCGCGGAAGGCCTCGGCCGTCACCTCATCCAGGCAGTTGGTGACGGCATAATACAGGTGGTAATGCGTCGCCGTGGACTTCTCCCGCAGCAGTCCCACGAGTTGGGCGAGGAAATCGCGGTCCAAGACCGTGTCGGGATTTTCGCCGAGGTCCCACCGCATTTGGCGTACCTCGGGAGTTTGGACGGCCTTCCAGAAGCGTTCGGATTCGTCCCGAGTCATGGGGCCCACGTGGTCCCGGCCGAGGACCCTTCGAAGGAACTCGGTCTTGGCTATCAGGCCCGCGGCGGCGATGGAGGGGCGGGGCAGTCGCCCTGCGAACGACCACACGGCCTTGGCCTCGAGGTGATGGCCGGTGTAGATCGCCGGCCCCCCCCCGCCCGACGAACCCGCGCAGAAAACCTCTCGAACGTGTGGGAATCGGTGGGAGAGAAGCTCGCGTTGCCACTGTACGATGGCGTCCAGCGAGTCAACCTCCTTGGAGACCCCCTTCCGGTATCCTGCCTGATGGGCGTCGCGTACGATGACAATATTCCGGTCCGCGATCCCGGTCTTGCGCATGAAGTCCATGGGGTGCAGCTGGAGGTTTTCCGCATTCCCCGTGAACAGGAAAAACAGCTGCGGGCATTCGGGCCGCACATAGCAGTGCGCGAAATCGACGTCAAGCTCCATGGGATGTCGCGCCGGTCCGGCGGGTCACCTCAATTTGGAATGAACGAGGCCTGCGATGGTGGAAAGGTCCCGGAATTGCTCCGTACTCATCGTCTCGAGTTCCAGGGTGATCTTGAATTCCGTCGAGATGAATTCGATCAGGGAGAAGAACGCGAACGAGTCGAGGATTCCGAGGTCGAAAAGGGCCGTGGTCGGGGTGAGGTCGCCCCCCTGTCCCTCCAGGAGTTTCTGGTCGATGAAGTCCCGGAGTCTCGTTTCGATCTGCCCGCGTTCCATGCGCCGAACTCTTCTCCGAGGTACGTAGAGGTCGGAACCCGCCTCTCTTCATACCCTACGTACTTGCCGGCGTCAACCCTCCCGGAGAGGCCGGTCGTCCCTCATTGGAAAATCCACGCGGTCCGCGAGATTATGGGTTGATCTCCCGGGGGAGGATGCACATAGTGTCTGCACTGGGGAATAGTGCCATGCAACAGGACGTGGTGGTCGTAGGCGGAGGACCCGCTGGGAGCGCGTGCGCGACTTTCCTCGCCCAGCGCGGCCATTCGGTCCTCCTCCTGGAGAAAGAGCCCGAGACCGTGTTCAAGGTCGGCGAGTCGATGCTCCCCGCGCTCTGGGAGTACTGGCAGCGTCTCGGCGTGACGGAGCGGATCGAGAACGCCGGATTCCCCATCAAGCGCGGCGTGTACTTCAAGATTCCGCCGGCCGAGAACTACCTCCTCCGTACCGACGAATTCCCCCAGTACTTCATCCGGCCCTACACCTATCACGTCGATCGCGTCACGTACGACCGGCTGCTCCTGGACAACGCCCGGGAGAAGGGCGTGGAGGTCGAGATGGGCGCTCCGGTGACGGAGGTGCTCTTCGAAGGGGCCCGGGCGACGGGGGTGGTCTACCAGAGCCGCACGGGGGAGCGGAAGACCGCGCGGTGTCGGGTCCTCGTGGATGCGACGGGACGCTCGACGCTTCTGGCCAGCCGCCTGAACCGCCGCTATCCCCACCCCAAGCTCCGGAAGGTCGCCTTCTTCACCCACTTTGCGAAGGCCGGAAGGCGCCTCAACGAAGACGGATCCACCCTCACGGACATCCATGCCGCCGAGGGCGGCTGGTTGTGGATCATCCCCTTGAGAGGGGACCTGACCAGCATCGGAGCCGTGCTGGACGCCGACTACGTGAAACGCCGGGGGGAAACTCCGGAGCAGCTGTTCCAGGCGGCCCTCAAGGCCGACTCCGACGTCACGGGCTGGCTGGAAGGCGCGGAGCAGGTCATGGACCTGCAGCGCATCTCCTCGATCTCCTACCTGAGCGACGATTTCGTAGGTGACGGCTTCGTGATGATCGGCGATGCTTCGCTCTTCATCGACCCGATCTTCTCCGCCGGGGTCACGCTCGCCATGCGCGCGGCGGACTTCGCGGCGGAGGCGATCTCGGAGGCGCTGGCGTCCGGCGACACCTCGGCGGCCGCGTTCAAGCCGTACGAGGAGCGGATCCGGAGACCCATCGCCAAGATCACCCGGATGATCGTGAACTGGTATGGGATCATGGAGCGCAAGGACCGCGGAAACATCTTCGAGTGGTCCCGGAAGGCGCCCCTGCTCCGGGAGCGCCTGATCGTCCTGCTCAGCGGCGGGTACGACAAGGTCGATCTCGAAGCCATCTCCAAGTGGGTCTGAGCCTGCCGCCCGGCGCTAGCCGGGGCTTTTGTTTGAGTGGGGAAAGCTGATTGAGGGAACCGGCATGCCCAAGAAGGGCGCCAGCTTTTCCCAGCCCTCTCCCCGGCAGATATTGATCTTGAGGAGCGTACCCGGTCGGCTGCGGAAGTACTCGTCGATCGTGGCGTGGTGCGTCGCATAAAGCCGGGTGAAGACGGTGGGATCGAAGTGGGGAGTTCCAAACAGCTCAATCCGGGAACGCGCCAGGGGTCCTTGGGGGGGGTGGGCTAGGTACCATCTCCGGCATGATTCCAGCCAATCCTCACTTTCTAGCACGGTCAGGATAAACTTGGAGTCCGGGCACCGGCGGTCCAACTCCTGATAGCGTGTGGTCACCGGCATCTCGCAGAGCCCGGTGTACATTCGAAGCGCATGCTTCAGGAGATCCTCACGGACCCAGTGAATAGATGGAATGCCCAGCAGGGTCAGAGCCTCCTTGAGGGAGGTCGTTCCGGTTCGGGGCAGTCCAATGCCGAAAATCTTTCCCATGTGAGCTTTACGTGCCTCGGGTCCGTGGTCTAGTTCTCCTGGAGACGCCCGAGGAGCACCTAAACCGGGCGCACGGGAGACTTCCCCTGCGCGTGAAGGTCTCGGGCCACCTCCGCCAGAACGGGCCAGTCGCATAGGAGTTGGCCGTACCCGAGCACGAGTTTCTGGGAGAGAACGCGGGCTTCCTCGGGTGTCCTGCCGCCTTCCAACAGGTTCTTTGGGATGATGTAATCTTCGCGGGTCAGGAATTCCCGCACGCCGTCCATCATGCGAGCGACGTCCTTGGCCCAGTAGTCGGGAGCGTGCCGGTACTCCTGCAAGAGCCTCTCCAGGAGCTGGAGATCCCCGCTGTCTCGTTTCCACAGGAGCCGTCGGAGGATGTCTTCGAACTCCCGGATCGGAAGTGAAGCCAGTTCGACCAGGTGGGTGCCCAGGCTCTTCATGCGATCCCCGCGATCCCGTTTGACCGGGCCGATCGAGAGCGCCTGCAGGCTGACCCCCAGGATGTCGTCGCTGAAGCGGCAATGGGGCTTTCCTTGGATCTCCGCTTCAGAGGCGGTCCTCGACTCGCGCGGCGAATGAACGAGCATCCAGGGGAGCTGCATCAGATACCTCCGATGGCAGCACTTCTGGAAGGCCAGCCAGAAGATGGCGTCCTCGTTTCGCAGGACCGGAAGGAATGGCGGGAGCAGTTCCCGGTTGTCGAGCCCCGCTCCGTACATCATGAAATAAGAGCGGTCCGGGAGGGTGGGTTGCTTTACGCACCGGGAAACCTCCCGGGTCGACAACGCCTGCCGATAGAACTTCTCGGATTGGACCAGGCGCTCGCGGGTGGCGCCTCTCAAGTACAGGCGGGGGGCGGTTGCGGCGCCCGCGGCATCGCCCAGGATTCCGCTGAACGTCAAGCCGATTCGGCCCTTCCCCGAGGACAAGCCGTCCCAATGCCGCTCAGAAAGGCCGTCCGGATCCACTCCGGGGGCGCGCCTGATGCAGTTCCAGAGGTCACGGCCCAGGAACTCTTCGTGAAGCGCGTAGAAATCGAGATCGGCATAGGTGCCGGTCGCGAGGGCCTCCTCTCGTCCCGCGTGATACCATTCCTCCATCGGGGAATCCCCCGCCCGGAACCGGAGGCGCGCCGTCCCTCCCCCGGGAGGAAGGGCGATCCGACACTCGGTATCGTCGTCCACCGAGACAACCAGTTCCCCACCGGTTTCAAGCAGGAGGAGATTGCGGGCGGCGCCGGCCGCGAAGTCAATCCCGAGGGGATTATCCAGCCCGAACGCAACGCGCTCGGGCGGGAGGCCTGAGCGACGCACGAGTTCCTGGGAGAAGAGAGCGCTTTCCTTCCGGCCGCCATGGAAGATCGGGAGGCTAAATTTCGATCGAAGGCTGGCCAAGCGTTCCACGGTGTGACGGCTCGACTCGGGATCTCGAGTGTCGTCCAGGATGACCAGCCGGATGTTTCGGCCATGGGCGCGCGCGTTTTCAAGATAGGTGGAGGCGCCCCGGAGCAGGCTCTCCGTCCGGTCACGGGTAACCATGCCCAGGGTGGTGACCGGGGGCGGCGGGGATTCTGCCCCCCTGTCCGCGTTTGCCTGGAAGTCCTTCCAGGAAACCAGGAATCCTTCCTTCGCCAGTTGCTCCAGCGGCGGCCGGGTCGTTGAGGAATTCGTTCCTTGGGCCTCCTGACGCTTCAGGATGGTCTTTGCATGCTCCTCGAGCGTCCGGAAGGGTCGGCAGGATTCGAGCACGTCCACGAGTTCTGATGTCATCACGCGGGTCAGGCGGCCCCCTCCCGCCCGTACGATTTCCTGCTCCTCTCCGACGTTGCACGTTTCGAAGTTGAGGCTGCTGAAGAGGCCGGCGGGGTCGGAGGATGCGCCGATTTCGCTCACAGATCACCCTTGTTGGAATGAGGGAACGCCAGCTCGAGTGGCGGCCGGCCCAGGAAGGGAAGGAGGGCTTCCCATTCCTGCCCTCCGCCGATGTCCATCTTCAGGAGATCTCCTTCGCGCCCACGGAAGTACTCCTCCACCTCGGCATGGTGACGATGGTACACGCGCGTGAAGACAACGGGATCGAAATGTGGTGTTCCGTAGAGCTCGATTCGATACTGGGCGATCTGGCCTTCCTGGGCGGGGTGGCTCAGGTACCATCGACGGCAAGAATCCAGCCAGTCGTCGAAGGCACGTGCCGTCAGGATGAACCTCGAACCTGGGAAGCGCCGATCCAGTTCGCGGTACCGCGTGGTCACCGGCATGTCGCAGATTCCGGTATAGGTCTGCAGTACATGCTCGAAGTAATCGTCGTGGATCCAGTGGGCGGAAGGGATGCCGATCAGGTTGAGAGCGTCGTTGAGCGAGGTGGTCCCGCTCTTGGTGAGTCCGAGGCCGAAGATCTTGTTGAACCGCGCGTTCGCAACCACGCGCCCTAGAATAGCTTGCCCTCCGAACTCTGGAAAGTCTCTTTGAGGAATCTCCCCTGGAGGTACGCAGGCAGGGAGCAGGCAGGGTTCAAGGTGGGGATCAGGGTCCTCCGGAGAAGAGGAGGTCGGAATCCTGGGGCCTGGGTGTTGGAGACGTCTTCCGGCGATTCCACTCCTGGCCCTCTGGTTGCTCAAAGGAGCATCACACCCCAACTTCGGCCGCTATGGGGATTCGATGATTCCTCCTGCACTGAGGTCCGGGTAGACTCCGCCTCGGAGTTGGAGGTGCTTCAGGGCTGATTGGGGAGGCACCGGTCGGCCGGCCGCAGTCCCGTCCCCGGCTCCCGTTCAAACGGGAGAGGCCAGATGGATACCCCGATTCTGCATCGCTCGCGCCGATTCCACGATTTCGCTCCATGTCTCCAGGAGCCTCCCGAACCGGAGGACTAGCCGCTGGCTCAGGGCGCAGGCCTCCTCCGACGTGCGTCCTTGGGAGAGATCACCGGGCACAAGCAGGTCCGGCTGCGAGAGCATGTGCCGTTGCTGGTCGAGCATCTTGCGGACGTCCTCGGCCCAATAGGGCGCCATCGCCTGGTGACGCTCGAGGTCCTGTTCCATGCGATGAATCCACGCTCCCGCCTCCATCCACACAGTACGGCGGAGGAAATCATCGAATTCAGTGGCCTCCATGGAACCCAGGTCGACGAGATGCCGGCCGAGGGCTCGCAGCCGTTCTTTCCCCTCGGGTTTCGCGGGGCTGATCTCAAACGAGTCCAAGGCGTGCATGATGTAGTCGTGCGAGAAGACCAGGCCCGCTTCTCTCCACACGTCCTGGGGCGAGAATTCCCTCGATCCCAAGGGCGCGTGGAGTACCGCCCAGGGCAAATGAGCGATCCCGCCAAACCGGAGGACCTTCTGAAGGGTTGCCGCGAAAATGCCGTCCTGGAACCTGTTGACCGGCATGAATGGGGGAAGGAGGGAGCGATGATCGAACCCCGCTCCGTAGGTCATGAAAAACCTGTCGTTGCTGACCGTACTGACGGTGACCCCCCGGATCACCTCGCGACTGGACGCGGCCGTCCGGTAGTCCGGTTCCGATCGTAGCATTCTCTCCTTGGTTTGGCCCTCGTTCCCCAGGATCCAGAGCGAAGATCCCATGGCGCAGTCTCCGATCAAGCCGATCTGCGAGATCCGGACGCGGCCGTAGCCCTCCATGAGGGCCCGGAGGAATCGGGCGTCCATGCGGTCGAGATTGGTCCGCGTGCTTCGAGCGGCGCAGTCTCCAAGGTCTCTCCCCAGAAGGTCTTCGTGCAGCGAAATGAAATCTCTCTCCGAGAAAGGCGAGGCCCTCAAGGCCGATTCGCGACTGTCGAAATGCCAGGTCTCCGTTGGATCGGAGCGGGATGAGAACGCCAGGGAGTCGGGTCGGGAGTCCGGTACCGGTGCCACGAAGCACTCGGTGTCGTCGTCCACGCTGACGAACATCTTGCCGAGGGTTGCCAGGAGAAGGGCGTTCCGGTTGGCGCCCGCGGTGTGTCCGACCGCCTCCGGGTCGAAGAGGGCGAAGTCCAAAATCTCCGGGTCGGCCGCTCCCTCCCGCTTGAGCGCCTCTGCGAACCGCTTCTTCTCATCAGGGCCGGCGTAGGAGATGTTCACTCCGTATCGAGCCCGGAGGGAGACCAACGCCTGCCGGTTCTTCTCGACCATCTCCGGTGCCCTGGAATCGTCGGTCACCGTGAAGTCGATCGATCGCCCGTGAGTCCGGGCGTTGGTCATGTAGCTGTCCAGACAGCGCAGGAGGGCCTCGGGCCGGTTGCGCGTGATTACTCCGAGAGTGGAGATCGGCGGGAGGGCGGGCCCGGGCCGGCAATGTTCCAGGATTCGGCGTTGGGACACCAGTAGCCCGTCGGCGGCCATCTTCGACAGGAGGTCACGGATTGCGGGCGCGTAGTCGGGGGGCAGGCCGGACTCGGAGCAGATCGTTTCGGCGTGTGAAGCGATCGGTTTGAAGCGCACGCAGGCCGTCAGCAGATCGACGTCATCCGACGGAAGTATTTGCGCTGCCCGGGAGCTCTCCGAAAACGTAAGCTCGCGCCGGGCTCCGACCAGGAAGGTCACAATGCCGAGAGAGCGGAACGCCTCGGCCTTTTCCGGCGTCGTGACCATGCAGATCTCCCCTGAAACTGAGTGGCGGGTCCGTTGGATCAGGAACCGGGGGCGAATACCTCGCGGATGATGCCGACAAGGTGAAGAAGGAGTCGCTCCTGGCGGACCACGAGGCGCGCCGTCGCCTGGAGACCGAGCCGCAGCGTCCCGACCCGTCCGTCTCGCGCCTTGAGCGTATCCCGCGAGAGGGCGATCTCCACGCGGTAAAGTGAGCTCGGACGACCCTCTCTCGAGGGGCTGTCGGCCGGCCCGGAGGCGTCGGGCGACACGGAGATCACGGTTCCCGGAACCCATCCGAAGATGGATTCCGGATACGTGGGAAGCTCGACCCTGGCCTCGAGCCCGGGGGCCACGAACCCGGCCTGGTGGGCGGGTACCCACACTTCGGCCACGAGTTTCTCCCCATCCGGTGAGATGTGGAACAACTCCTGTCCGGGTTTCACGACCTGGCCGCTGTGCCGGATCGCCACGAACGTCACGATTCCCCCGACTGGAGCCCGGATCTCCTGCCGTGCGAGCTGATCCTTCCGCTGCTCACACTGGACCTCCAGAGTCTGAACCTTCTGGCGGGAGGCCTCGAGATCTCTCTCAACGTCTGCTCGGTGACGGCTGAGGGTGACCGTGTAGGTGGTCTCCGCCTCGAGCAGCGCAAGGCGGGCCGTGCTCAATTCCGCTGCCGACACGAGCGTTCCGATGTCCTCCAGGCGCTTGAGATCCTCCTGCTTTCGGCGCAGGTTCACCGCGGCGAGATCCTGTGCGCGTACCCAGGAGGTGAAACGCTCGCGGTAGCGCGTCAGTCCCTCGAGGGAAGTCTCCTTCCCCCGTTCGAACCGCGAAAGCCGGAGGGCCATCTGTTCCAGTTCCGTGCATTCGGGTCGCCAGTAGTCCAGCTCCCGCTCGATGCCCTTGAGTTCCAACTGAAGAGGGGCGGGGTCGAGCTTCATGAGGATGAAACCCTTCTCCACCCTCTGGTGCTCGTCCGCTGCGACCGTGACCACTCGTCCCCCGGTCTCCGCGTCCACCAGCCAAACCCGACCCGCGGGCCGGATCTTCCCCTCGGCGCGGACAATGAGGGGGACGCGGACGACCCAGGACCAGAGGAGCAGACCTCCCAGGAGGAGCAGGAAGCCGTACAGGGTGCCCCGCGCGAAGGCCGGGGGGGCTTGCGCCAGCAGGATCGCCGATTCCCGGAGTTGCTCGAGCTTAGTGACCTTCATCGGCCCTCCCGGAGAACTTTGCGAAGACTCCCCGCGCCGCTAGGAGTTCCTCGGGCTTCCCCTGTTCCAGGATCTGTCCGCCTCCCAGCACCACCACGCGGTCCGACATGTGGGCCAGCGAGATTCGATGGGTCGCCAGGATGACGGTCGTGGACGCCAGCGCTTCGCGCAGGCGGGCGAAGATCTCCCGTTCCATCTGCGGGTCGAGATGGGCGGTCGCTTCGTCGAGCAGCAGGATCCGGGGCTTTCGGGCAATGGCCCGGGCCAGCGCGAGCCTCTGGCGTTCGCCGCCGGAGAGTCGCGCCCCGGCCTCGCCGACGTCGGTTTCGAAGCGTCCGGGGAGCTTCTCGATGAAGGACGCCAGGCCCACGAGCCGGATCGCCTGGTGGAAGCGCTCTACGGGGATCTCCGCTCCCGCGAGGCGGAGGTTGTCCAGAATCGATCCGGCAAAAACTTGGCAATCCTGGTCCACCATCGCCATCGCCCCGCGGAGTTTCCGGAGGTCCCAGTCCCTGAGGTCGATTCCGTCCAGGAGGATCCGGCCGGCCTGCGGCAGGTAGAAACGCTGGAGCAGCTTCAGGAGCGTGCTCTTTCCCGAGCCGCTGTGGCCCACGATCGCCACCACCTCGCCCGGAGAGGCCGCCAGGGAAAAGTTCTTGAGGGCGTTTTCCTCGTGGCCGTAGTGAAACGATATGTCCTCCATGCGAAGCTCGCCCCGGACCGGTTCCGGGGAGGCAACCCCTGCCTTGGCGGAGGGTTCGGGTTCCACATCCACGATATCGCTGGCCCTGTTGAGCGTGGCGAAGGCCTCCTGGATCTGCAGGACCATCTCGAGGATGCTGAGGAAGGGGGGGAAGAGGGAACCCGCCAGCGTTACGGCGAAGATCAGCTGGCCGAGCGAGAGTTCCCGCCGCATGACCATCAGGCCTCCGATCCAGTAGATCGCGGCGATCGACACGGCCACCAGGAGCCGGTTGAGCACGCGGGGGATGATGCTCAGCATCGCCATGCGCACGTTCAGCCGGATCAACCTCCCCATGAGGGGCTCGCAGCGGTCGATCATGGTCTCCTCGGCTCCGAACGACTTGACCGTGGCGATGCCGCTCAAGGTGGAGACCATCTGGCCGTCAAGTTTTCCGCCGGCCTTCAGGGTCTCCTCGTACATCTTCCGGAGGACGGGCCGGGCAAGGACCGTGATCAGGAACATGAACGGCAGGACTCCGACCACCGCCAGCGCGAGCTGCCAGTGGAAGAAGAAAAGCATCGCCCCCGACAGGAGGAGAACGAGGCTGTCCAAGGACAGGCTGACCGGCCCTTGGGTGATCAGCGACCTGAGGCCGAGCAGGCCGTCGAAGCGGTTGAGAATGTCCCCGAGCCTTCGGGTGTCGAAATAGCTCAAGGGAAGGTGGAGGAGCCTTTGCAGCGTCGGGAACATCAGGTGCACGGACACTCGCCTGCCGACGGTCACCACCAGGATCGTATTGATGGCCGCGAAGAGCCCGTTCAGGATCGCGAGCCCCAGCGCCAGAATGGCGAAGAGGTGGAGGGTCCAGACTTCACCGGAGGGGTAGACGTAATCGACCAGGCTCGAGAAGAGAAGCGCGCCCCCGTAGGCCAGAGCCGTGGTGACCAGTGCAGCCGCCGCGATTTCCAGGAGCAGACGGCTGTGAGGGAGCATGAGCGCCAGGAGCCGGCGGCCCTGGCCCGGAACCTCGAGCGCCGGAGGCAGGGAATGCGCCCGCGTCAGGAGCAAGGCCTTGCCGGTCCAGGCCTTCAGGAATTCCTCCCGGGTCGGCTTGTGAAGGCCTTCGGCGGGATCGGCCACCACGAGACGGCCCCTTCCGACCTTGTGGACCACGACGAAGTGGCCGTTCCCTTCACGGAGCACGTGGGCGATGAAGGGGGTGGGGAGATTCCCGAGTACCTCGGGAGTGGCTCCCACGGCCCGACTCATGAGCCCCATGGCCTGGGCGGCCGCCGAGAGCCCCAGGAAATTCGACCCTTCCATCAGGCTTCCCGAGGCGTCTCGCAGGCGGCTGATCGAGGGCCGGTCCCCGAACCTCTGAGCCACCGTGGCCAGGCAGGCGACGCCGCAGCTGGAGGCGTCATCCTGGAGGACGCAGGGATATCGGCTCATGGCATTTTCGAGGGGTCATTTTACCGCTTCTCACGCCCAAAGCAATCGCCATTTTCCCCTATCCCTGCGACGTCCCAGGTCCCCGACTCCCATGGTGCCGGATGCTTCCCGGTGTACCTTGATCTCATCGCATCCGGAATGTATCGTCGCCTGTCGTGCCCCCCCCCAACGCGTGTCGGCGAGTCCGGGGCTACCTGTGTCCGAAGGTGAACCTTTGAACGAGACAGATTCCCTGAGATCCACGAGACACTTCTTCCTGTCTCGGAGCCTGGAGGGAGCTCCCGAAAGCTGGTTTGTGAAGTCGTTGTCCGGATGGCACTTGGCGCATCCCTCGGATTCCAGGGTCTGGCCGCTGGTCGATCAGAGCGGGGGTACCGTGGGGTGGCTTCTAGGCGAGGCGATCGTGCCGGCAGAGAAGGGGCGGGTGGAGGGACCCCTGAGACTGGGGGCCGAGGCGGGGTCGGAAGCCCTGCCCGCCGTTCTGGAATCGCTCCTGGATGGTCTGGTGGGCCGGTTCGTGGGCGTGCTACTCGATGCCCGAACCCGCCGCATCTATCTCGATGCGGGAGGGTCCCTCCCGGTCATGTACGCCCCGGCGACAGGCATCGCGGCCTCCATTTCGGGGCTCCTCCCCGCGGGTCCCGCAAGCGAGCGGAAGGACGGATTGACGGCCGCCTTGGATGTCAGGACGCAAGATCAATGGTTTCCGTTCGGATTGACCCCTCGCGCGGACGTGTTCCGGCTGCTTCCGAACCACTTTCTGAGTCTTGACGATTTCCAGTCCGTCCGTCACTGGCCGAAGGCCCCGCCGGAGTCGGGGCGCGGCGTGGGGACGTTGCTGCAGGCCATCGCCGACCGATTGCGCGATTCCTTTGCTTCACTGGCGGGGAAAGGTGACGTCTTCCTCAGCTTGACGGGAGGTCGGGATACCCGGGCGCTCTTGGGGGCCGCGCGGCCATTCCTGGCCAGGACCCATTGTTTTACGCTGGGGCCGAGATTTCCCGTCGATCAGGTGGATCTGGAGGTCGCTGAGTATTTTGCGCGGCGCTTTCGGCTGAATCATGTGGTCTTGAAGCCCTCTCTGGCGGAGCCTTCCGAAGTGGAACAGTACTTCAGAGTGACGAGCTCCTGCGTCACCCAACGGCCTTTCATCAAGTCGAAGCCCTCGGAACGGGCTGCGGGTGATCGGCCGGTGATTTTGGGGCTGACGGGAGCGGTGGGGCGGGGTGACTACTGGCATCCGGGCGACCTTCGGGGTGGACCCCTCACGAACCTGGGAATCCTTCATCGGATGAGGATGCCCGCCGTGTCGCCCTTGCCGGAGATGGCGAGGCGCTTCCTTGACGAGGTCTCGTCCTTTGATCCGTTTACGGCGTTGGATCTCCTCTACATCGAACAGCGGCAGGGATGCTGGGCGGGGCCGGCTAGCGCAGCGTTGGATTATGCCGGAGGCATGTTTCCCCTGTTTTGCGACCGGGAATTCTACTCGCACTGCATCGGACTGCCCCCTCCCTACCGGCAGAGCCGACGGCTCTCCAGGGATCTGATTCTCATGCTCTGGCCCGAACTTGTCGATGTCCCCTTCAACGGCGAGGCGGAGGAATACTAGCATGCCAAAGACTCGAGGAATTGAGGGGGGGGTATCTGAGACGCCCCCTCTCTTTCATGGAGGCATCGAGCCCGCGAAGGTCTTGGCGGCGGATTGATCGATCATTCTGAAATGAATTGACAAAATGGGAGGCAAGAGGGTATTCTTCCTCAGGTCTAGATAGCAATTTATCAGGAGGGCAGAAGCTTATGGACGGACACAACGAGGTTTTGCGGTTCGGGCTGGTCGACTTGACAGAAGCCGAGCAGCGTCAGATCCAGGGTGGGGCTGCCTCCAATGGAGGGAGCAGCGCGCGGAATAGGGCCTCCAACTACCGGGGTAATCTGGCGTATTCCTCCAGCCGTGGATATGCGCGCCGTAGGGGGCGCGTGGGTTATAACGCTAGCAGCGGCGGCCGGAATCCCGGGAGCTGCTAAGTTCCTTCGAAAAGAGACCAAGTCAAGAGGGCAGGGGCGCAAACCCCTGCCCTCTTTTTTTATTGCTCCGTTTCCCCTCGCCTCTGACGCCGGTCCCCCGTCAAGCCGCACTCACGCCTGCAGTCAGCTGTAAGAACCGATCTCTACAAGAAGGGGCGATGTAAAGCCCTTCGCCAGCCAGGGACATAACCTTAGGGTTCTCCAGCCTGCACCAAAGGATGAAACACCAGTCGTAGGGAATGATTCGAGAGAGGCAAATGCCGGGGAGGATCAAGGCCCGGACGGACCTGGCGGTCTCCGGCCCTTGTCGGAGCGGTTACCCGAATTACTTCTTATCGAGGAGGCTCTTCATCGCATCTTCCGCCTCGGAAGGCTTGAAGCCCTCATGTCCAGGGGCACCCTTGAAAGCCACCTTGCCTTCTTCGTCGATCACGTAGAATCGGTCAGGCCATCCCGCATACCCTTTCTGGACCGTGTTCTCCATGTCGTCCACCAGGCACGGGATCGAAAGCTTGAGATCCTTGATGCACTGACCTGCCACTTTGACCCGCTCCTCGTAGGTCCTGGGCTGGACCACCTTAATGCCCTCCTCTTCGTTCTCGGCCCGCTTCCATCCGTTCTCGGGATGAGCCTCGAGGATGTAAACAATGAAGATCGCCGCGTTTTCCTTGTACGACTGGAACAGCTTCTCAAGCGCGCCCGCTTGCCGGCGAAACGGGGGTCACGTGTAGCTGCCGAAGATCAGGATGACGGGTCTGCCTTTGAGCTTCGTGAGTTCGACCTCGGCCGAGCCATCCTGCATCTTCAGCTTCCATGGAGGGGCTTCTTTCCCCAAGTCCGCCCCGGTCCCCTGACTCTGAATCCACCTCATCACGAGCGATCTCAAGGCTTGACCCTCCAAACAGGCTTGATCGGAGTCCTCCCCAGGGTTCCAACCCGGAAGGGGCTGAGGACCTGCGCTGCAAACCCTTCGCGAAGTATACTCCTTGAGTAGCTTGGTTTCGCGCCATTTGGACCCTTTCAACCTTCGCAGCATCGCTTTTCGAAGACTGAGGTGCCATAAGCCGCCGTACACCTCGATCTCGGAAGGGCACATTTCATGCCCAGGAGTCAAGCCGGGTAGGCCGGGTCTTCCAGGATGAGGACCTCCCTGATCGACACTCGGGCGGTTTCCCCGGCCACGGCCAGTGCGGCGGCGAAGGCGGGGTTGATCCGGAGAGAGAGCAGAAGCCAGGGCGAGCCCTGTCTCAGTAACGTTGCTCCCGGGAAGTCGGGATCCACGGGCACCTCGAAGGCTTCCGTTCCGGCTGCCCAACCCCTCCCCGTACCCTTGATCCAGGCTTCCTTGCGGACCCAGGCGGCGAAGAAGGCTTCTCGGCGCCGCTCCAGGGGAAACGTCAGGATGGCCCGACGCTCCGCTTCCGAGAATACACTCCCCCCTGCCGAAGGGACGTCAGCCACTCGATCCAGGCTCTCGATATCGATGCCCACTTCCCTGCCTAGAGTCATCGCGTAAAGCGCCTTCCCTTCGGAGTGAGACAGGTTGAACCGGAGGTCCGGCTCGCGCGCCTCCAGCCTCGGTTTACCCAGTCCGCCCGTGGCGATCCGGACCCTGGCGGGTTCCTCGGCAAGGTAGGACCCCAGAAGCATCCTGAGCGTGGAGCGCGCGGCCACGAAGCGATTCCGGTGAATGGGGAAGTGGAACCGGTTGGAGCGTTCCAACTCCTCTTCCGAGAGCAGTTTCGATCTCCTCTCGACGAGGACCGGACTAAGATCGAGGTTCGCTTGCCAGACATGAACCTCGTCGGAGGTCGGGAGGATCTGTGGCCCTATCACGCCTTGAGGGCCTTGCGGATCCACTCCTCGATCTGGGTTGAGACCTTGCCGACCCAGGGAGGCTTCACGATTTCCACGTGGTCTGTTTCCAGGGAAAATACTTCAAGGCCACCGCCCGCCAGTTCACTCCACCGTTCCAGTGCTCCTGCCCCGGGATCATCGGGCTCGTTCAGGGTCGACCAGACCAGGTGGATCGGCCCCGGGTACGTCCGTGCGACATACTGCTCCCGCGCCGTCTCAAGGCCGTGGTCGACCGGCGCGATCCTCTCGGCCTCGGGACTGAACGGATCCAGTCCCAGCCCGTGTGCCCGCATGAATCGCCAGTTGATCCGAAAGGCGCGTTCTTCATGCTCGGTTTTGGGCTTCTTTCCGCCTTCGCCCCAGCCGGGGGTGGACTTTTCTCCCGGGGTCCTCCGGAGGGGCGGACGCCTCGTGTCCATCGCCAGGAGGAACGGGACATGCTTACCTT
This sequence comes from uncultured Planctomycetales bacterium, assembly GCA_964604905.1. GTDB lineage: Bacteria > Planctomycetota > MHYJ01 > MHYJ01 > JACPRB01 > JACQFK01. Next base: position 20,972 of record CAZSCC010000749.1, read on the forward strand.
CCGCATGCAAGCGCTGCGCCATCTCGAAAGCCACGATGCCGCCCACACAATATCCTCCCAGGAGAAAGGGGCCCTCCGGCCACACTGTCCTGATCTGCCGGAGGTAGAGGTCTGCCATGTCCTCGATGCGGGTGAGGGGGGGGGCCTTCCCGGCCATCCCCTGCGCGCGAAGTCCATAGACGCGGCGATCGCCCCGACGAGCCCACTCGAAGGCGTGAAGGAAGAGGATCTCGCCACCCCCTCCATGGACCATGAAAAGCGGGGGAAGGGCCGTCCCCGGGTTGATGAGAGACAAGGATTCCGCAGACCGGGGCGGTTCACCCGGCCGGCCTCCCGGACCGACCTCCTTGGTCAGGAGGAGATCGAGGAGCTCCCGCTGCTCCGGGGAAAGACCTTCTCGGGACGGACTATCGTTGCTCATCGATCCTGGCGACCGGGCCGCTCATGCCCCTTCCTCCGTCCTCTTCCGGGACCGGTGAGCTTTCAACAGGGACTGAACCTCCCCGGGGGAAAGTTCCTGGATCCTTTCGATCATCCGTGTTTCCACGTCGACCGCGGCGGAGAACGGCGGTGTCGGCACGTCCTTCGCAGCATCCGAACTGGCGCCTCCCAGGAGCGAATGGATCAAACGATGAGCCTCGTCCAGGGGGAATTCCCTCCGGATCCGGTTGAAGTCGACGTGGCCGATCTGGCACAGCCCGAGGTCCACCCCTGGAGCCTCGGTCTCCAGGAGTTGGCTGATCAATCCCGCCTCAACTGCGGCGAAATGCATGCTTTTCCCCCCGTACAGCGGGGCCACTGCCCTAAGGTCCGCGATGAGGAAAATGGCGAAGGCGGCTTCGTCGAACAGCGGAGCATTCACGAAGAGGTCGTAGGAAGTCCGGTCAATCCTCGCCTCGGGAGCCAGCGTGACCAGGCGGTTCTCGACGGGGTGGTAGTAGTGGATCCCGGGAGACAGATCGTTCACGCGTCCGGGCTTTGCATAGAGGTAGACCTGGACGGGATACAACCCGCTCGGCGATGCATACCTGTATTTCGGGGCTCCGTTCCAGCTTCTTTGACCCAAAGTCCCCAAGAGTCGGCCCAGATTTGCCAGCGGGACCGGTTTGAGTGGAAACCGGCGGACGCTGCGTCGCAACCTCCAAGGCGATTCGTCGGCGGGCAGGCTCGGCAAGAGGATCCTGGGCCTGCCCTCGTCCCCCCGTCGGAGGCCCGGTTGTCCTCTCCGGAAGGCGTCTCGTTCGGCGGGCTCCTGGAGCAAGGGAATCGCCGGGATTTCCTCCGACGGGCCCACCATTAGAGGGGATGGCGTCATGGTCGGGCGCTCCTGGTCGAGCCATCGCACCGTGGGCGACCGGTAGAAGTCATCGACCCGCGGACGCACGCCGAACTCGCGCTCGAACCGGTTGATGATCCGGATCACATCCAGCGAGGTGGCGCCGATACTCAGAAGGTCGGTGTCCGGCTCCACGCGGTCCACCTTGAGAACTTCCGCCACAAGGCGGGCGATACGGAGCACTTGGGATGTCCCCTCAAGGGGGGGGTGCGCCGCCGTCTGAGGCGGCTGTAGGACGGAAGGGGCGGGGAGTTGCCGGCGATCCACCTTCCCGTTTGCGGTCCGTGGGATCTCGTTAAGCGTTACGAACGACGCCGGCACCATGTAGTCCGGGAGCGTTTTCCCCAGGAATTCCCGGAGCTCGGCCACAGGGGGGCCGGGGGGCTGGTGCGGAAGGATGTAGCCGACGATCCGCCGGCCGGTGGCTGACTCCCCGAAGGCCGCGGCCACGGCCCCGCGGACGCCGGGATGGCGGCTCAACGCCGCTTCGATCTCGCCCAGCTCGACCCGGAAACCCTGGATCTTGACCTGGCCGTCCTCGCGCCCAAGGAACTCGATCGTCCCGTCCGCGCGAAAGCGGCCCAAGTCTCCCGTCCTGTAGAGGCGTTCGCCCGATCGCGGATGGGTGATGAAGCTGGCGTCGGTTTTTTCCGGGTCACGCCAGTAGCCCCGGGCGAGGCCGATGCCCCCGATGAACAGCTGGCCCGGAACCCAGGTCGGACAGGGTTCCAACCAGTCATTGAGCACGTGGAAGGATTGATTTCGCATGGGTTTCCCATAGGGGATGCTTTTCCAGGTTGGGTCCACGGCCTCGATGGGATAAAGGATCGACCAGACCGACGCCTCGGTGGCGCCTCCGAGGCTGATCACCTGCGCCTTCGGAGCGCGGTCCCTGATCATGCCGGGGAGTTTCAAGGGGATCCAGTCTCCGCTCAAGAGGGCCAGTCGGAGGGCCTCCCATGCCGTGTCGCCCCGCGCTTGGGTGTATTCGACCAGCACTTGCATGAGCGCGGGAACCGTGTTCCAGATCGTGACCTTCTCCCGAACCAGGAGCTCCGCCCAATGGGCGGGGTCGCGCGTCCCGGACGGTTCGGGCAGGACGATCGTCCCGCCGGCGGCGAGGATGCCGAAGATATCGTAGATCGACAGGTCAAAGGTGAGCGACGAAAGCGCCAGTACCCGATCCGATGGCCCGACGCAGAAGCGCTCGTTGATGTCGACCAGAGTGTTCCGCGCGCTCCTGTGGCTGATGGAGACCCCTTTGGGAATGCCGGTGGACCCTGACGTGAAGATGACGTAGGCCAGGTCGTTCTCCATCTGGGCCGGCGGAAGGGAAGGGGGCTCCGCTTCCGAGGCTCCCATCGGTTCCACGATGATCCGGCGGACCCCGGCGGGCCAGTGGAGTTTCGACTCCAGCGCGGCTTGCGTCAGGGCAAGGGTTGCCTGAGTCTGTTCCAGGAGATGTCGGAGACGTTCCTCGGGGACAGAGGGGTCGATGGGCACGAACGCCGCCCCGGAATGGAGAACCGCCAGCGCGCCCGCGACTTGCTCCCATCCCTTCTCCATGACGATCGCGACGATTGCATTGGGGCGCGCACCCAAATCCCGGAGTCGGGCTCCAAAGCGGACAGAGATCCTCTGGAGTTCGCGATAGCTCAGCACCCCGGAGCCTGAGACGACGGCCGGATGATCGGGGCGCGCGTGCACATGCCGTTCCATGAGCTGATGAAGGAGCCCCTCGCCTTCCGGTCCCCTCGTCTGGTTCTCCCGAGCCTGCATCTCGAGCGCTCGCGGGGGGGGCAACGTGCGGGCGGTGGCGGACCACGGCTCATTCCAGACCGCGTCATCTTCCGGCAGCCGTCGGAGATGGCGTTCAAAGGACCGGAACAGGTCCTCCATCAGGCCGTGGGGAAAGAGGGCGTCCACGGAATTCCAGAAGCAGCGCAGCGCTCCAGAGGCTTCGGTGACGACCAGATCGAGCCATACCTGGGGGGTCTGACTGCTCCCGAATACGGGCTGCCCCAGCCAGCCCCAATCCGGGGAATCGCCTGCGCTGTGGATGAGTCCGCTCGTGAACACGACGGGCATGAGGATGCCCGGGGCGCCGCCCTTCCGGCGTCCGATCTCGCGCAGTACCTCAATCCCTCCCACTTGGTGATGGTCCATGTCCCTCCAGAGCTGCTCCTGCAGCGACCGGGCGCGCTGGACGAAGGACTCATCCGCGATCGGTCTGATTTCCAGGAGGGTCAGGGAGCTGAAATCGCCCAGGATGCTCCCGATCTGCGGGTGAATCCTGGGGGGACTGAAGAGGGTCAAGTTGAGGCAGAAATGGTCCTTCCGGCACCAGATCCGTAGGGCATCCGAGTAGATCGTCAGGAGTAGGGACGAAGCTGTGAGCCCGTGCGCCCGCCCACGCTTCTTGAGCTCCTCCCAGGCGTTCTTGTCCAAGGTCCCGACCCGGCGCGTGAAGGCCGGTTTGGCCTGGGTTGCACCTTCGCTTGCAAGAGGGAGCTCCGGGCCCGATGGCAGCGTCTCCACACGCTGGAACAAGTAGTCTCGCGCTCGCCGGGCCTCGGGAGAGGACTTCATCGCGACCTGGTGGAGCACATAATCCCGGAATGAGAGCTCCAGGGGAGGGAGCTTGAGCTTTGGGTCCTGGTAAAAGAGGGACCATTCCTTGAGAAGAACCAGTCGGCTGGCCATGTCGATCGTGATCGCGTCGAAGCTGGCATGGAGGCGGATCCGATGCGAATCGAGGCGTGTGGCGCAGATCTCGAATATCGGCCACCGATCCACCGGAAGGACCTGATGGGACATGCGCCGGCGGATCTCCTCCAACTTCCGCGCGGCGGATTCCGGATCCTCGCCGCTGAGGTCGCGCACCTCGATCCTGTAAAGGGGAACCTCCTTGAGGATCTGCTGGAGCCCGTCGGACAGGAAGACGGCACGGAGCATGTCATGGCGCCGGATCACCTGATTCCAGGATCGCTCCAGCCACTGCAGGTCCAGATCGACCGTATCGATCTCCGTATACAGATGGGTCGAGATATTCCCCAGCTGGAACGCCCCCGTGCGGCCGAGAAAATAGGCCTGCTGGATATCCGTCAAGGAGAAGGGTTGATGACGGTTCTCCGGATCAGGCACGATCCTCAGTATCTCGGGGCTCGGAGCAGATCCTCCCGCAGCCTTCTGCTGCAGGCGTGCCTCCAGAAGTGCGCGCTTGTCCGGGGGCAGCGCTTGGATTCGGGAGGCAAGGTCGCCCGGGGTCGACGGAACCGAGGAGGGGTCGGGGCTCAGCATGTCTTGTCCGCAGGGCCTCCCGGGTTTCCACTACCAGAGGGAGCTTCCTCCAGATCCTTCATCATCCCTTCCCATTCCCCTTCCTGGAGCTGCGCTGCCTGGAGCAGAAGGATGGCGAGGGCTTGCGACCGGAGCGTAGAGGACGCCGCCACGTCGCTCAGCGGATAATCCACGCCCATCTTCGAGTGGATCGCCGCAACGAGCCTTGCGGCTGACAAGGAATCCCCTCCCAAGTCGAAGAAATCGTCCGTGATTCCCACGTAGGGGATCCTCAACACGGCCCTCCAGATCTCCGCCAAGCGTCGTTCCAGGGGAGACTCCGGATCTTCATGGAGCCGTCGTTTGCCGGCCGCGGCGGGGGACTCGACCCACCCGAGCGTTTCCGCCAGCTTGAGACGCTGCACCTTTCCGCCGGGGCCGGCGGGGAGCTCGGCGAAGAATGCAATTCTCCAAGGGACCTTGAACGTCGCCAGCCGCGACGCGACGAACTTGCGCAGGTCTCCCTCGTTCGGCGGGGCACCGCCCCGGAGGGTCACCGCGGCCCCTACCCCTTGTCCCAGAGAGCGGTGAGGCACCGGAAAAACCACCGCTCCCGAAACGGCCGGGTGGGCGAGAAGGACTTCTTCCACTTCGCGGGGCGAGATCTTCTCTCCTCCGCGGTTGATGAGTTCCTTCAGCCGTCCTGACAGGAAAAGAAATCCATCCGGGTCCATGAACCCCTGGTCGCCGGTCCTGAACCAAGCCCCGGTGTGGGACTCCCGGTCGGCCTCGGGATTGTCCTCGTACCCCTTCACGACGCTGGGGCCATGGAGGACGATTTCCCCCGTTTCGCCCGCTTGAAGGAGGGTACCGCCGCTGTCCATGATGGCAACCTCGGTCGTGCCGCCCGGCCGGCCCACCGACCCGCGCTTGCGCGGAGCGGGAGGGATCGCAGCGCAGGCGACCATGAGCGTGGACTCCGTCATGTTGTAGGCCGGTCGGACGAAAGCCCCGATCACGGTCTCTGCTCGCTCCTGGAGCGCGGGTGGGCAGGGTGAAGCGCCCACGCGGAGCCAGCGAAGACGGCCCCTTCGCGTGCGTCCGGAGTTCGACTCGTTCGTTGCCACGATGGCCTGGAGCATGGCAGGAACCGCGCCGCACCACGTCGGGTCAAACTCCGCAAGCCGCGCGAAAAACCGCGTAGGGTCGAGCGCCGGCAGGCACGCCACGCTCCCCCCCGCCGCGAGACTGACGAACACGTTGCTGAGGAGGCCTCCTACATGGAACAGGGGATGAAAACTCAGACAGCGGTCGTCCGGACCGATGCCGGTCATCCGATGGAAATTCTCCGTGCCGGCCCGTAAGTTCGCATGGGTGATCGGTACGAGCTTGGGCCGCGCGGTGGTCCCGGAGGTATGAAGGAGAAGGGCAACATCCTCCAGGCTCGGATCCCGCCGCGGCCCCGGCACCCCGACAGGCTCTCCTCGGAGCGAGAAGACCCCCGCTTCCGCCGAGGGGGTGAGTTCCAGGATTCTCACGCCCCGGGTCCGGGCCGCCTCTCTAGCCGCACCCGACCCGCCCCGCTGGACGATGATTGCGCGGGCTTTCACCGAGGCCAGATGGAATTCGATCTCCTCTTTCCGGTACGCCGGGTTCAGCGGCGCCGCTCCGGCGCATGAAGCGACCGACAGGAACGCCGTGGCGAGATCTGGACCGTTGGGGAGCACCAGGGCTACCCGGTCCTCGGGCCTCACTCCCAGTCCGCGCAGACTTTCGGCGGTCGATTCGATATGCTCCCGGAGCCTCACGAAGGTGATCGGCGACCGGTCTGGCGCGAGAATCGCGGTCGCCCGAGGATCGGCCTTCCCGGTCAGGAAGGCCGAAAGCGGCGTGGATTCATGATGAAGTGTCGAGGGATCCAACGAGTGGTGATTCTATCCCGGATCCGACGAAACTTCAATTGACGGCGTTTGCCGGATGAGGACGCGTCAGGCTTCAGGCCTTCCCTCTTCCAGCTCTCTCACCATCCGGTCGATCTCGCTTTCCTCCACCCGCGCGGCGCCCTGCAGTTGGGCGATGGCTGCGGCTTGGCCGGCGAGCGTGGAGTTCTGCATCAGCCGGATTCTCGGAAACTCCACTCCCGTCGCGCTCCGGATCGCTTCGATCAACTCGGCTGCGCTCATCGAGTCCCCGCCGAGCTGGAAGAAGTCGTCCCCAAGACCGACCCGGGAGACCCTCAGGATGCGGGACCAGATCTTCGAAAGTTCGATCTCCAGGGGGCTGCGGGGCTCGTCGAACCGTGCCCGTCCGGCGTTCAGGCCCAGCACCTCTCCCAGTTTGAGTCTCTGCACCTTCCCCGTCGGACCCGTCGGGATCTCCGGAAGGAAGAGTATCCTTCTCGGCACCTTGAAGTCCGCCAGCCGCGCCGCGGCGAAGCTGCGGAGGGCGGCTTCCTCGAGGCCCCCGTTTCGGAGAACCACGGCAGCAGCCACCTCCTGTCCCAGGGTGGGATGGGCGATGGGAAAGACCGCCGCCCGGTGGACCGCCGGATGGGCCAGGAGTACCTCCTCCACCTCCAAGGGCGAGATCTTCTCGCCCCCGCGGTCGATGAGTTCCTTGAGCCGGCCCCCCAGGAACAGGAACCCTTCGGCATCCATCGATCCCTGATCCCCGGTGCGGAACCATCCGTTCACGAATGCGGCCCGGTTGGCGTCGGGATTGTCCTCGTATCCCCGGATGATGCTGGGGCCGCGGAGGACGATCTCCCCGGTCTCGCCGGCCGGCAGCAGCCTGCCTCCGGGATCCATGATGGCCGCCTCGGTGCTGCCTCGGGCCGTTCCGATCGACCGGGGCTTCCATCGGCGAGGAGCGATCTGGATGCAGGCGGCCGACATGGTCGATTCCGTGAGACCGTAGGACTCGCTGACGGGCGCGCCAAAGGCTGCCTCCGCCCGCAGGTGGAGTTCCGGGGCACAGGGCGAGGAGATGGCCCGGATCAAGCGGAGCCGCGGACTGCGCAGGACGGAGAGATCTCCGCCATGCCGATCAAGGAGGGCCTGCAGCATCCCCGGGACCGCGCTGAACCACGTGGGCGAGTACTCCTCCAGCCAGCGGGGGAAGCGGGAGCTGTCCAAGCCGGGGAGGCAAACCACGCTCCCCCCTGCCGCCAGACCCACGAAGTAGCACGTGAGGAGCCCGCCGACGTGGAACAGGGGCATGAAGCTGAGGGATCGATCGTCCGGTTCCAAGGGGGTCATTCGGAGGAAGTTCTCGGTGCCCGCCCGGAGATTGGCGTGGGAAATGGGCACGAGCTTCGGGCGCGCCGTCGTCCCCGAGGTGTGGAGAAGGAGCGCGACGTCTTCCGGTTCGGGCTCCGCTGCCGGCCCGCGCGCCTCGAGGGGTTCCCCCTTCAGGGAGAAGACTCCCGCTTCTGCAGTAGGGGTGATCTCGACCACCTGCAGGCCCAGGGTCCGGGCCACCCCGATTGCGGGCGAAGGGGATCCCCGCTCGACGAGGATCGCCCGAGCCTTCGCGCTCCGTAAGTGAAACTCCAGTTCCTCCGCCTTGTAGGCGGGGTTCAAGGGAGCCGCCCCGGCGCACGCGGCAACCGAGAGGAACGCCGTGGCCAGATCCGGGCCGTTCGGAAGCACCAGCGCCGCACGATCCGCGGGCCGAAAGCCCAGGGATCTCAGCCGCTCCGTGGTGGTCTCCACATGCTCCCTCAGCCGCGCGAAGGTCACGGGAGTCCGGTTCTCCGCGAGGAGGGCGGTGGCGCCTGGATCGGCGGTCCCCAGGAGGAACTCCATGAGGGGTCGAAACGAAGCGGACGTGGAGGGTGAATCCAAGCGTGGGAATTCTATCCTAAGGAGGCGGTGGGGTCAAATTCAGGGTGGGCCGGCCGGGGCCGGGTTTTACTTCTTCTCGAGCACCACGGGGGGGCCGAGGTCGGGCGGCTCGATGAGCGGTGGCGGAAGGGGGCGCTTGGTGGGGTCGATGCCCCGGGCCCGAAGCTCCTCGTCCCGCTTCTTCCGGGCTTCCTTCCTCTTCTTCTCCTCTTCGCCGAGCTGCTCCAGGATCCGGTCGACCTTCTTGCGCTCCTCGATCTTCCTCTTCTCGGACTCCTCCCGCTTCTTCAGCAGGAGTTCCGGCACGTTCCGCGAGGCCGGGGTGCCCGGAGCGGCCACGACCCCCGCCTTCGGGTTGGATTCGAGCTCGACCGTCGCCTCCGGCGTCCCCACAGGGGCGTCAGGCGAGGGCGATGAAATCGAGGCCGGTGGGGGCGCCGTCCGGCCCCCCGACGGCGCCTGGGTCCGGTCCGCCTTGTGCGCGGCATCCCCGTCTTCGGGACGCGCGCACAGGCGGACCAGAACCCCGACTCCTACGAGGGCGATGCACACCCCCACCAGCACTCGTGACATCTCTTTACTCCGCTCTTGCATCTGGCATCTGGAACTAGAACGTGATTCGTCCCGGAGCCGTCAGGGACAGGTTCAGGCCGTCCAGGATGACTTCGCCGCCCGA
>CAZSCC010000750.1:0-15792 GCA_964604905.1 uncultured Planctomycetales bacterium
TCCGCGTCCCCTCGCTCCCGGTCAAGACCGCGGCCGAGGTCCTGGACAAGGTCCGCCCCAACACCCAGGTCGTGGGGATCGACGAGGCCCACTTCTTCGACGGCAAGCTCGTCTCCGCCTGCCAGCGCCTGGCGCAGGACGGCCGCCGCGTGATCGTCGCCGGCCTCGACCAGGACTGGCGCGGCAAGCCCTTCGACCCGATCGCCCGCCTCATGGCGGTCGCGGAGTACGTGACCAAGAACCTCGCGGTCTGCGTGGTCTGCGGGGGGCCGGCGGGACGGAGCCACCGCGTGAGCGAGGGGAAGAAGCGGATCGACGTGGGCCATTCCGACAAGTACGAGGCCCGCTGCCGCCGCTGCGCGAGGGTCTGAAGGCTCCTCCACGCTGGCTCGCCGAGCTGCACCCAAAAGTCACAAAGAACTCAAAGGAGGCTGTTCTTTGCGGCTTTGGGGTGAGTCACATCCCTGGATGCCCGGCTGGACCGTCTTACGTGACGACCGCGAGGCAGAAGATGTCGCGGCCCTCCTGCTCCGACTGCACCGCCGCGAAGTCCCTCCCCAGCGGATACGTGGTCACTCCCAGCACGCGCGTGATCGAGCCGTCCAGGTGGCAGGTCACCCGCCAGATCAGCTCCGAGATCAGGCGCTCGCGCTCCGTCTGCGCCAGCTCCTTCCAAGCCTGCAGCGAAGCGTCGTCGATGTAGGTGTCGTCCCTCAGGAACTCGCCCACGCTCGACACCGCCTTGAGCCCGAGCTTCGTGGTCGAGAGGCTTGCGTTGAGGATCTTCCGCAGGTGCTCGCGGTCCTTCGCGCTCAAGGCGTCGGAAAGCCGGATCATCATGACGTCATCTCAGGAGGGCCGCCGCGCGCTCGGCGAGGACCTTCAGAAACTCGGGGTCGACCCGGCGGTCCGGGTCGGCATACTCGCCCACCTTTCCCTCCGACTTCATGAAGAGATGGTCGAGGCCTTGGAATATCCGCAGCTCGGCGCCGGGCCGCGCCTTCGCCAGCATCCCGGCGTGCTCCGGGAAGACCTGCCGGTCCATCGTCCCCTGCAGGATCACCACGGGAGCCTTCACCTTCGCGATCTGCGCGAGCGGATCGTGCTGGAAATGCTCGCGCATCCAGCCGATGAACGTCTTCCGCTCGTCGATCTCGAGGACGTCCTCCTTCGCGCCCTTGATCCGCGCGAAGACCGCCTTCTGGCCTTCAAGGAGCGGCCCGAGCGCCTCCTCTTTCAGCCCCGACTCGCGCATCCGCGCCCCGATCTGCTCGAGGAGCACCGCGTCGAGCGGCCTCGCCGTCCCCGCCATGAGGAAGATCGCCCGGATCCCCTCGTCCCGCGACGCGACGATGGGGGCGATGATCGCCCCTTCGCTGTGGCCCACGAGGCCGACCGGGCCCGCGTCGTCCCGCGAGCGCAGGTAGGCCACCGCCGCCTCCACGTCCGCCGTGAAGTCGGAGAGCTTGGCCGACGCGAAGTCCCCGCCGCTCTTTCCGCAACCGCGGTCGTCGTACCGGAGCACCGTGACGCCCGCCCCCGAGAGCGCGTAGGCGATCGATTTAAAGATGTTCCAATCCGGCCCCTGCCACGCAAACTGTTCGGAGTCGCCCTTCCCGCGGACGACGTTCTCGTTCCGGTCTTGCGGGCCGGACCCGGAGATGAGGACGACCGCGGGAGCCCCTTTCGTCCCGCGCGGCATCGTGATCGAGCCGGCCAGCGTGGTCGCTCCGCTCGGGAACGCGACGTCGAACTCGACCACGGTCTCCGGCCGCCGGATTTCGCCCCCCCGGGACTCCGGCGTCAGCCCCTCGAACCCCTCGAGCTCGGCAAGCGCGCCCACGAGCGGACTCGAGAGCCGCACGACCCGCTTCTTCTCGTCCATATGGGCCGTGATGCCGGAGGCGCCGAGGGTGATCTGGATCTCGCGGACCTTGAAGGATGCCTCCCTGCCCTTCAGGATCGTCTCCCCCTTGTCCTCGATCGAGAGCTCGACGTCGGACATCGTCACGGGGCTGAAGACCTTCACCTTCTTCTTCGGCCCCTCGAAGCGCCGGAGGATGGGGATGAACTGGGCGTAGACGTTGTTGTCCAGCACGTGGACGGCCGACGTCTTCACCGCCCGTCGCGGCTCGGGATAGGCGGCGCCGTCCTTCCACTCGATCTTCGAGCGCCTCGACTGCCCCCCCGCCTCCTCGAGCCCCGCGTAGCGGATCGGCTTGAACGCCTTGTCCACCGTCAGCATGGTGTCGACGGAGAAGGCCGTCGCCTTCGCCTGGACACGGACCTCGAATTTGGAGCGGGCGTGGAGGACGGTGTTGCCGTTCTCGAACTCCTCGAGGCGGTATTCCTCCGTGCCGGCGGGCTGCCCGAAGAAGGAGAGCGCATACTTCCCCTTCTCTTCCCCCGCGCCCGGCACGGCCAGGCACAGGAGGCTCAAAATCCCCCTCATGCCCCCATCATAAACGGCTCCGCCGGATGATACAATCCCCCCGTGGCCCAACTGGTCTTCATCGATGGCCGGAACATGGGGAACGCCCTGCCGCTCCCTCCCGTCACCTCGATCGGGAGCGGGAAGGACAGCATGGTCTCGCTCGCCGACCCCGGCGTCCTTCCCCACCACGCGACGATCCGTCTGCAGGACGGAGTCTTTCGCATCGCCCGGAGCGACCCCGCCGCGCGCCTCAGCGTCAACGGCAGCGAGGTCACCGAGCACCCCCTCCGCCACGGCGACATCGTCTCGATCGCCGCGGTTGCGCTCCTCTTCAGCGACGAGCCCGCCCTGCGCCGCGACCCCGGCCCCGACGACTCCCGGATCGTCTCCCGCACCCGGGTCCTCGTGGACGCCTCCGTGGTCCGCACGAACCTCGAGCGGCTCTACGAGGTCGGGACCGCGCTCAACGCCTCGCTCCAGCTCAGCGGGTTCGCCGACCGCCTCCTCTCCCATCTGCTCTCCGCCTTCCGCCCCGATCGCTGCTTCCTCCTGGTCGCCGACCCGCAGGGCGAACTCCAGGTCCGGGCCGAGCGCGGGGCCGCGCCGGGGCGCCCCTCGAGGGCGATCCTCTCCGCCGCCGTCGAGAGCCTGGAATCGGTCCTCGCCCAGGACGGTCCGCGGTCGACCCTGTGCGCGCCGCTCTTCCACGGCGAGCGCCTCCTGGGGGCGATCCTCCTGACCTCCGCCCGGTACGGCGAAGCGGACCTGAACCTCTTCAACGCGGTGGCCTCCCACGCCGCCAGCGCCCTGCAGAACGTGCTGAGCCTCGAGCGCGAAGTGGCGCACCGCCGGGCGCTTCAGCGGCTGGGGGAGAGCTCCCAGCGGCTGAGCTCCTATCTCTCGAGGGAGTCGATCCTCGCGGAGGCGATCGCGCAGGCTTGCGCCATCTTCGAGTGCAGCAAGGCATCGCTCATGCTCCTCGACGCCAAGGGGGAGCACCTCGAGGTGGCGGAGTCCAACTGCATCGACCGCTCGCTCTGGCCGAGCGCGCGCCTCCGTCCCGGCGAGGGCTTCGCGGGCCGGGCCTTCCAGGAGGCGAAACCGCTCCTCGTGACCGACGCCCGCGGACCGCGGCCCTACGAAACGTCGAGCTTCGCCATCGCGCCGGTGGTCTCGCGCGGCGAGGGCCTGAAATCGGCGCCTTCCGTGGTGGGCGTCCTCTCGGTCACCGACAAGACCTCGAAGGGCAGCTTCTCGCCGGAGGACCTCGAGCTCCTAGTGGTCTTTGCCGCCGAGGTCGGGATCGCGCTCACCAACGCCGAGCTCTTCGAGCGCGCCACCCTGGACGGGCTCACCCGCGTGTGGACGCGGCAGTACCTCGACTTCCGGCTCGAAGACCTGGTCCGGTCGCAGGAGCCCGTCGCGATCCTGATGGCGGACCTGGACCACTTCAAGGACAAGAACGACGTCTACGGTCACCCGGTCGGCGACGCGGTGCTCTTCGAGACCGCGGGGCTCCTCAAGTTGCAGGTCCGGCGGTCGGACGGGCTGGTGGCCCGCTACGGCGGCGAGGAATTCGTGGCGATCCTCCCCGGCTTGCCGGCCGACGAGGCGCGGGGCGTCGCTGAGGACGTGCGCCGCGCGATCGAGGACCATCCCTTCAACGCGCAGGAGGAGCCCATCCGCTGCACGGTCTCGATCGGCGTCGCGGCCCTCCGGCCGGGCGAGACGCCTGCCGCGCTCCTCAAGCGCGCCGACGCCGCCCTCTACGCCGCCAAACGCAACGGCCGCAACCGCGTGGAGATTTCACGATGAACGGCGATAGCCCCCGTATCCTTTGTGTCCATCGAGCCTTTGTGGTATTTTCCCGCCCATGACGATCCAGATCAGCCCGAAAGCGCGCCGCGCCTCCGAAATCCTGATCTCCATCAAGGCGATCGGGTGCAACCTCGAAAAGCCCTTCAAGCTCACCTCCGGGTGGGCCAGCCCCGTCTACGTCGACTGCCGGAAGGTCATCACCTTCGTCCCCGAGCGCCGCGAGATCATCAAGCTCATGGCGGAGGAGTGCTCCGCCGCGAAGTTCGACGTGGTCGCCGGCGGCGAGACGGCCGGGATCTCCTATGGGGCGTGGATGGCGGAGGCGATGAGCCTGCCCTACATCTATATCCGCAAGAAGCCCAAGGAGGTCGGCAAGACCCAGCAGATCGAGGGCGAGCTCAAGGCCGGCCAGAGGGTCCTGCTCGTCGAGGACCTCGCCACCGACGGGGCGAGCAAGGTCAATTTCCTCAACGCGATCCGCGCCGGCGGCGGCGTCTCCGAGCACTCGGTGGTGGTTTTCTACTACGGGATCTTCCCCAAGGCCCCGCAGATCATCCAGGACGCCGGGATCACGCTCCACGCGCTGACCACGTGGCGCCACATGATCGACGCCGCGGAGGCGCTCCAGTACTTCAGCTCCGACCAGATCAGAGGGATCCGCGAGTTCCTCGAGAACCCCGAGGTCTGGTCCAAAGCCCATGGGGGAATCTGAGCCAGGCCCCTCCCGCTACCGGGGCTTCCGCTCGCCCCGCCCGGCCAGCGACTTCCTCCTCCGCCTCCGGAGTTCCCTCGCCTCCGCCTTCCTCCGCCTTCGGGCCGCCCAACTGACCCTCCTGCGATCCCGCTGGCGGTTCTCGTTCGAGGGAGTTGGGAGTTCCCGCCCTTGAAACAGTCCGCAGGATTCATCCAGGGAGCCTGGGTACGGCGGGCTATCGCCTCTCGGGCTTCTTCTTGCCGCGGAGTTCCAGGCGGATGGGCACCTCGTGGAAGGGAAGGAGCTCGCGCATTTTCTCCTCGAGGTAGCGGATGTAGTCGCCGGCGAACGAGCGGACGTCGTTCACGAAGACGATGAAGCGCGGAGGGTGGGCGCCGCGCTGCGTCGCGTAGTACACCCGGGCCGAGCGCGGTCCGCGGCCGCTGGGCGACCGCATCTTCACGGCCGCGTCCAGCGCCCGGTTGAGCTCCGGCGTCGGGACCTTCACCCCGGACTGCGCGTGCAGTTCGGTGCAGATCTCGATCACCTCCCACACCCGCTCGCCCTTCCGGGCAGAGATCATCGAGATCGGCGCGTAGCGGAGGATCGGCATCGCCTTGGTGATGTAGGTCAGGAACTCGTCCGGCGTGTGGCCCTTCGGCACCAGGTCGTACTTGTTAAGCACCACCACCACCGGTTTCTTCTCCGCCTCGATCGACCCCGCGATCCGCTTGTCCATCTCCGTGATCTTCTCCATGGTGTCGATCATGAAGACCACCACGTCGGCCCGATGGATCGCCTCCTCGGTCCGCACCCGGCCGAACAGCTCGACCGAATTCTCCACCTTCTGCTTCTTCCGGAGCCCCGCCGTGTCCACCAGGATGAACCGCTTCCCCCCCTTGTCGATCACGACGTCCACCGCGTCCCGCGTGGTCCCCGGCTTCTCGCTCACGATCACGCGCTCCTCGCCCGCCAGCGCGTTGATGAACGTCGACTTTCCGACGTTCCGCTTGCCGACGACCGCGATCGAAAGCCCTCTCGTGGGAACCGGCGCCGCCGGGAGCATGAAGGCGAGCTTGTCCATCAACTCCCGGATGTTCCGGCGGTGCGCCGCCGCCACGGGGAAGGCTTCCCCGAGGCCCAGCTCGAAAAACTCCGTTGCAGCCTTCTCCAGCTCGGGGTTGTCCGCCTTGTTGGCAACGAGCACGACCTTCTTGTCGCGGAACCGGGAGGCGATCCGCTTGTCCATCGTCGTCGCGCCCGCCTGCATGTCCACGAGGAAGATCAGCACCGCCGCCTCCTCGATCGCCCGCTCGATCTGTCGCTCCACTTCGTCGTGGAACTCCTCGCCGGGCTTGAGGCCGATCCCGCCGGTGTCGACCAGCTCGAAGGCCGCCCCGCGGTGGGAAATGATCGCGTTCACCCGGTCGCGGGTCACGCCGGGCATCGGGTCGACGATCGACACCCGCCGGCCCGCCATCGCGTTGAGCAGCGAGGATTTGCCGGTGTTCTGGCGACCGACGATCGCGACGACGGGAAGTTTGTCCATGGGGGGCGGGATTGTATCATGTTTCCCATGAAAACCCCGCGAATCGTCCTGCTCGTGGGCACGCGCAAGGGCGCCTTCCTTTACCACGGCGACTCGGCGCGCAGGAAGTGGAAGGTCGTCGGTCCCCACCTGCTGGGGCAGACCGTCTACCACCTCGTCCAGGATCCGCGCGACCCGAAGACGATCCTCATGGCCGCCAAGACCGGCCACCTCGGGCCGACCGTCTTCCGCTCGACCGACGGGGGAAAGTCGTGGAAGGAGACCGCGAAGCCCCCCGCCTTCCCGAAGGGGAGCGGCGAGTCGGTGAAAAACGTCTTCTGGCTCACCCCGGGACACCGGAGCCAGCCAGGCTCCTGGTACGCCGGCACCGCCCCGCACGGGATCTTCCGATCCGAGGACGGAGGCGCCACGTGGCAGGGCGTCGCCGGATTCAACGAGCACCCCGAACGCCCGAAGTGGCGGGGAGCGCCCGAGAACTCCCCTCCCGACGACCCCAACACCCACTCGATCCTGGTCGACCCGCGCGATGCCGACCACCTCTATGCCGGATTCTCGGTGGGTGGGTTCTTCGAGAGCACCGACGGCGGCCGCGACTGGAAGCCGCTCAACAAGGGCGTCGCCGCAGATTTCATCCCCGTCAAGGACCCGCCCTACGGCCACGACCCCCACTGCGTCCGCATGCATCCCCAGCGCCCCGACCGCCTCTACCAGCAGAACCACTGCGGCCTGTACCGGATCGACCGGCCGGAGGAGACGTGGACGCGCATCGGAAAGGCCATGCCCAAGGAGATCGGCGACATCGGGTTCCCCATGGTCCTCCACCCGCGCGACCCCGACACGGCGTGGGTCTTCCCGATGGACGGGAGCGAGGCATGGCCGCGCGTCTCGCCCGGCGGCCGGCCCGCCGCCTACGTGACGCGCGACGGGGGAACGTCGTGGAAGCGGCAGGACAAGGGCTTCCCCCGCGCCCAGGCGTGGTGGACGGTCAAACGGCAGGCCTTTGCGGCCGACGCGGGTGACCCCCTCGGCCTCTATTTCGGCACCACGGGCGGCCAACTCTGGATGAGCCGGAACGAGGGGGCCGCCTGGGAGCCGCTCGCGTCCGATCTCCCGTCCGTCACCTCGGTCGAGACCGGGATGCTCGGATGACGCGGGTGCGGGTGCCGTCGCCGCTCTTCTCCTACACGGGGGGCCGCGCCGACCTCGAGGCCGACGGACCGACCCTCGACGCGCTCCTGAACGGGCTCGACCGGAAATACCCCGGCCTGCGATTCCGCATCGTCGACGAGCAGGACCAGATCCGGCCGACGATCCTCTTCCACGTCAACGGCCGCGTCGTCCGCGACCTCTCCACCCCGGTGGGCGGGCAGGACGAGGTCTTCATCGTGGCCGCCCTGAGCGGAGGTTAGTCGAGGCTCCCCGGCCGAAGGCCCGTCACTCGGGCCTGAAGGCGACCGAGAGGTTCCCGACGCGGCAGCGGCTGTCGCTGAAGAAGAGGATCTGTCCCTCGGTGTAGGCGTCGTCCTCCCCTTCCCACACGACCGCCTTGTCGGCCAGCAGGCGGACCGACTTCCCTTCCCGCGCGAACTGGATCCGGTGAGTCTTTCCTTTCGAAGGCTTCCACGCCCCGCCCTTGGGACCTCCCACGAGGCGCGTCCTCCAGTTCTCCCAGTGCTCGGCCAGCACCCAGCGCGACTTGTCCACGAAGACCGGGTACTTGATCACGCAGGTCCGCGGGATCCCGAACCGGTCCTCCGCCGTGTTCTGGGCGTCGCCGTCCGCCTTCCCCACCCAGTCGAACCCCATCACCGCCGCGTAGTGCCTCGACTGGCCCTTGTGGTAGTACAGGTCGACCACGATGTTCTGCGGCTCCTCCAGGATCGCGAGGTCGTACTCGAGGACCACGTCCCCCTTCACCGGAGTCTTCCAGCACATCACCGACGGCTCGCTCGACGACTCCAGCGCCCCGCGCTCAAGCCTCCACCGCCCCTTGAACTTCCGCGCCCCTTCCTCCGTCACGAACTCGAACGCGTCCAGGTGCGCCTTGTCCGAGAAGTCGTAGGTGATCCGCGCCCGGCCGCCGTCGAGCGCCTCGCCCTTCCCCTTGTAGGTCACCGCGAGCCGGCGCTCCTTCTCGCTCCCCTCCGCGATCTCGAAGAGCATCTTCTCGATCTCGACCCGCTTCGCCTTCACGAACGGGTGCTCCGGCTGCTCCAGGACCTCCTCCAGCACTTTCTTCGCCTGGGGGCCCTGCTTCCGCTTGAAGAAGTCCGTCGCGGCGTCGAACTTGACCCGAAGGGTCCGCGAAAGCTCCGCCTGCGCGGCGGCCGCCAGGTTCGAGAGGTAGGGCCGCACCCCCTTGACCCCTCCCTTCTGCGCCTCGAGCAGATGGGCGTACGCCCGCTGGACCTGCGAGGGCGCCGTGTAGTAGTAGTAGAACCCCACCCGCGCGTGCCTCCCGGCATCGAGCGGGCCCGCCCGCATCGCGATCGTCGCCAGGTCCACCTCCGAGAGCGGCTGGTCGATCACGCCCCTCCCGTCCGCCACGAAGACCGTCTTGTCGCCCCGCTTCTCGAAACGGCCCGCACCCAGGTCCGGGAGGTCCAGCGGCTCCCGACCCGCCACCACCTTCGGATACGTCGCGTCGAGGTCGCGGTAGAAGAGCGCCACGAGCGCCGCGTTCCGGAGGTCGAGCATCGCCGTCTCGGCGGTCGAGAGCGCGTCGGGCGACGCGGCGTCCGGCACGACCGCCTCGCACGCGGCGGCGACCGCCTCCGGCCTCCACTCGTCCAGCGCCTTCTTGAGGGCGTCGTAGTCCACCCCCCGCATCCGGACGAACGGCCGCTGCTCCTCGTGCCACGGCGCGTAGAGGAACTCTCCCACCGCCGCCGCCGCCTTCCGCGGATCGCAGGGCCGGCGCAAGAGGGCCTCCTTGAAGGAGCCGTCGATCTTATAGTAGACGTCCGCCAGCTCCTGCCGGACCTTCTGCGTCGCGGCCTTGTATTCGAAGTCGATCCGCGTCTGGAAGTCGCCCACCTCGTTCAGGCTTTCCTCGGGCGCCGAAAGCTTGAGCGCGACGACCTTGTCCAGCGCCGCCTCGAACTTCCTCTCCCGGAGCAGCTTCTCCGCCTCGGCCTTGTCGCGCAGGTAGGCCTCTCTCTGGCGGGCGGTCAGCTCGGAGAGCTTCTCCCGGACGACGCGGCCCGACTCGGTGACCTGAAGGAACCGGGCGGGGAACGCGCGGAGGCGCCTGATGAGCTCGGCGGTCCGTCCCTGCTCGCGGAGCGCCACCTCCTGCGTCAGGATCTCCTCGAGCCGCGGCCGCGCGAACGCGTCCGCCTTCCCGCGGTACTCCTGCAGCGCGCGGTTCGCCTCCAGCTCCCACTTCTGCCCCGCGTGTTTCTTCATGTACGCGTCGTAGCGCTTCGCGACCTCGTCGGCGTTCTCGAAGTCGTTCGCCGTCCGGGCGAAGGCGGCGATGCGATCGAGGTCGTCCTTCGCCGCGCGGTCGGCCTTCTCGGCGTCGCTGGGGCCGGCGGGCTCCACGGCCTTCGAGGCGGTCTTCGGCGGGTTGAGGGCCTTGAGGATGTCGCCGGCAAAGAAGAGGAGGAGCGCGACGACGCCGCTCGCCGCCACGAGGGCGAACCACGGAGCCGGCGACCGCTTCCGCTCGGGGCGCCGGACCGCGGACGGCCGCGGCGCTGGCTTCGGCACTACCGTGACCTGGATTCCGGCCTCCCGGAGCTGCTCCGCGGTGACGTACCCCTTCTCGAGCAGGATCTCCGGGAGCGGCTTGGGGACGACCCCCATCGCCTTCATCCGGTCCTGGATGGAGAGGGCTTCCCGGACCTGATCGAGGCTGCATAGGCCCTTCTCGATCAGCGTCTGACCCAGGTCCCAGTCGCGCGAGCGATCAGCCATCAGCCTCCAGCTTTCAGTTTCCGGCTGAGAGCTGAGGGCTGAAAGCTGGCGGCTACTTCGGCTTCAGCTTGAAGAACTTGTTCTTCTTGCCGACCTTCAGGATCATCCCGTCCCTCACCTTCACGACGGCCTTGATGTCGGTGATCTTGGCGCCGTCCAGCTCGACGCCGCCCTGCTCAATGAGGCGCTTCGACTCGCCCTTCGAGGGAGGGATCTTCGTCAGCAGGATGAGGTCCACGATCCCGATCTCCGCCGGGGTCTCGATCTCGGGGACGTCCTTCGGCATCTCCCCCTTGGAGAACCGCTTGTCCCACTCGGCCGCCGCTTCGTCCGCCTGTCCTGCATGGAAGCTGTTCACGATCTCCCGGCCGAGCCGGTCCTTGGCCATCTTCGGGTGTATCTTCGCGCAGAGGCGCTCCACCTCGTCCATCGGGAGGCCCGTCAGGAGCGTGTACCATTCCTTCATGTTCGCGTCCGGGATCGACATGACCCGCGAGTACATCTCGAACGGGTCCATCGAGACCCCGATGTGGTTGCCCAGCGACTTCGACATCTTGTCGTGGCCGTCCAGGCCGGTCAGGATCGGGGTGGTCAGGGCCACCTGCGCCTCCTGCCCCATGTCGCGCATGAGGTCGCGCCCGACCATCAGGTTGAAGAGCTGGTCGGTGCCGCCCAGCTCGACGTCCGCCTTCACGACCACCGAGTCGTACGCCTGCATGACGAGGTAGAGGAGTTCGTGGAGATGGATCGGGACGCCTTCCTTGTACCGCTTGGAGAAGTCGTCCCGCTCCATAAAGCGGGCGACGGTCATCTTCGCCGCGAGCTTGATCAGCTCGTAGAACGGGAGGGACTTCAGCCACGAGCTGTTCCGCACGATCTCGAGGCGCGTCGCGTCGAGCACCTTCCCCACCTGCTCGATATAGGTCTTCGCGTTCGCCTCGACCTCGGCCGGATCGAGCTGAGGGCGGGTCTTCTTCTTCCCCGTGGGGTCGCCCACGAGCGCCGTGAAGTCGCCGATGATCAGCACCGCCTGGTGGCCGTGGTCCTGGAACTGGCGGAGCTTGCGGAGGACGACGGTGTGGCCCAGGTGGATGTCGGGCGAGCTCGGATCGACGCCCAGCTTCACGCGGAGCGGCGCGCCCTTCTCCAGCTTCTTCAGCAGCTCCTCCTCCGAATGCACGATCACCGTGCCGCGGAGGAGGTCCTTCACCTGCTCGCGAGGGGGCTTCATTTCTTCTTCTTGTCCTGTCCCTGCTTGGCCAGCCAATCGGACCACTTCCTGACGTCCGCCCCGAACCTCTCCCCCGTGAGCTCCGTCAGCATCCTCTCGAGGGCGGGGACGTACTTCGGGTTTTCGGTCTTCTCCATCGCGCGAACGAGGATTTCCGCCCCCTTGCGCCGGTCCTCGGCCGGGAGGACCTGGACGCAGATCCACGTCTCCTGGGCAGGCTGGCCGGTCTCGATCGTCTTCGAGAGCCACCCGAGCGGGTCCTCCAGGAAGTGGGAGTAGCGCTTGGGCACCAGCTTGAGGACGGCGGGCTCAAACTGGAGCTTCCTCGTGATGTTGACGCCATCCGTGTCGATCTTGCTGGGCTGCGTCCAGGCGTTCACCGTGACCGTCTGCACGTCGAGCTCGTCGGGCAGGCCGAACGCCGTGTCGAGCGCGAGCTTCCGCTCCCACTGGGCGCCGGTCGCGAGGGGGATCTCCCCCTCGAACGGGAACTCCTGGTGCCGCGTGGCGGTGGTCGACTCGCCGTCGAGCCGGTGGAGCCTCGCCTCGATCTCGATCACCGCCATCCCCTCGGGCTGCTTCCCTTCCGCGCCTTCGTAGCGGATCGTCACGGCGCTCTTGAAGATGTTCTTGAGGCGCATCGTCAGCGCCACCGGCTCGCCGGCCACGAACGCCAGCTTCTCCTGGAGGATCTTCGCCTCGATCAGGGAGGTCTGCGTGATCATGTTCTCGCAGTAGCGCCGGAGCTGCTTCATGCGGTCGCCCAGGGCGTGGCGCGGCTCGAGGGCGAGGAGCCCGCTGGCCATGTCGAGCCCCTTCTGGAACTGGTTCTTCTTCGCGTAGCCCATCGCCTCGGAGTACTTCGCGCGGAGGTACTTGTCGGCGGCGTCCTTGTCGACCTTGACCAGACCCTCGTCCGCGGGGAGGGCGTATTGTTCGGGCGACGGCGCGTTCCGGTCGATCTCCCGGAGCACGCCCACGAGCGGCAGCACCCCCTTCTCCGACAGCTTCTTCTCGATCGCGGGGACGGCGTCCTTGCCGAGCGCCACGAGCTGCGCGCGGGCCGACTGGCTGAGCTCCGCGTCCTTGTCCGCGAACCACGCCAGCGCCTGCTGGATCCGGCGCTGCTTGTCCGCATCCTCCTGCGGAACGAGCAGCAGGGGGACGAGCCACATCACCACTCTCATGGGCGACTCCTTATTCCACCGTCACCGACTTCGCCAGGTTGCGCGGCTGGTCGACGTCGCGCCCCAGCGCGACGGCCGTATGGTACGCGAGCAGCTGCAGCGGGATCACCGCCAGCACGGGGCTGAAGATCTCCTCGCAGGCCGGGATCTCGAACACGTGGTCCGAGACCGACCGGAGCCGGCGGTCCCCTTTCGTCGCGACCGAGATCACGCGGCCCTTCCGGGCGCGGATCTCCTGGATGTTCGAGACCATCTTCTCGGTCACCCGCCCCTTAGGCGCGATCGCGACGCACGTCATCTTATCGTCCACCAGCGCGAGCGGACCGTGCTTCATTTCGCCCGCCCCGTAGCCCTCGGCGTGGAGGTACGTGATCTCCTTCATCTTGAGGGCGCCCTCGTACGCCGTCGCCAGGTTGTACCGGCGGCCGATATACATGAAGTCGTATCCGCGGCTGAACTTCCTCGCGCATTTCCGGATTTCCCCGACGTCCTCCAGCACGCGCTCGACCTGGCCCGGGAGGCGACGCGCCCCGCGCAGCAGCTCGTGGAACCGCGCGGCCGGGAGCGTCCCCCGTCGACGGCCCAGGTGGGCCGCCAGGAAGATCATGTTCATGACCTGCGACGTGTAGGTCTTCGTCGCCGCGACGCCGATCTCGAGCCCGGCGCGCATGAAGAGCACCTGGTCCGCCTCGCGCGCCAGCGTGCTGCCCTTCACGTTCGTGACCGCCAGCACCTTCGACCCCGCTTCGCGCGCGAGGCGCACCGCGGCCAGCGTGTCGGCCGTCTCGCCCGACTGGGAAACCGCGACCGTCAGCACCCCGGGACCGAAGGGGGCGTCGCCGGTGCGGATCTCGCTCGCGAGCCCGACTTCAACGGGGAGGCGCGTGAGTTCCTCGATCGCCGCCTTTCCGACGAGGCCGGCGTGCCACGCCGTCCCGCACGCGACGACCACCACCCGCTCGATGCCACGAGGGAGACGAACGTCGTCCAGCGCCGCGTCGCGGCCCGCGACCTCGGCGGCGATCGTCTGCTGCTGCTCATAGATCTCCTTGAGCATGAAGTGCGGGAATCCGCCCTTGAGCGCGGTCTCCGCCTTCCAGGCGATCTTGAGGGGCCGGCGCCGGACCTTGCCGAGTTCGCGGTCGAAGATCTGGACTCCCGAGGGGTCGATCTTGGCCACATCCCCCTCCTCGAGCGGGATGATCCGACGCGTGTGGCGGAGGAGCGCGGAGAGGTCGCTGGCGAGGAAGTTCTCGTCCTTCCCCAGGCCGAGCACCAGCGGGCAGTTGACGCGCGCGGCGAGGAGGAGGTCGGGGTAGTCGGCGAAGATGACGCCGAGGGCGAAGCTGCCTCGGACCTTCTCTAGGGCAAGCGTGAGGGCTCGGAGCGGGTGGTGACGCCCCAGCTTCCGGTAGAAGTGCTCGACCAGGTGGGCGAGGACCTCCGTGTCGGTGGCGCTGCGGAACCGGTGGCCGACCATCCATTTCCGGAGCTCGGCGTAGTTCTCGATGATACCGTTGTGGACGACTGCGATCCGCCCGTCGCAGGAACGATGGGGATGGGCGTTGATCTCGTTGACCCCGCCGTGGGTGGCCCAGCGGGTGTGGCCGAGCCCCGCCTTTCCCGTGAGGGGATGGGCCTTGAGGCGCCCCTCGAGGGCGGAGAGCTTCCCGGGGGCGCGCGCGACCTTGAGGCCCTTCCCGTTCATCAGGACGACCCCCGAAGAGTCGTACCCGCGGTATTCGAGGCGCCGGAGCCCGTCGAGGAGGACGGGAAGCGCTTCGCGACCGCCCACGTAGCCCACGATTCCGCACATAAGAGGGGGCCCATCTTAACATGGCCCCCAAGGCGTGGAAAGGGCGCCGGAGGGATGTACGAATTCCGCCCCGGGTCCGTTTCCTGGACAGCGACAGGTCTCCGGCGCTCGGTCAATAGCCCGTGTCAGGGAGGTGAACGATGGTCGTCGCCGATCGCGAGCACGTGGTCAAGCGGCTCAAGGAACTGCGCGACTGGGCGGACTACATCGCCCAGTCGCTCTCGTCGGATCAGCCGTACGAGCAGGGCAAGCTCGACCTGCTCCGGCAGATGGTGGGGGCCGAGGATCTGACCGACGCGCGCGAAGAGGCCCGGGCGCTCGCCGACCGCCTCGAGAGGCTCGTCCAGCGGACCGAGGTCGCGGAGCCCTCCGTCCGATAGCGCTCACTTGGGCTGCTCGTCCCACCACCTCTTCCAGAAGTCCCACGCCTCGTCGTAGGGCACGATCCGAACGAACTCGGCCTCGACGATCGCGCCGTAGCGGCCGTCGTCCATGGAGGACTCCAAGCCTCCCGTTGCGTTTCCACTCGAAAGCCTCCGGTCGCCCCACGGAACGTCGAGTTGGACGGACCAGAGGGCGAGGTCGCCTCTCGACCCCGCCTCCCATCGCACCTTAAGCCCCAGGAAGTCCGCCCATAGGGACAGGTTGTCTTTCAAGGCGCTTAGGCTCATCAGGAGCAGGGGACGGCGCAGCCCCGCCGCCCGGATCTTCCCCCACTCCGCCGGCTCCTTCAGCGCGTTGAGGACGGTCAGGTTCGCGCGCTCTTCGAGGAGGAGGGGGACGCCGTCCCGCCGACCCAGACGGCAGAGCGACGCCGCCGCGGTGAGGCGCACGCGCGTGACCGGATCCTTCAAGCGGGCCGCGATCGCCGGGATCGCCTCCGGAAGTCCCAGCCGTTCCAGCGCCTCGATCGCCGTCTGCCGGTCTTCAGGGTTCCCACGCTCCAGCCACTCAAGGACGCCGTCGGAACCTTCCTTTGCTCCCTGCCGCTCGATCGCACCCAGGGCATGATCCCGCACCGATCGATCCGGATTCTTGAGGCGGCCAAAGAGGTCGGCCATCCGCTCGACCTTCGGCGGCGCGACGGGCGCAAGAGCCGACGCCTTCCCCTCCAGCGTCGCCACCGCCTCGCGCGCCGCCGC